>JBCBCF010000058.1:0-17854 GCA_038530905.1 Acidobacteriota bacterium
CGCCTTCCGCGCGCCTTCGCCCGCAGAGCTTCCCGAGCTGGGTCCGACCGACGTGTCGCAGGATCCGCTCGACCGTTTGCGCCACGCGCGCGGGCAGGCGCTGCCGGATCTCGTTCGTCTGCGCACGGGCACGGTCGCGCGCCTTCCGGACGCCGTCGCGAGGCCGAGAGCTGCCGACGAGATCGAGGCTCTTCTCGCCGCCGCCTCTGAAGCCGGCGTGCGGGTGGTGCCGTGGGGCGGCGGAACCTCAGTGACCGGCGGTGTGACGCCGCCACCTGGTGATGCTCCGGTCTTGACCCTCGATCTCGAACGCCTGGCCGGCCTGCATGCCCTCGACGAAGTGTCGGGTCTCGCGACCTTCGGCGCCGGCACCCTCGGCCCGGCGCTCGAAGCGGCGCTCGCCGATGCCTACGGAGGGCGCGGTGCGACGCTCGGCCACTTCCCGCAGAGCTTCGAGCTGTCGACCCTCGGCGGCTGGATCGCGGCGGCGTCATCCGGCCAAGAGTCTCTCGGCAACGGCCGTGTTGCTGACCTCGTCGCCGGTGTCTCGGCGGTGGCGCCCGCCGGCCGGATCGAGATTCCACCGCTGCCGCCGAGCGCCGGCGGCCCGGACCTGCGCCGGCTGTGGGTCGGCAGCGAGGGGCGTTTTGGCGTGATCCATCGCGCCGCGGTGCGTGTCCGGCCGCGGCCGGAAACCCTGCGTGTGGAGGCGGTCCTGATGCGCGGCTTCGAGCCGGCGCTCGACGGGGTCCGTCGGCTGGTGCGCGAGGGCGTACCGCTGGCGCTGCTGCGCCTCTCCGACGAGCCGGAGACGCAGGTGGCGATGACGGTCGGCCTGGCCAAGAGCCGCTTTGGCGCTCTGGCGCGTGGCTGGCTGGCGCTGCGCGGCGTCGCGCACGATGCGGCTCTCCTGCTGCTGGGTGCCGCCGGCGACGAAGCCGAGGTCGAGGAGACGCTCGAACGCGCGCGTAGCGTGCTTCGGCCGCTGGCGCCGGTTTGGCTGGGCGCCAGCCCCGGCCGCACCTGGCAGCGCGACCGGTTCCGCCATCCCTATCTCCGCGACGCGCTGCTCGATGACGGCGTCTCCACCGAGACGCTCGAGACCGCGGCGCCCTGGTCGCGCCTGGTGCCGGTCGCCGATGCGGTCCGCGCGGCTCTGCGCGCCGGCCGCGCCGACGATGAGCACGAGCTGCCGGTGCTGTGCCATCTCTCTCACGCCTATCTCGACGGCGCGTCGCTCTACTTCACCTATTTTTGGCGGACGCCGGCCGACGCTGACGCCGCCGTCGAGCGGTGGGCCGATCTCAAACGCCGGGCCTCGGACGCGATCGCCGCCGTCGGCGCGGCGACCAGTCACCATCATGGCGTCGGCAGCTACCACGCGCCCTGGCTCGAGGCCGAGATCGGCGCCGGCGGCCTGCGGACGCTCGACGCTGTGGCGCGCGCTCACGATCCGCGCGGTGTGCTCTCACCCCATGTCCTTCTCGACCCCGTCGATCGACTCGGCGCGCAATGATGTTTCCGCCCGGCCTGCGCACGCGCGCCCTCGCCGCTCTCGATCAGTCGTTCGATCTCGTGGTGTTGGGAGGTGGCATCAGCGGCTGCGGCATCTTCTTCGATGCCTCACAGCGCGGGCTGCGGGTGCTCCTGGTGGAGAAAGAAGACGTCGCGGCCGGGACCTCGTCGCGCTCCTCGAAGCTCATCCACGGTGGGCTGCGCTACCTCAAGCAGATGCAGTTCAAGGTCACCCGCTCGTCCTGCCGCGAGCGCGATCGACACCTGGCCATCGATCCTCATCTCGTCGAGCCGGTCGATTTCGTCTATCCGGCCTTTCGTGGCGACAAGACGCCCGGTTGGCAGGTCGAGATCGGTCTCTTTCTCTACGATCGGATGACCAAGACGCCGGACAAGCATCGCCGCGTCAGCGAGGCCGAGCTGGCGCGCTGGGTCCCCGGCCTCGACCGCAAGCGGCTCGATCGGGCGATGGTGTATCGAGATGCGCGGGTTGACGACGCGCGACTGACCGCCGCCGTCGCTGCCCATGGTGTCGCCTACGGCGGCTCTCTTCTGACCCGAGCGCGGGCCGAGGAGGCGCTCCGCGACGCTTCCGGTCGGGTCATCGGTGTCGCCGTCCGCGATCTCGAGACCGACGCGGTGCATCGCGTGCGGGCCTCGCTGGTGATCAACGCCGCCGGCGCCTGGGTCGACGAGGTTCGGAAACTCTTCGGCCTCGACGGACGTCGCGTGCGGCCGTCGCGCGGCTCGCATTTGATGTTCCGGCCGGGGCGTCTGGCGGTGGACACGGCGATCACCCTGCCCTCGCCCGACGACGGCCGGCCGGTCTTCTTCGTTCCGCACCCGGAGGGGCTGCTGGTCGGTACGACCGATCTTTTTCACCACGGCCCACTCGACGATCCGCGACCGACGCGCGCCGAGGTCGACTATCTGCTGCGCGCCTGCGCCGAGGTCTCAGGATCGCCGCCGCCGACCCTCGACGACGTGGCGGGTGCGTTCGCCGGGCTGCGGCCGGTGATCGACCAGGGCGACGACGATCCGACGGCCGCCAGCCGTGAAGAAGAACTTTGGGAAGAAGACGGCCTGCTGTCGATCGCCGGCGGCAAGCTGACCACCTGGCGCCTGTCGGCCGAGCTGGTGGTCGATCGTGCACAGCGCCTGATCAGAGAGAGCGGTGCGAGCGGGGCTAGCCTGCGGCGGTCGAGCGCCACCGCCGGGACGCCGCTCGCAGGCCTGGCACCGACAGATCTCGATCGGCGGTTGCTGACGCGCTTCGATCTCGAGCCGCAGGTCGCGTCGGCGATGGCGCGTCGCCTTCTCGCCGGCGCCTGGCGAGCATGCGAAGGGGCGGCGGCCGAGGATCTGCAGCCGCTGCGCGATGATGTCGACCTGTGCGCCGCCGAGCTGCGGGCGCATCTGCGATTCGGCGCCGTCGAGCATCTCTCCGATCTCCTGCTGCGGCGCACGCGCCTCGGCACCTGGGATGCCGAGGCGACGCGCGACCTGGCGCCGAGCCTACGCGAGCCGGTCTGTGCCGAGATGGGCTGGGACGGGGCTCGCTGGGAGGCTGAGCTGGAACGGTTCGATCGCGATCTCGACGCTTGGAGCCCACGCGGCGTGGCGGCCGTGTGAAGCGAGCGCTCGTTCTGCTCAACCGAGCTGCCGGCTCCGGGCGGGCCGGGGCCCTGTGGCGGCGCCTCGAGCACGAGGTGGCGGAGCTGGAGACGTGCGAAGTCGTCGTCGCCGCGTCGGCCGCCGCCGCTCGCGACCAGCTGATGACGCACCTGAGGGCCCGGCAGGTTGAGCGGCTGATTGCGATCGGCGGTGACGGAACGGCGCACCTCGCCGTGGACGCGCTGCTCGCGGCCGAGCGTGGCGACGTCGGCTTCGGGCTGCTGGCTGCCGGCACCGGCTCGGACTTCGATCGACATCTCCAGCGCCGGATGATGCGGATGGCGAAGTCTCAAGGCCGGCGTCCGAGCCTGGAGACCGATCCGGCGCGTCGGCTCTCGCGGATTCTGCGCGCCTCGGATGCACAACCGATCGACGCGATTGAGATGCACTTCGACGATGGCGAACGGCGATTCGGTCTCAACATCGCGTCGGCCGGCCTTTCGGGCGCGGTCGACGCGGCGGTCGAGCGCGGTCGGCGGCATGGGAGCGGCTCATATCTTCGGGCCACGCTCGGCGTGCTGGCGCGCTATCGGCCGCCGTCGCTCCGCGTCGCGGTCGACGATGAGCTGATCCACGACGGGCCGCTCTTCCTGGTCGCGATGGCCAACGGCTCGAGCTTCGGCAAGGGCATGTTGGTGGCGCCAGATGCCGAGATCGACGACGGGCTGCTCGACGTCGTCTTGGTGCCGCCGCAGGCGCGCTGGAAGCTTCCTTGGCTGCTGCCGCAGTTTCTCGCCGGTCGTCACGTGCGCCGTCCGCAGATCCTAGTCCGACGCGCCCGCGAGGTGCGCCTCGAACCGGCCAAATCGGAGCCGCCGTTCGATTTCGACGGCGAGACGCTGTCGGCGCGACCGGCCCGGATCCGCTGTCTCCCCAGAGCGATTCGCCTTTTGGGCTGATCGGATCGAGCGTCGCGTTGTCGCGGCCGCGGCGGCGTGAGAGCATCGGTCCTGCCGCGATGCGGCGCCCCCCGCCCGTGCCGCTTCTCTTCGGAGGCCACGCCATTTCTGCCTCGTCCCAGACCGCCTCGCGCGCGGTTCTCCTGCCGTCGCTTCTGCTGACGGTGGCGATGTTCAACGTCACTCTGATCGTCGCCGGCCTGAAAGAGCTGGTGCTCGACGATTTGGGTGGCACCGGGCGCGACGCCAGCCTCTTCTTTTCGATCGAGGCGCTGGCCAACATTCTCTTCGCGCCGCTGTGGGGCGTCCTGAGCGACCGGCTCGGCATGCGCCGGCCACTCGTTTCGCTCGGCTTCTTCGGCAGCGGCGTGCTGTATCTGTCGTACCTCGCCGTTGACACCATCCCGGCCCTTCTTGCCGTGCGCTTCGTGCAGGGAGCGTTTTCGGTGATGGGCTGGTCGCTGCTGATGTCGATCGTCCTCGACCAGCCGGATCGCCGGCGCCGCGGGCGCTACATGGGAGTCATGGGCGGCGCCTTGATCTTCGGCATCTCGCTTGGCGCGCCGGTTGGCGGCTGGGTGACGTCGAGCCTGGGCGTGCGCGCGCCGCTGTGGCTGGCCGGCGTGCTCTTTCTTGGCCTGTCGGTGGCCGCCTGGCTGCTCCCGGCGGCGACGACGACGCGTCGGCGTGAGTCATGGCGCGATCTGGTCGGCGTCGTGGGCCGCGAGCCCAGGCTGCTCATTCCCTACCTCTTCCAATTCGTCGATCGCTACAGCGTCGGCTTCTTCGTGGTCCTGTTTCCGCAGTATCTGGCGACACTCGGGGTGGACGATCCGGCCCTGCGAGGGCGATATCTCGCGCTATATCTGCTGCCGTTCGCCATCCTTCAGTACTTCACCGGCCGGCTGTCGGATCGCGTTGGGCCCTATCCACCGCTCATCGCCGGCTCCCTGGCCTACGGCCTGGTGATGTGCCTGGTCGGCTTCAGCGGATTGCAGGCGCTGTGGTGGGTGATGATCGGCCTGGGCGTGCTCGCCGCGCTGATGTTCCCGCCGGCGATCAGCCTGACCGCCGAGCTGTCGGACGAGCGGACGCGCGGGGTCGCGATGGGCGGCTTCAACCTCGCTGGATCGCTCGGCTTTGCGGTCGGGCCGCTGGTCGGTCAGTGGGCCTTCGCGCGCGGTGGCTTCGGCTTTGCGTTCGTGCTCTCAGGTGCGCTCGAGATCGTCATCGCACTCGCCGCCGTTGCCTTCTGGCTGCGCTGGCGAGGTCGATGAGAGCCGCTCGCTCGCCCGTCTCCTGATCCGTCACTCGGTGGCGAAGATGCGGGCAGGGTCGCGGAACGACTTGAATTCAAGGGCGTTGCCGCTTGGGTCTCGGACGAAGAATGTGCCTTGCTCGCCGGGCTGGTCGGCGAAGCGCACGTACGGCTCGATGACGAAGGCGACGTTCTCGGCGCGCAGGCGGGCGCCGAGCTCTTCCCAGCGCTCCCAGGGCAGCACCAGGCCGAAGTGTGGGATCGGCACGCCGTGGCCGTCCACCGGATTGCGGAAGGCGTCGCCCGTGGCGTCCGGCACGAGGTGCGCCGAGAGCTGGTGTCCTTCGAGCTCGAAGTCGACCCAGGTCGCGGCGCTTCGTCCCTCGCGGCAGCCGAGCAAGTCGACGTAGAAGGTGCGCGTGGCTTCGAGGTCGCCGACCGGAAATGCAAGGTGAAACGGCGGCCGGTCGCTCATGGGGACGTTCCTCGGCGGGTCGGTCGTCGATCGGTGGCTTCGGCGCGCACCGGGCGTCGATTTTGGAAGAGTCTGAGATTCTTCACCAGGCGCCGGAGAGTGCGCTGATCGCCGCTCTGCTGTGCCTGGTGCGCCAATTGGGTCTGGAAGCGGATCGCCTCCTCGAAGCGGCCGATCTCGGCGAGCGCCATCGCCAGCGTTTCGGCGTTATCGAGCGACGGGTCGAGGCCGTAGGCGAGGCGCGCCAGCTCCATGGCGCGGGCCCCGTCGCGCACCGCGTCGTTCGTCGACGTGGCGTAGAGCCGCGCCGCCGTACCGGCCAGCTCGGCGTTCTCGGGATGGAGGGCGAGCGCCTGCTCGAGGCGGCCGCGCGCTACCGCCGGCTGATTCTCGAGGATGCGCAGGCGGGTTTCCGATAGCCAGGCCGTGGCGTTCGATGGATCGAGATCGACGGCGCGCTCGAATTCGCCGATCGCTTCCGCGCGCTGACCGGCCAGCTGCAGGGCGTTGGCCAAAGCCGTGCGGGCGGCGCTCGACTGCGGCTGGGCCTCGACACCACGCCGCCAGAGGGCGATCGCCTCGGGGCGGCGACCTCGCTGCCAGGCAAGACGCGCGGCCTCGTCGAGGACGCCGAAGCGCGCCGAGTCGTCGAGCGCCTCCGACGCGAGCACCTGCTCGTACACCATCAGCGCTGCCGGGATGTCGCCGCTCTCGGCGAGCAGGCCGCCGAGGCCGCGGCGAGCGACAAGGTCGTCCGGCTGCGCTTCGACCAGCGCGCGCAGTCGGCGGATCGCCTCGGGCCGCTCGCCGCCGGCGGCGAGCGCCATCGCTTCGAGATAGCGGCCGCGGGCGTCGTCCGGGCGCTCCTCCCGATATCGGGCGACGGCTTCGCCTACCTCCGGCCAGCGGTCCAGTTCAGCGAGGGTGTTGGCGAGGTTGAACCATGCGTCGGCGTAGGTTGGCTCGAGCTCGACGGCGCGCCGCAGCGCCGGCACGGCTTCCGTTGCGCGCCCTTGTTCGCGCAGCACGTTGCCCAGGTCGTGATGGACCCGTGGATTGTCCGGCGCTCGACGTCGCGCGTCTTCGAGCGTCGAACGCGCGGCGTCGAGAGCGCCCGCGCGCACCTGCGCGATGGCGAGGTTGAGACGTAGCTCGATCGAGTCGCGATCCGCCTCGAGACCTCGTGTGAACAGGGCCTGTGCCTTCTCCAGGTCGCCGGCGGTGAGCGCCTGATTGCCGCGCCGTAGATACGCTCCAGAGGACACCGCCTTGGCGCGCACCGCGTCGAGCAGTGGATCGGGAAACGCCGGCGGCGTCGCGTTGCCCGCGGCGAGCGCCGCCTGGGCCTCCTCCTCGCGTCCCAGTCGGGCGAGCGACAGGCCGAGTGCGTGGCGGACGGCGCCGGCCTGTGGGTCGAGCTCGGCCGCTCGCGTCAGCTCGGCGACGGCGTCGTCGTGGTCGCTGAGCGAGGCGGCGGCTCGGCCGAGACCGTAGGCCAGCGCGGCTTCGGCGCCGGCGCCGGCATCGAATGCGCGGAGCTGCTCGGCAGCCGCCTCAGCCTCGCCCTGCTCCAACAAGACATTGGCCAGACGCAGGCGCGGCTGCGCGCTGCGCGGCTGCAGCTCGACGGCGCGTTCGAACGCCGCGCGCGCGGTCGGGAAGTCGCCCTCGCCGGCCGCCACCACGCCGTGCAGATAGGCCCAGGTGAACGCCGTCGGATCGAGCGTGCGGGCGTTGGCGTAGGCCGTGGCGGCCGCCTCGCCGAGGTCGTAGGCGTGGTAGAGCTGGGCGAGCACGCCGTAGGCGTCGGCGGTGGCGCGCACGCTCTCGGTTGTCGCCTGCTCCACGCGCTCGCTCGCCGATGCGATCTGGCGCCGAGCGACATCTTCGACCGATTCGAGATCCAGCTCCGGCAGCGGTTCCAGCGGCGGGAGCTCGGGCGGCGGCTCGGCGCACGCGGTCAGCACGACGAGAAGGCCGACGACGAGGAAGCGCAGAGCGTTCGAAAGAGACGTGTGCATGATCATGAGGTGCCGCGAGGCGGTGGGCGGTCGGGTCACGACGCGCCGTCCCCGCGGCGCAGGTGATGGTACTGCCCGACTGCAAGATCTGACCAGCGTTCGCGCATGCCTCCTGGCCAAACGACTTCGACCGCGACGGCGCCGTCGAGGCCGTCTGGAGAGCCGTCGCCACCCAGCCCGAAGAGCAGCCGCGGATCGTTCGATCCCGCGTAGCTCGAGCCCAGGACGACCCGACGGGCGAACCGTCGGCCGTCGGCCGCGGTCACGAGCGCCAGCGCTCCGGCGACGTCGGCGCCCTGCGCGTTGACCAGGCGCAGTCCAACCCACGGTGCGTCTTGCCCTTGGCGGTTGAGCAGCACGCGCGCCGGCCCGTCGTTGGCGGTCAGCACCAGGTCGAGGTCGCCGTCGTCGTCGAGGTCGCCGGCCAGCACGCCGCGCGTCACCAGCGACGGCGCGAACGCCGGGCCAGCTGCGTCGCCGACCTCGCGGAAGCGGCCGTCGGCCTGCTGAGCGAAGAGTTGATCGCGCTGGTGGAGCGGATGTCGATCACCCGCCAGGCGCTGCTCCTTGATGATCTTGACGGCGCCGTTTCCGACCACCAGATCGAGCCGGCCGTCGTTCTCGAGATCGACCCAGGCCGCGCCGAAGCCCGTGCGATCGAAGCTCGGCGCGCCGAGGCCGCTCTCGGCGGAGCGATCGACGAAGGCCCCTCTATCGTTGCGGTACAGCGTGTTGGTCTCGCGCGTGAGATGCGTCAGCAGCAGGTCGTCGTCAAGATCGCCGTCGACGTCGCCAACGGCGACGCCCATCGAGGCCTCGGCGTGGCCTTGACCATTGAGCGCCGCGCCGGCGAGCAGCGCGCGATCGATGAACGTGCCGTCGGGCTGAGCCAGCCACAGTCGATTCGGCGTGCCGTCGTTGGCCACGTAAAGGTCCAGGCGATCGTCGCCGTTGAAGTCGCTGGCCGTGGCGCCCAAGGCAGCGCCGGTGGCGGTCGCCAGGCCCAGGCGACCGGTGAGGTCCTCGAAGCGGCCGCCGACGTTGCGCAACAGGCTGTCCGCGAGCGGCGCGTAGGCCAGCGGGCCGCAATAGTTGCGCTGTCCGAGTTCGTCGACGCATTGTTTGTCGATCGCGATCGAGTAGTCGACGTAGTGGCCGACGAAGAGGTCATTGCGACCGTCGAGATCGATGTCGAGCACGACCGCCGGCACGCTCCAGCGCTCGATGCCGGAGACCTCGTCAGTGACCTCCTCAAACGTGCCGTCGCCCTGATTGCGCAGGTGGCGGTTGCGGCCGGCGGCGGTGATGTAGAGGTCGGCGTGCCCGTCGCCGTCGAAGTCGGCGGCGACGGCGCCCATGCCGTACGACGCCTCAGCCGCCGCCGTGGCCAGCCCGGCGGCCTCGGTCACGTCGACGAAGCGCGGCGTGGCGCCGGGCGCGGCGAGATCGTTGCGGTACAGGCGGTCGAACGTCGGCTGGTCCGGCGGGCGGCTTGGCGCTCGATCGCCGAGGCGTGCGCCTTGGACCAGGTAGAGATCGAGGTCGCCGTCGCCGTCAACGTCGAAGAGAGCGCCGCCCGAGCCCATCATCTCGCTGTAGTACAGCCCGCCCGACATGCCGTTCCAATGATCGAAGTCGAGGCCCGTGGCGCCCGTGACGTCGATGAACGGCGCCGCATCGGGCGGCATCTCGGCGTCGGGTGGGTCGATCGGATTGGAGCCGCCGGCCGGCGCCTGAGCCGCCGGAGCAGCGGGCGAGCCCATCTCGCGTTTGGCGTCCGGGGGCGGGCCACCGCAGCCGGCAGCGATCGACAGCACGAGGGCACCGCCGAGCAGCGCCCGGCTCGAGCGCTGGCTCAATCCGCGTGCAGCTCGGCCAGCTCGTCGGCGTAGCGATCCATCGCCACCCGTCGCTTGAGGCTGAGCTTGGGCGTCAGGAGTCCGTTCTCGACCGAGAACTCCTCGGCGATCGCCTTGAAGCGCTTCGGCTTCTCGTAGCCCTTGAACGAGCGCGAGCAGGCGGCGATCTCGTCTTTGAGCTTTTCCTGCACCTTCGGATGATCGAGGATCTCCTCGTACTCGCCGCGCACGCCGTGATCGCGCGCCCAGCCCTCGAGGGCCAGCCGATCGGGCACGACAAGGGCGACGTTGAACGGCTTGTTGAAGCCGGTGACGAAGGCTTGGGCGATGAACGGCGAGAGCTGTAGACCATCCTCGAGCGGTGCCGGCACGACGTATTTGCCGTTCTCGAGCTTGTACTGCTCTTTGATGCGGCCGGTGATGTAGAGGAAGCCGTCGGCGTCGAGGCGGCCGAGATCACCCGTGTGGAAGCCGCCCTCGGCGTTGATCACCTCCGCGGTCTCCTTCGGAAGGTTGTGGTATCCGAGCATGACGTTCGGGCCGTGCACGACGATCTCGCCGTCTTCGGGCGCCTCGTCGTCTTCGGCCACCGACTTGTCGATGAGCACCTCGACGTCCTGAATCGGCTGGCCGACCGAGCCGATCTTGCGCGCGCCGGGATGGTTGGCGGTGACGATCGGGCTGGTCTCGGTGAGACCGTAGCCCTCGCAAATCAGGATGCCGATGCCGTCGATGAACTCCGCTACCTCAGGCGACAGAGCAGCGCCGCCGGACAGGGCGAACCGCAGTCGGCCGCCAAAGCGGTCCCGCACCTTCGACAGAACGACCTTGTCGTAGAAGCCGTGCTGCATGTTGACGAGCGCGGAGCTGCGACCCTCGGCTTCCAGCCGCTTGCGCTTCGCGATGCAGGCCAAAGCGCGCTCGAAGAGCATTTTCTTGACGCCGCCTTCGGCGGTCATCTTCTTGTGCACCCCGTCGTAGATGCGGTTGAAGATGCGCGGCACGGCGTACATCAAAGTCGGCCGCACCTCACCGAAGTTGTCGACGAGTTTCTCGACCGACTCGGCGATAGCGATGGCCGCACCGCGCGCCAGCATGCAGTGCAGCTCGCAGGTCTGGCCGAAGGAGTGAGCCCAGGGCAGGAAGCTGACCGAAATGTCCGAGTGGTCGATCGGAAACAGCTCGGAGACGCCGTTGATGTTCGAGCAAATATTGTTGTGGCTCAGCAGCACGCCCTTCGGCTTGCCGGTCGTGCCGGAGGTGTAGATGAAGCCACAGGCGGTCGTCGGGTCGATGTCGGCGACCGGCACGGGCGTCTCGCGCCCGCGCGTCTCGAGCGCCAGAAAGCTGGTCTCGTCCTCAGCCGGCAAGGCCATGCAGAAGACCTGCTCGAGTGAGTCGATCTCTTCGATCCAGGGGCGGACCTGATCGTCGATCGGATAGGTCGAGACCAGCAGCACCTTGGCCTCGGAGTCCTGCAGGATGTGGCGCCAGTCCTTCGGCAGCTGCGATTCATACATCGGGCAGAAGCGGGCGCCGAGGCCGTAGGTGGCGTAGGCGGCAATCGCCCACTCGACGCGATTCGCGGCGATGATCGCCACGGTGTCGCCGGCCGAGACGCCGTAGCTGGCGAGGCCACCGCGAAAGTCGTCAACCCGGCGCCCCAGTTCGGCGTAGGTCAGCCACTCCCAGGTTCCGTCCACTTTTGTGCCGAAGGCGTTGCGCGCCCCGTGGGCGTCCACCGACTGCTGGAGGACATCAACCAAGTCGGTGTAGCTCGTCGATTTCATCTTGACTCCCGGGTCTTCGAGGTTCTCGAGAAAGAAAGTTTGGTGCAAAGCATTGCGGAAGAGGGTGGTCCGGCGCGCGACGGGAAGGTCGCCGGGATGAGTGCCGGGTCGGCGCGAGCGTGTCGGGTCAGGATTCCTCGTCGCCGAAGACGTCGTCCCGCAGCGCCTGGCGTTCGGCCGGAGCGAAGCCGAACGCGCCAGCAAGCGCGTCGAGCCAGTGGTGCTCGCTGGTGCTGACCCGGCCGTCGGCGAGCAGGACGGCGCAGGCGCAGCGGTACATCGCCCGCCGATGCTCGGGATTCTCGGTGAGGGCGGCGAGCTCGTCGATCGACGGCGGGGTCTGGAGATCTTGCCGCACCTGCGCTTCGCGCTCGGCCCCGAGGTCCGAGCCGTCGAGGTGGCGGGCAATCGACGCATGCTCGCGCGGGTCGAGCCGGCTGTCGGCAAAGGCGGCGGCGACCATCGTGCGGACGACGGCGTAGCTCTCGACAGCGTCGGCTTCCGGGTCGGCGTCAGCAACCGGCGGCGCCTGGCTGGGCACCGCCGGCGGCGGGGACGCGGCAGCAGGCGTCGGCACCGGCGGCAGAGGCGGCGGGGCGGCCGGCGTCGACGCGCCCGGCGTCGGCACCGGCGGCAGCCGGGGCGGTGCACTCGCTGCCGGCGCCCCGCCGGCCGAAGGCTGCCTCTGGCCGCTCTGGTCTTGGGCCAAGGCGGCCCCGATGGCGGCGCCGAGGCCGGCGATCGCCACCGATTTGCCGCGGCCGCGCAGGACGCGTCGCAGCAAGCGGGAATCGACCCCGGTGTTCTGGCCCACGACGTCGGCGAGCATGCGTTCGACCCATCGCATCAGGAGTCTCCCGAGTTGGAATCTGCGGAATCCTGCAGCGCGTCGCGCCACAGCGCTTCGACTGCCGACGACACCTCGTCGCGCGCCTCGCGCGGTGCGTAGACGCGGAAGCACTCGATGCGCGACAGCTGCGCAATGAAATCGCTCGCCTGCTCCATGGGCAGCAGCGAATCGTCCCAGCGGCGCACCCAGACCCGGCTCGATTTCAAGCGATGTGGGTCCTTCGCCGAGTTGTCGATCATCACCTGCTCGTCGCCGAAGCGTTCGCGGATCGTCGGGATGAGGCTCTTGAAGCAGTCCCGTTCGCGCTCGCTTAGATGCTCGCGGGTCTCGTAAGCGAGCGAAAACCGCTGGCGGTCGACGATGGCGCGGGCGTGCGGATGGTCCGAGTCGCGCATGGTCGACCACACGGAGAGGTCGTCGTGCGCTAGGAAGGCCTCGGGATCGCCCGGCCATTCGATGCCCACGCTGCGCAGGAAACGGTCGAAGTGCAGCTCCATCGCCTTCGTCGTCACGTTGAAGTAGACCTGCGTGAACATGTAGTAGCGCGCCATCACCAGGGCTTCGAGCGCGTGCACGCCGACGTGCGAGACGCCGAGGCGCCACGCGCCGTCCTCCGGGTCTTCGACCACCTCGAGCGTTTCGAGCAGGCGCTCCAGGTCATAGCTGCCGTAGAGCACGCCGCAGAACAGGCTGTCGCGCCGCAGGTAGTCCATTTTGTCGACGTCGAGCTCCGACGTGACGATTTGCGACAGGAGGCGCTCCGCGGCGTCGCCGCGCTTGGTGAGAATCCGGATCACCGCGTCCGGCTCGATGCCGTCGCCGTGCTCGGCGAAAATGGCGCGCATCTCGTCGGACTCAAGCAGGCGACAGGTCATGTCCTCGTGATCGAGGCCGTCGGCGAAGAGATGCTCCGCCGAGTGGCTGAACGGCGCGTGCCCGATGTCGTGCAGCAGCGCCGCGACGCGCACCAGCCGGCGCGCCGGCGCCTCGTCGCCGACAGCCAGGCGTCCGCCGCTGCGCGCCGCCACCGCGTCGTAGATCCGTCCGGCGAGGTGCATGACGCCCAGCGCATGGCTGAAGCGACTGTGCTCAGCGCCCGGGAAGACGAGAAAGGTCAGGCCGAGCTGATGAATGAAGCGGAGCCGTTGCATCGGCCGGCTGCCGATCAGGGCCGTTTCCAGGGCGTCGGTGCGAATGAAGCCGTGGATGGGATCGCGAATCGACAGCATGCGGGAGGCGAGGGTCAGTTGTGCTCGGCAGCGGCCGCCAGGTGGCGGAACGGCCGCAGCGCGTCGAGCACCTGCTGGCGGCAGCGGAGGATCGTACGCACCTGACGGGCGCGACGCGGGAGCGGCTCGCGCAGCAGACCCAGCTTGCGCTCCGGCGCCACGGCGAGGTGCGCTGCCAGATGGTTGACCAGCCGCTCGAAAGGCATGCCGCGGCGCAGCTCGCGGAGCGTCTCGTCGTCGAGATCGAAACGTTCGCCCAGCTCGCGGGCGAGCTCGAGGGCCAGTGAGACCAGCTCGCTGCGCAGCTTCTGGATCTCGGGATCGATCTCCGACACCGCCTCTTCGCCCATGGGCTCGACGAGTGCCTCGCGGCCGTCCCCCTGGTCGACGTCGCTCGTCAGCTCAAAGCGGAACTCGCCGCGCAGCACGACTTCGCAGCGATCTCCGAAGTCTTCGACGTCGACCAGCCGTGCAGCGGTGCCGGCGGCATAGACCGGGGCGTCGTCGCCTTCGATGCCCGCCACCCTCAGAACCACGCCCAGCCGGGGCCCGTCGGCCGCCGTCTCTGAGAAGAGATCGTGCACGAGCTCGAGATCGTCGGGATGATCGAGGCTCAGGCGCAGGTCCGTCTGCGGAAAGCAGACGGCGTCGTCGAGAGGCAGGATCGGCATGCGCCGCGGGCGCCGACGTCGCGAGCTCATCGTCGCTCCGCGCGACGGTCCATTCGCGGCACGCGGGCACAACGCAAGGCGCGATGATCAGTTCGCGAAGCGCGAGGGAAGGCTGTTCGAGGCGTGGGCAGGCGCGACATCGAGATCGTCAAATGTTACACCACGCGGGGCGCGGGGCAGGGCGCAGCCGAAGGCCGATCCGGCCAGGGCAGCCGCTCGAGGCGCTGCGGCGGGACTTGGCGAAGAGCCTCCGTCACGGTGTCGGCGCCGTCGGGAAGGCCCAGGTCGGGCAAGAGATCGGCAAGCGGCTGAAGCACAAACCGTCGGCGACGCATCTCTGGATGGGGTAGGACGAGGTGGCCCGGCCAGGCCTGAGCGGTCGAGGCGGCGTCCGCCGCCGAGTCGTCGATGTCCTGATCGCCCACTGCTGGCAGCCGACAGATCGTCTCGCCGACCAGCAGCAGGTCAAGGTCCAGCGGACGCGCCGCGTCGCGCGGTGCCGCGAAGTCGCGGCCGGCGGCTGCCTCGAGCTGCTTGAGCTGGCCGAGCAGCCGGCGCAATGCCCGCTCGTCGCGCCCGGCCGGCAAGGCGGCGAGAGCGACGGCGTTCAGATAGTCGGGCTGAGGCGATCGCTCCGCAGCAGACGGGCGACGGACGATCGCTGCGCTGCGGTAGAGAGGCGAGAGGCGGAGCGGTCCGAACCGGGCGCGGAGCGCGTCGATCGCATCGAGCAGGCGGCTCGCCGGCTCGCCGAGGTTGGCGCCCAGGCCGATGACGAGCGGCGGCTCAGACGACCGGTTCAGTCGTACTCCTCGTCGTCGAGATCGTTGTCCTCGTCGTCGTCGAGGCCGTCGTCGTCGAGGTCGTCGAAATCACCGAGCAGATCGCGATCCTCGGGGTCGCCACCTTCGTCCTCGTCCTCGTCCTCGTCGGTCTCGCCGTCGGCGGCGTCGAGGTCACCGTCTTCGCTGTCGTCGAGCGCGTCGGTCTCGGTCTCGTCGTCGAGCTCTTCCTCACGCTCGAGATCTTCGGCGGCTTCGATCGGCGGCGCTGCGTCGTCGACCAACTCCTCGCGAGTCGCCTGATTGGCGCCGCACTTCGGGCAGATCGGCTCTGGCTTACCGAAATCGTAAAACTTCGCCCCGCAAGCGAAGCACTCCCACTTGGTCCCGAGCTTGGCCTCAGCCATGAATCGACGATCCTTCCGATGGAGAAATCGGCCGTGGAACGGCGTTTTCGACATACTGACGCGACGTTGCGTTCAGCGAACCTGGGGCGGGCGAAGCTAGCAACGGTTTTTGCGGGCTGTCAAGGTGAAATCGCACCTCCAGGAACGCGTCCGGCTGCGCGCTACGATCGCGCCATGAGCGAACGATTTGCCGTTTGGAATCCCGTCTTCCGCGTCGCTGCGACGCTTTGGCTGTGCGCGGCGGCCTCCCTCCCCCTGGTCGCCGCCGACCTTCCTGATCCCGAAGCCGAGGGCCTGAGTCTTCAAGAGAGGACGGAAGCCTTGCTCGAGCGCGTCAAAGTGCAGCAGGCGGACCTCGAGACTCTGACCGCCGACTTCGTCCAGCGCCAGGAGAGCGAGCTCTTCCTCGAGCCCGAGACATCGACCGGCCGTTTTTGGTTCCGCGCGCCGGATCGAGTCCGCTGGGACTTCGAGACGCCGGAGAAGAGCACGATCGTGGTCGACGGCGAGACGATGACAACGTGGTACCGCGACCTCGACCGCGCCGAACGCATCGACATCGGTGATCAGGCCGAGCAGGTGACCGAATACCTCTCCGGCCCGAGCTCGCTCGAGACGCTCGAGCGGTACTTCGACCTGCGCGTGCGCTTTCCCGCCGACGCCAGTGCGCCGTACAAGCTCGATCTGACGCCGCGCTTCGAGCGGGTTGAGAAGCGCATCGAAAAGCTGCAGATCCACGTCGCGCGCGAGACCTTCCAGGTCGTTTATTTGCGCTACGTCGAGCCGGGGGGCGACGTCACTGAATACAGCTTCGAGAACGTTGTGATCAATCCGTCGATCGACGACGGGCGCTTCGCCCTCGAGCTCCCGGACAGCCTCGAGGTGCGAGAGCTGACCCTGCGCGAGAAGCGCGAGCAGAGCGGAGACTGAAGCGATTCTCCGCTTCGAGCTTCTCGGCACCTGCGGCGCCGCCCGCCGTGGACGGCTGACGACGCCGCATGGCACGGTCGACACTCCAGCCTTCATGCCGGTCGGCACCCAGGGGGCGGTCAAGGCGCTGACCGTTCGCGAGTTGGAAGAGGCCGGTGCCTCGGTGATGCTCGCCAACCTCTACCATCTGACGCTGCGCCCGGGGATCGACACGCTCGAAGAGCTGGGCGGCATCCATGCATTCAGCGGCTGGGATCGCACGATCCTCACCGACAGCGGCGGCTTTCAGGTCTGGAGCCTGGCGGCGTTGCGCAAGATCGATCGCGATGGTGTCAGCTTTCGCAATCACCTCGACGGTGGCAAGCTGCGCTTCACGCCCGAGAGCGTCGCGCTTTCGCAGGCCCGGATCGGCGTCGACATCGCGATGGTGCTCGACGAGTGCCCTGCCTGGCCGATCGAGCGACGCGCGGCCGAAGAGAGTTGGCGGCTGACGCACCACTGGGCCGAACGCGCGCGTGCAGCCTGGCCACGGGACGCCGCGGGCGGCCTCTTCGGCATCGTTCAGGGCTCAGCGTACGAGGATCTGCGGCGGCGGGCGGCGCGCGAGCTCCGTCAGCTCGAGTTCGACGGCTACGCCATCGGCGGCGTCAGCGTCGGTGAGAGCGAGGTGCTGCGGCGCTCGGTCGTCGAATGGACGGCACCGGAGCTGCCGGAAGACAAGCCGCGCTATCTGATGGGGCTCGGCACGCCGCTCGACCTGCTGCACGGCGTGCTCTCGGGGGTCGATCTTTTTGACTGCGTCATGCCGGCGCGCCACGCCCGCCACGGTCATCTCTTCACGCGCGACGGGGTCGTGAAGATCAAGAATCACCGCTATCGCGACGATCCGTCGCCGCTCGCCGAGGACTCGTCGTGGCCGCTCGCCCGTCGCTACAGCCGGGCGTTCTTGCACCATCTGTTCAAGGTCGACAAGGTCACGGCGGCGGTTCTGGCAACGGCGCTCAACGTCCGTCATTATCTTGACTTCATGGCGGAACTGAGAGAGGGTGTTGAATCCGGAAAGTTGGAGGCCGTCGCCGACGGACTCGTCCGCCGCTTCACCGGCGGCGACGTCGCCAGCGCGGGCGTCGGCCCAACGCGAGCTGCCGCCGGGCCGTAGATCCAAACAGCGCCGATCCCGACGGAGCGCGTCACCCCGACCGCCACATCCCGCGAGATCGCGACGCGTCCGCCCGCAGCCGCTCCGCGTCGCGAGGCCGGGCGCGCATTCGAAATCCAGGAGTCCGAAGTCGATGGTCCAGTCCGCCGCCGGCGTCTGGTGGGCGCAAGCCGCCAGCTCGTCCGCTTCGATTTGGTCGCTGGCAGTGCCCTATCTGCTGGTCTTCGTCATCTTCTACCTGATCTGGTGGCGGCCGGTGCGCCAGCGCCAGAAGCGGGTGGAAGAGCAGCTCGCCAAGCTCACGAAGGGCGATCGGGTGATCACCAACGGCGGCT
>JBCBCF010000059.1:0-282 GCA_038530905.1 Acidobacteriota bacterium
GATCGACATGGGCGGCAACCCGTCGGGCCAGGGCATCGAGTTCACCAAATTCGAGCTGCTGGATCCGAGCGATATCGACGACGCGATGTTCGCCATGCCGGCGGTCGGCCCGGCTTCCTGACCTGATCTGATCGCGTCGTCGTCTCGCCCGCGGAGGCGCTGCCCGACGCCGACCCCTCCGAGCGCCGCTACGGCAGCGCTTCGGCGCGGTCGGCGTCGCGCGTTTCGCGGGCCAGCGCGGTGGCCCGGGCGATCTCGGCGGCGGGCAGAATGACGCCACCC
>JBCBCF010000059.1:292-17377 GCA_038530905.1 Acidobacteriota bacterium
CCATCTGCTCGACGCGGGTAGCCTGACCCGGGAGGCGACCACCGCCGACCGCGGCCCGCCGACTTGCTTCGGCCGACGACGGCACCTGCACGACCAACAACCCGAGCGGGCGACCGTCCGCCGTAAAGACCGGCGACCCGACCCGTCCGCTCGGCCGCGCGGGCACGAGAAGCCGTCGCGGTCGCTCGACCCGGGCCGCCACGATGCCGGTGTCGACGGCCTCCGCACCGCCGAAGTAGCGATCGAGGCGATGCAACTCGTAGAAGGTCGCGCCGATCTCGATGTCGCTCGCGGCACCGGCGGAGAACTCGAGCGTCGGCAGCGCGGCGTCCGGCGGCAGGTCCTGAATCTCGAGCCAGGCGAGGTCGCGATCGCTGTCTCGGGCGACCAGGAGCGCCGGCCGGATGGTGCCGTCGGCGCCGACCACCTCGATGTCGCGTGGCTGCGAAGCGATCGGGGCGGACGAACGGCCGAAAAGGCGCGCGAGCACATCCATCGCGTTGCCGAGAAGGGTCTGGGAGCACAGCACGAGGCCATCGGCTCCCACGACGACGCAGGTGATCTCGTCGTTGGACTCGTTGTCGACCCCGGGGGCCCGCACGCGCTCGACGAAGCGCACCTGCACGAGAGCGTCGGCGTGGACCAGCAGATCCCGATACGGATTCTCGAGCGGTCGAGCGTCGGTCCGCTGCGACACAGCGGCAGCGTCCTCGGCGGCATCGCCGGCGCCCACGGGTGCGATGGGTAGCACGGTTCCGAAGATCGCCAAGCACAGCACGAGGCGGAAGGACACCGAGTCCGCGAGCGACGAGGCACGACGGCGGAAGAACGACACGAGGAACGACTCCTGGAACGTTGGCGGCCGATCAGTCAACAGGCGCCCAATCGGGTTCGAGAAAGCGGAAATGCGTCCGCACGCCGCGCAGCACGACGACCACCACGCGATCAGAACGAGCCACTCGCGCCGCATCGAGCGCTTCGCGGAAGGATCGCAGCCCGCGGACCTCGTGGTCACCGACCCGCAGGACGAGATCGCCGGGGCGGAGACCACCCAGCCCGGCCCACCCTCCGGACTCGACGTTCTCGACCAGCACGCCGCGTCGATCCGGACTCCAGCGGCGAGCGTCCCGATCGAAGAACGTGAGCTCTCGCACCGTCAGCTCGAAGTCCCGATCGGTGGAACGCCGCGCCTGATCGGGGGTCAGGCGAGTGCGCTCGAGGAGCACCTCGAGCGTCAGCGTTTCACCGTCGCGGAGCAGCTCGAGCGGCACAGTGGAACCGATCTCGAGCCCGCGGACGCGCTGCGACAGGAGGGACGCATCGGCCGCGGAGTCCGGGCGCAGGGGCTCTCCGGCCACCGAAAGCAGCACGTCGCCGACTTCGAGACCGGCCCGTTCGGCAGCGGTCTCGGGATAGACCCGCGTCACGCGCAAACCGCGCTCGACCGACCAGCCCATCTCGGCGGCGAGCGGCGGCAGCACGGGTTGGGCGGCGACCGCGATCCACGCCTTCGGCAGCTCCCGCGGCGGGTCGTCCGGTCGGTCACGCGTCGGTTCGAGGAGGGTCAGGCGATGCTCGCCGCGGCGTTCCAGCTCGACGACGAGGTCCTCGGCGTCCCCGACCGTGTCGAGCTCGCCATAGAGCGCCACGAGCGCCGAAAGGTCGGGCGTCGGTCGGCCTGCGACCGCGCGCAGCACGCTGCCGGCCTGGATCGGCGGCGACGCCTGCTGCGCCGGCCCGCCGCGGCGCACGCCGGTGACCAACACGCCTTCGGCCGACGGCAGCGCCAGATCGCGCGCCATCTTCGCGGTGATGTCTTGGGCGGTCAGCCCCCACGCGTGAAAGCTCTCTTGCGCGCCGAGGTCATCGGCCAGCTCCTCCGTCACGACCTCACGGTCGGCCGTCTTGCCGCCGCTCTCCACCGTCAGCACGACGCGTGAGCCGACCGGCCGGCTGGCCAACCGATCCAGCAGCAGCGGCACCTGCTCGACGAAGCGCGCGTCCACGTCGTCCCCGTCGACCGCGAGCAACACGTCGCCGGCCTGCACGCCGGCGCGGGCCGCCGGACCATCCTCCGTCACCGACGAGACCAGCGCTCCTCTGTCGAGACCGGCCGCGCGGGCAGGCTGGAACGCCAGGCCGAGCCAGCTGCGCTGCACACGCCCTTCGGCGATCAGGGTGGCCAGGACGCGCGCGGCCAAATCGCTCGGAATCGCGAACGACAAGGCTCCACCGCCCAACTCGTTGACGCCCACGACCTCGCCGACCAGGTTGACCAGAGGCCCGCCGCTATTTCCCGGGCTGATTAACGCGTCGTGCTGGATCCAACGCGTGAACAAGCCAGTGCGCTGACCGCGCTCGAGCTCCATCTCTTCCAGGTCGTCACTGCCGAAGCCGCCTCCGAACACGCGCTCGGTATTCGAGACGATGCCGAGGCTGACCGAGCGGGACAGTGAGAACGGCGATCCCATCGCCAGCACGACGTCGCCGATCTCGAGCTCCGCCGAACGGCCGAAGGCGGCCACCGGCAGGTTGCCGGGCTCGTCGAGCTCGAGGCGCAGGACGGCCAGATCGGTGAGTGGATCCTCTCCCACGAGCACGCAGCGTCCTCGCCGCTGGTCCGACAAGGTGCAGACGAATTTCTCACCGCCCTGGGTAACGTGCGCGTTGGTCAGCACGTGGCCGGCGGTGTCGAAGATCGTCCCGCTGCCCGTCGCTCGTCCCTTCAGTTCTTTGCCGCCGCGGTATTGCACGGTCACGACATCGATGGAGACGAGCGACGGGAACACACGATCCCGCGCTTCGCCGACCAGCTGCCGCAGTTCGGCACGCAGGCCGACCGCCTGGTCTCCGGCGGAGGAATCCGTGCTCTCTTGAGCGGTGGCCGCGACAGCAACCGCGGCCCACAGGGCGAGACAGAGAAAGCGAGTCGAGCAGCGCATCAGATCGGTCCAGGCACCAGCGCCACGGCGCTCAGTCGGCGCCGCCCTCGAAGAGGCGGCGGGCGATCGGCGGCGGCAGATCCTCGGGCGAGCGCTCGAGCGCCGCGCGATCCCAGGCGGCCCGATCGGCGGCAGCCTCGTAGGTCGAGGTCAAGAACATCCACAGCGCGGCCTCCGGATCGTCGGCGTTCCGCACGTCGGCATACGGCAGCACAAACTCGCCGAGAGCGTCGGACCAGCGCGCCGCCGAGGGCTGAACGACGGCGTCGACAAAGCCGTCGGGCTGCGGATAGGCGTAGGAGTAGAACAGCGGCGCTTCTCCATCGGGATCGCCCGGCCAGAATCCGGCGCTCGACACCTCGTGCGAATAGGCCTCACGCGCCACCCAGTCGGGCAGGGCCGGCACGCCGCCAGGATGCGGCGGCGCCGTTCGGCCCGAGAAACGCGTCACGGCGAGGTCGAAGCTGCCCCAAAAGAAGTGCACCGGGCTCGACTTGCCGAGAAATGCAGCGCGAAAGCGGTGGAACACACGATCGATGTCGAGCAGCGCTCGCCACAGGCGCTGCGCCGCGTGAGGATCGTAGGGGCGCTGCCTCGCGTCGCGCTCGAAACGGATCCCACCTTCGATTTCACTTGGCCGTGTGTCGATCCGAGGCTTGAGTCCGAGGCCTCGCAGCTCTGCGAGCACGGCCGCATAGAAGTCCGCCACCGAGCCCGGCGCCAGCGGCACGGAGCGGCGATCACCGTCGGACGTTTCGATCATCAGCGCATGCGATCGAAGGTCGAAGACCATCTCGAACGCCACGCCGTCGAGCCATAGCGTCGAAGTCTCCAGGCCACGCGGCGAGACGTAGAGCGGGACGTGCCACGAATGATTGGTCCAGGGCGTCGTCTCAAGGCGGATCTTGCCGACGATCTGCGTCCACAGATGCAAGGTGGCGAAAG
This sequence comes from Acidobacteriota bacterium, assembly GCA_038530905.1. Taxonomy (GTDB): domain Bacteria; phylum Acidobacteriota; class Thermoanaerobaculia; order Multivoradales; family J023; genus JAUIJL01. The sequence continues at coordinate 4,180 of JBCBCF010000059.1, forward strand.
TCTCGCGGTCCGATCGTTCCGAAAGATCGGGCCAGCGGGCCTGGGCGCCGCCAGCGGACGATCGACGAAGGGATGTCGAAGTCTCGTCGGTCATGTCTCACCTCGTTCGTCGTTTGGTGCCTTCGGCCTGGAATCCCGCGTCGATCAGGGTCGTGATGCTACCGCGATGCCAGACGAGGTGCGGCGGGAGCCAGAGGCCGATTCAGAGAAATCGCTTCAGCAGGCTGAGCTGGCGCCGCAGCGCCCAGCGAATGCGGCAAGAGACGACCGTTCGGACTGGGTATCATGGAGGGGATTCGAGCCATTTCATCGTCGGAGGAACAAGATGTCTCTCCGTTCTGGGTCCTCGACCGCGGTCAGGTCCCGCTCGCCCGCGCATTCGGCTGCCGATCGATTGACCACCTCCGGATCGCCGTCGAGCAGCATCCGACAGGCAATCGGCCGCGAGGTCGCCGGCTACCGTCTGCACAGCCTGCTCGGTCGCGGCGGCATGAGCCAGGTCTGGAAGGCGCAAGACCTCGAGCGCCAACGATGGGTGGCGATCAAACGCTTGCGCCCCAAGATCACCGACGCCAAAGCGGTGCGTCGTCTGCGCCGCGAGGCGAAGACAACGGGAGCCCTGGATCACCCGGCCATCGTCCAAATCTTCGATCTCCTCTCGGTCGAGGGCGATGACTGGCTCGTAATGGAGCTGATTCAGGGCGTCGATGTCGCCGTGATGCTCGTCGAGAAGCCAATCCCACCGCGCCGCGCTCTCGAGCTCGGCCGCCAGGTCGCCGTCGCCCTCGCCTCGGCGCACGCGCACAACATCCTCCACCGCGACCTCAAGGCGGAGAACGTCATGGTCGAGCCTTGCGGCCGCGCTCGGCTTCTAGACTTCGGCCTCGCCAAACGACTCGACGTCGGTGACGAGTCGGCACTCACCCGCAGCGGCGAGGTCATGGGGACCTGCCGCTCGATGTCGCCAGAGCAGGCCAACGGCGAATCCCTCGATGCGCGCTCTGATCTCTTCTCCCTCGGCACGCTGCTCTATGAGATGACGACCGGTGAATCGCCGTTCGATGCCGCTACGCCAGTCGCCACTCTGCATCGCGTGGTCAAGCATCGCCAGGATCCGGTGCGCCGCCTCGACCCGACCATCCCGGCCGAAGTGTCGCACCTGATCGATCACCTGCTGGCCAAGAACCGGGACGACCGGCCCGCAGGCGCCGCGGACGTGGCCACGCGCATCGAAGGAATCCAAGAGCGCCTCGACGCTGGCGGGGGCTGGTGGCGACGCGTCGCCGACCGGTTCTCTTCGGATCGCGAGAGCCGCTGAGGCGTCGACGGCGATGTCGGACCCACTCTGACGTCAGCCCCACGCCGTCGACTCCGCCCGCGGCGGGTCGCCGAGGAAGATCTCGCGCGCTCGCCCGATTTCGCGCGCCGTCACGACGTGCGGACGTCCCGGATCGAGGCGCACCTCGACCCGCGCTCCGAGCTGGCGCAGCATCGCGGCCGTGTCGAGAACCCGCGACGCCGGCACGTGCGGATCGGGATCTCCGGAGGCGAGAAAGACCGGGGTCTCGGCGAGGTTGCCGGCCGCGGCATGTCGCTCGATCGACGGGCCGAGCAGGCCGCCGGTGAGCGCGACGACGGCATGCCACGGGCGCGCCCGCCGGACAGCGAACTCCAGCGCCAAACACGCGCCCTGCGAGAAGCCGAGGAGCGCAATCCGAGAGCGATCGAGGCCTGCCGCCAACAACGCCTCGACCTCGGCGTCGAGGCGATCCAGCGCCGCCGAGAGCCATGGCTCGTTGGCCTCGAGCGGCGCCAGGAACGACTGCGGATACCAGGTCCCTGCCGTCGCCTGCGGCGCTCGCCAGCTCGCCGACGGGAGATCGAGCGCCGTCGCTAGATCGAGGATGCCCCGCGCGGTCGCACCGCGGCCGTGTACCGCAACGATTCCCACGTCCGCCACCTCGGGTGCCGAGCCGGCGGTGGCGGTTGGTGCATCGCCGTGGAGTTGGTTCATGGCGCGCCGTCGCCCGCTCGGTCGTCTGGCGCGGGCAGCTGTGGGCGATGCAAGGGCGGCAGCGCGCTCTCGATGTCCGCCCGGCGAGGCTCCATCCATGGCGGCAGCATCAGCCGCTCGCCGAGGCTTTCGACCGGCTCGTCGAGGGCGAAGCCAGGAGGATCGGTCGCCATCTCGAAGAGCACGCCGCCGGGTTCCCGGAAGTAGATCGAGTGGAAGTACTGCCGGTCCTGGACGTCGGTCGGACGGACGGCGTGGCCGAACAAATGGCGGCTCCAAGACGCCTGATCGGCATCGTCCAGGTTGCGCCAGGCGATGTGGTGGATCGATCCAGCGGCGAGGCGACCGAGCTGAGGAGCCTCTGCGGCGCGCACCTCGACGCGCCCGCCAGATCCGTCGTCATCGACAGCCCAGAGCCCGCGCCCTCCCTCGTCGGCTATCTGGCGTAGCCCGAGGGCGTCGGCGAGGTGCCGCTCCGTCGGCTCCCTGCGCGCCTCGTCGAGGGTCACCGAGTGGACCCAACGCACGGCCATCGAAGGCGGCAGGGCGCGCCAGGGTCGGCCGCGCTCCTCGACACCTTCGATCGCCGCCAGCTCGACGCGCAGGCCGTCAGGATCGCGGAAGGCGACGTGCTCGGTGCCGAAGCGGTCGAGCGTTTGCGACTCGATGCCGGCCTCGGTCAGACGCTGACGCCAGGCGTCGAGCGAGCCCATCGGCACTGCGAGGGCCAACGACGAGGCCTGTCCGGCGCCAAGCACGCCGCGGCGCGCACCCGGCCAGGGAAAGAACGTGACGATGGATCCCGGCGAGCCGACCGCGTCGCCGTAGTACAGGTGGTAGGTGCGCGGGTCGTCGAAGTTGACGGTGGTCTTCACCAACCGCAATCCGAGAACGCCCGCCCAGAAGTCGAGGTTGGCCTGCGGGTCGCTGGCGATGGCGGTGACGTGGTGAAGGCCGGCGATCGGCGCGGGTTGAGTCATCGAATCCTCCGGAAGCGTTGGTTGATGGACGACGCAGGGCTCGAGACGACAGAAGGCTCGAGACGACAGAGGGCTCCATCAGACGATCGTCAGTGCTCGAGCCCGGTTCAGACCCTCTTCGTTCTCATGAAACTTGTTCTCGCAGAATAAAATTCTCAATTCGTGCTATGGTCTCGAACAGAGAGCGGCTCCCGTTCGAACTTTGATCTCTTCCGTCTCTCGATCGACCTTCAGAACTCCAAGGACACGATCATGAGCCTCGACCCCGACCTCGACGATGTCGACCTCGAGATCCTCGATCTCCTGCAGCGCAACGCGCGCATTCAGAACGCCGAAATCGCGCGCCGTGTCGGCATGGCGCCGTCGGCGACGCTCGAGCGTCTGCGCAAGCTCGAACGCCGTGGAGTTGTGCACGACTACCGAACTCGGCTCGATCCTGCGCGCCTCGGTTTCGATCTTCTCGCATTCGTCTTCGTGCGCACGAAAGAAGACACGCCATTCTGCGCCGGCGAAAAGCTCGCCGCCCTGCCCGAAGTGCAAGAGCTCCACCACGTCGCCGGCGAGGATTGCTACCTGCTGAAGTTGCGCGCCGCCAGCCCGGAAGCGCTCGGTCGCCTGTTGCGCGAGCGGCTGCGCGAGGTGCCCGAGGTCATCTCGACGCGCAGCACCATCGTTCTCGACACGGTGAAAGACGATCCTGCGCTGCCTCTCAGGATCGATGCGACGGCCGACGAAGGCCCGAAGGAGACTCCATGAGCCAGCGTGCCCTGCATCTGCTCGCCGCCTTCGCGGCGGTCTATGTCATCTGGGGCTCGACCTATCTGGCGATCCGCCTCTTGGTCGACACTCTTCCCGGCTTCATCATGGTCGGCCTGCGGTTTCTCATCGCCGGCCTGTTGCTCGCCGCCTACGCCGCCGTCCGGGGCGCCCGCATGCCGTCGGTACGCGAGCTGCGCTCGACGGCGGTGATCGGCCTCATGCTGCTGTTCTGTGGCACCGGCGCGGTGGTCTGGTCTGCCGACTATCTGCCATCCGGCCTGATGGCTCTGCTCGTCGCCATGGAGCCGATGTGGATCGCGCTGATGCTGTGGATCGGCGGTCGGCGACCGACCGCGAGCACCGTCGCGGCGCTCGGCCTGGGCTTTCTTGGTGCCGCGGTGCTGGCGGCGCCGGGCGACGTCTTGGCCGGGGCTGCGATTCACCTGCCGTCGGTTGCCGTCATCAACTTCGGCTGCCTTTCTTGGGCCGCCGGCTCGCTCTATGCCCGCCGCGCGGAGCTGCCCTCGTCGCCCGTCGTCAATTCGGCGGCTCAGATGATTTTCGGCGGACTCGGGCTGCTGGCGTTCGGTCTGGCGCGCGGTGAGCTCTCCGGCTTCGAGATCGAAGCCGTTTCGGCGACGTCGTTCTTGGCGTTCCTTTACCTGATCGTCTTCGGCTCGTTGATCGCCTTCTCGGCCTACGCGTGGCTCATCCGCACGGTCGATCCGACGCTCGTATCCACCCACACCTTCGTCAATCCGGTCGTCGCGGTCTTCTTGGGCTGGTGGATCGCCGACGAGGTCGTCGGACCGCGCACGCTGGTGGCGGCTGCGGCGATCGTCCTCTCCGTGATTCTGCTGACGATGCAGGAGGCCCGCCGACGGCGGTCTGGGGCGAGGTCTCGCTCGCACGGTGACCAGTCCACCGCTCCGGCCGAGGGATCGACGTCCGCGCCAGACCCCCCGGCGCCGGTTCCAGCGGCCAACCGCTGCGAAGCCGCCTGATCGACTGTCACGGCCGCGCGGGATCGCCCCACTCCGCCTGCGAGCCGTCCGGCCCGCAGTCCCCGCCGCTGACGCTCTGTTGACCCGACAGCAGACGGCGCGTGATATACAGCGCGTTCGCCCGTTGTCCCGTCATCGAATTCCCGCGCCCGATCGTCGATCGGTGTCGCTGCGCGTCAGGAGCTGCGATGTTCGCTCAAGCCGTCAACTTCTTGAATGACCTGGTGTGGAATCAAGGGATTCCGGCCGGCGACCAGGACATCCCGTTCATGGTCATCGCGCTGCTCGGCACCGGCGTCTTCTTCACCTTTCGACTCGGCTTCATTCAGCTCCGCCGCCTCGGCCACGGCTTCGCGGTCACGACCGGACGCTATGACGACCCGGCCGAGCCGGGTGATGTGTCGCACTTTCAAGCGCTGACCACGGCGCTGTCGGCCACGGTCGGTATCGGCAACATCGCCGGGGTCGCGCTGGCGATCCATTTCGGCGGCCCCGGGGCCCTGTTCTGGATGTGGATCACCGCCTTCCTGGGCATGGCGGTCAAATACTCCGAGGTGACGCTGGCCCAGCGCTACCGAGTCGTCGAGCGCGAGGACGAGGACCCGGCGGCATGGGAGGGCTCGGTCTCCGGCGGCCCGATGTACTACATCGAGAAAGGTCTCGGGAAGCGCTGGAAGCCCGTGGCGATGTTCTTCGCCGCGATGCTCATCCTGACCTCCTTCCTCACCGGCAACGCGGTGCAGGCCAACACCGTCGCCGACGTGCTCAGCCGCGAGTTCGGCGTCGCACCGTGGATCGCCGGCTTGACGACGGCCACGATCGTCGGCGCCGTCATCCTCGGCGGCATCCGTCGGATCGGCAAGGTCACCGGCATCCTCGCGCCCCTCATGGCGCTGGTCTACGTCGGCGGCGCGATGACCATTCTGGTGATGAATGCGTCGGCGATCCCGGGCACCTTCGGCCTGATCGTCCGCGAAGCCTTCAATCCGACAGCGGGCGTTGCCGGCACGGGCGTCGGCGCGGTGCTGCTGACCATGATGTGGGGCGTCAAGCGCGGCCTCTTCTCGAACGAAGCCGGCCAAGGCTCGGCGCCGATCGCCCACGCGGCCGCCAAGACGGACGAGCCCGTCTCCGAGGGCGTCGTCGCGCTCCTCGAGCCGTTCATCGACACCCTCGTCATCTGCACGATGACCGGCCTCGTCATCCTGATCTCGGGCGTTTGGGACGACCGCGTCAAGACCGAGATCACCCTCGGAGGCGATGTTGTTTGGGTGCAGGAGGCCGACGGCGGTCGGCTCGACCTTGTCGGCGCGCCGGAGAGCCTCCAGATCGCCGACGGCGTCCATGTCGATTCGTCGGTGCGGATCGGCTGGCACGAGGTGGCGCTCGAGACGCTCTTCATCGATGAAGCGATGACGCAGACGTTCACCGGCCGCATCGAGCCAGCGGGGGACGGCTTCGTCGGCGCCGACGGCACTGTCTACGCCTCGCTCTGGGCGGGTGCTGTGGAGAACGGCGCTCCGCTCACCGCGCTCGCCTTCAGAAGTCAGCTCGGTGGCGCCGGCAATCTCATCGTGCTGATGTCGGTGATTCTCTTCGGGATCTCGACAGCGATCTCCTGGAGCTATTACGGCGACCGCTGTGCCAACTACCTCTTCGGCAAGGGAGCGATCCTGCCGTACAAGGTCGTCTTCCTGATCATGCACTTCGTTGGAGCCGTGGCCAGCTTGACCACGATCTGGACGTTGGGCGACGTCGCGCTCGGGCTCGTGACCTTCCCGAATCTGGTCGCGCTTGTGCTGCTGTCGGGGACTGTTGCCAAGGTCACGGACAGCTACTTCGAGCGCCAGCCCTGGCACCAGAACAAGATCGACCACGATCGGGCCGAAGCCGCACGCAAGCGCGGAGACTGACCGCCGAGACGGGGTCGCGCGGCGCGGAATTTCCACGCCGCGCAGGAAATTCTCGTTCCTAGCGCCGGTTCTTCGGGCCGGCGCGTTCGCTTTGACGTTGTCTTCCGGATCGACCTCGATGCAGCACCCCGCGCTCCCGCCGGACCGGCTCGGCCGTGGCACGACGCGTCCTCTCTCCGTCGCGCCGATGATGGACCGGACCGACCGTCACTTCCGCTTCTTCCTGCGGCGAATTTCTCGACGCACGCTGCTCTACACCGAGATGGTGACGACCGGAGCGCTGCTGCACGGCGACATCGAGCGACATCTTGCGTTCGACTCCAGTGAGCATCCGATTGCTCTCCAGCTTGGCGGTGACGATCCCACTCAGCTAGCTCGCTGCGCGCAGATCGCCGAAGCACGCGGCTACGACGAAGTGAATCTCAACGTGGGCTGTCCGAGCGACCGCGTGCAGCGCGGGCGATTCGGCGCCTGTCTGATGGCCGAGCCGGAGCGCGTGGCCCGCGCTGTCGAGGCCATGCGCGCAGCCTGCTCGCTCCCGGTCACCGTCAAGCACCGCCTTGGCATCGACTCCCTCGACCGCTACGAAGACATGCTGCACTTCGTCGACACGGTCGCGGCCGCCGGCTGCGATCGCTTCTCCGTGCACGCGCGCAAGGCCTGGCTCTCCGGCCTGTCGCCGAAGGAGAACCGGAACGTGCCGCCGCTGCGCTACGAGCGGGTCCATCGCCTGAAGCGCGAGCGCCCAGACCTGACGATCGAGATCAACGGCGACATCGAGCGACATCTTGCGTTCGACTCCAGTGAGCATCCGATTGCTCTCCAGCTTGGCGGTGACGATCCCACTCAGCTAGCTCGCTGCGCGCAGATCGCCGAAGCACGCGGCTACGACGAAGTGAATCTCAACGTGGGCTGTCCGAGCGACCGCGTGCAGCGCGGGCGATTCGGCGCCTGTCTGATGGCCGAGCCGGAGCGCGTGGCCCGCGCTGTCGAGGCCATGCGCGCAGCCTGCTCGCTCCCGGTCACCGTCAAGCACCGCCTTGGCATCGACTCCCTCGACCGCTACGAAGACATGCTGCACTTCGTCGACACGGTCGCGGCCGCCGGCTGCGATCGCTTCTCCGTGCACGCGCGCAAGGCCTGGCTCTCCGGCCTGTCGCCGAAGGAGAACCGGAACGTGCCGCCGCTGCGCTACGAGCGGGTCCATCGCCTGAAGCGCGAGCGCCCAGACCTGACGATCGAGATCAACGGCGGGATCCTCGACCTCGGCACAGCAGCGCATCATCTCGAGGCGGTCGATGCGGTGATGATCGGCCGCGCCGCCTGGGATCGGCCGTTTCTCTTTGCGGACGCTGACCGAAGGATGTTCGGCTCAGAGCGACCGCGGCCGAACCGCCGAGAGATCGTGGAGGCGATGGTCCCCTACGCCGAGGCCCGCCTGAGCGAGGGTGTGCCGCTGCACCGCGTCACCCGACCGATGCTGCAACTCTTTGCCGGGCAGCCGGGAGCGCGCCGCTGGCGCCGCCACCTCAGCCAGAACGCCCACCTCCCGGGGCAGGGACCGGAACTGCTGCTCAAAGCGCTCGCGCGCGTTGACGAGGAGCGGGACCGGCTGGCCCAGCGCGCCGCCGCACGACCGCTCGGACGCCGCGCGGAGCCCTCCGGCTCAGGCAGCTTCCCGATCCTCGGACTCGCCTAGGCGCGCAGCCTCAGGCAGGCGGCGCGATCAGCAGGCGGCCGTCGAGCACGATCTGCGCCCGCCCACTGAGCAAGGCGCGCACGCCCTCGATCCGACCGGCAACTCTTCCGCCTCGCGCCGACGCCTGAAATCCGACCACCGCCGCACGGCCGAGCCGCGCGCTCCAGAACGGCACGAGCGCGGCGTGCGCCGAACCGGTCACCGGATCCTCGTCGACCCCGAGCGCCGGCCCGAAGAAGCGCGAGACGAAGTCGGCATCGCCCACGCCATCCGCATCGCCCGCGCGCGCAGTGACAATCCAGCCCAGCTCGCCGACGGCGGCGAGCCGCCGAAAGTCGGGCTGGACCGCCAGCACGTCGGCTGCGGACTCCAGCTCGACGATCACCTTCCCCTGCCCGGTCGCCGAGCCGGTCCGCTCGACGGAGCGCGGCGACGAGACGCCGAGAGCGTCCAACGCTTCGCTCTCCAGGCCCGCCGGCTCGGTCGCCAGGAGCGGCAGATCGATCTCGACATCGAGCCAAGCCACCGTTTCGACACCCATCCCCCCGCAGCGCGCCGTCAGCTGACCGCTGCGCGTGGCGAAGCGGATCTCGGAGTCGGCCGGCACCAGCCCGCGATGGACCAACGCCGCTGCCGAGGCAAGCGTCGCGTGGCCGCAGAGATCGACCTCGATCGCCGGTGTGAACCAGCGCAGACCGAAGAGATGAGAGGGAGCGGCCGAAGCCTCTGCGGCGAGCGGTTCGTCCGCCGGCACCACGAAGGCAGTCTCGCTGAGGTTCATCTCGGCGGCGACTGCCTGCATCCACGCCGCGGGCGCCGCCCGTTCGAGCAGGCAGACGGCTGCCGGGTTGCCGGCGAACGGTCGATCAGCGAACGCGTCGATCTGCAGAAGGTCGATCGGCGACGGATCTGAAGGCATCACGGACTCCTCAAAGGCGGCTCGGGCAGACGGTCAAGGCCTCAGGATCAGGACACACGATTCAGGGCATCGCGTCGCAGGTGGCGAAGGCGTCGGTGTCGAGAATCGGCGGAAACGGCAGGCCGAGCGTCGTGTCGTAGTCGTTCCTCTCACCTGTTGCCGTGTCGGTCACGGTCATTGTCACCTCGACGTCCGTGAGGCCGGCGGCGAAGACCCAGAAACGGTCGAACGGTGGGACGCAGGCGTCGAGAACCTTGATCACCACTTCGACGTTGTCCTCGTTGAAGAACCAAAAGTAGCCCGTATCGGCCGTAAGCTGGACCGGTCGGCCGGGGCCGTTGTCGCCCTCGAACGTCCGGTAGTCGATGTCGATGCGGAACCGACCGCCCTCGCCGAGACAGAGCGAGTCCGCATCGCCACCGCAGTCACCACCCACCATCTTGACGAGCTCGTCCGTTCCGATTCGACCCGCGCGCCGCGCGGGCAGTGGATCGTAGGAGGTCGTCACGGTGAGCGGCTCGATCCCGGGAGGCTGCGGCGCCGCATCGCAGGTGTCGAACGCATCCGTGTCAAGAATCGGCTGAAAGTCGACACCGAGCGGGTTGCGATAAACACGCAGAGCGCCGCTGACCCGATCCACGACCTCGAGATCGACCTCGACGTTGGTCAACCCAGCCGTGAAGACCCAGAAGCGGTCGAAGGGATCGACACAGGCATCAAGCACCTTGACCACCAGCTCGACGTTGGTATCGCGGAAGAACCAGAAATAGCCCGAATCGTCGGTCAGCGGCACCGCTGTCGCCTCACCTGTGTTGCCGTCGAAGTCACGCCAAGCGGCCCGCACCTCGAATCGCTGCTGCTGAACCACCAGCACATCCTGCGGCGTCGGACAGGCGTCGCCGCAGACCTCGAGCTCGATCGGCTGGGCGATCTCGATCGCGTCGGTATCGACGATGATGAGGGGCGTCCCATCTTGCGGCGGACACTGCGTTTCGAGACAGCTCGGCGCGCCCGCCGGACGATCGAAATAAACCCCGTCCGGACCATCGGCGAGGACGAAAAACGTGCCCGGCGGCAAGCCTCGGAAGGCAACGTCCGGCTCGGCATCCTCGATCGCCAGGAGCTCGCCGTCGGCCGAGTAGAGCGCAGCGCGCGCACCGGCAATGGCTGCACCGCCGTTCGCGTCGACGATCGATCCTGAAATCGAGCCGCCGGCGACCAGCTCGAAATCAATGTCAACATCCCCCCCCTGACCGGCGGCGAAGGTTGCCGCCGACGCTGGATCGCAGCCCACCAGGCCGTCGTCGACATCCTGCAAGCAGGCGACGTCACGCCACAGCTCGTCAACGAGGTTCGACTCGGGCGAGGTCAGTCCGAGACGAACCGACTCGTCCGCCGGCAAGTCGAGGCGGTAGGCGCCCAAACCGACCGGCTGCCGAGCCGCGATCGTGCCGTCGAGACGATAGGCGATCACCTCACCTAGCGGATCCGGAAGATCTGCCGGCGGTGCACCGGCGACCGTCACCGTGCCACGGAAACTCGGTAGCACTTCGGGAACAAAGATCAGGCGCCGCACCTCATTCGCGCTGAGAACGATCGGCACCGCCGCCGGCGGCACGCCGCCGAGAGTCGCGTCGGGGAAGGACACCGTGGCACCGTCGTCCTGATCCCAAACCTGGGCGGCGAAGTTCGGCGGCCCTTCGGCCGGTTCGACAAAAACAAAGAGCTCGACGCGCGGCGGCGCGCTGCTCTGAATCGGCGGGTCGGACGGTGGCGAGGTTGGCATCGACGCGTAGCGAGCCGAGCCGTCACGGGTATAGACGACCGCCCGCCCGTCGAGCTGAGAGCCGTCGATGGGCGACCGCAGCTCGATCTCAAGGCGCCCGAGCCGCTCGAGGAAGAAGTCGATGCTGACCGCCGTGCTCCCCGGCTCGAGCTCGAAGATCCGCGCCGCCGAAAGGTCGCAGGCGAGCTGCGGGCACGGCACGTCATTGAACGCTTCTGCAGCGTAGATCGCGTCCCCGGACGAGCCGATCACGACCGGCGAGCCGATGCCGTCGAAGCGATAGCTGCCGTCGATGTCGAGCGGCGAGGTATCGATCATCCGGCCGTCGGGCGCCAGGAGGACGGCCCGAGGCGTCGTGAGAGGTTGCGCGCCGGTCGTCAGCACGCGTCCGCGGATCGACGCGCCGACCGTCAAGACGAGGTCGGCGACCGACGCTTCTCCGGCGGCAACCGCGACCGGCGTCGCGGCGTCGAAGGTGCACCCGAGGAACTCGCCGCGATTTTGGCAGGGGACGTTCGGGAAGACGCTACCGACGCGGTTCGCGACGTCGCGGGCGACGATGAAATACGCACCGTTGCCGAGGCCCTCGAGACGATACACACCGTTCTGAGCTTCCGCCTCAGCGACCAGTTGTCCTTCCAAACCGTAGGCGGCGACGCGACCGAACGGCACGATGCCACCCTCGGCGGCGCGCAACGTGCCGGTGACCACGCCAGCCGAGATCAGCGCGAAATCAATGCCCGCCACCGTGCTGCCGGTCGCCAGCGCGATCGGCGCACCGCTGGTCGGATCGCAGTCGCCGACGCAGGGAATGTCGTCGAAGACCTCGTCGACCAACGTGCCGAGCGTGCGGGTCCGGACGAAGAAAAGGCCCGCCGGCAAGCCGCCGACCGTCCACGAGCCGTCCGGCAGGATCGGGCCGTCGTCGAACAGGTCGCCTGCCGCAGTCACGACCTCGACAGTGCCGGCGACGATGCCCCCCGGATCCACCGCCGACACCGAGCCGGTCAGAAATGCCTCAGGATCGAGGGTGTCGAAGAAGGTCTGCACCTCGTCCTCGGCCAGCGACACCACGAAGAGGTCGTCGCGCTCGAGGCAGCGCTCGATCGCGCACGGCCGATCGATGCTCGCTTCCGTGACAAAACCGTCGGCCTCGACCACAAAGACGTAGTCGCCAGCAGGCAGCGGGACGCTCCAAGAACCGTCGGCCCCGGACACGGCGACCCCGGCCGTTGCGCCGTCGCGAAACACCGTCACGCGCGCGCCGGCGATCGGCGCATCGTCGGCGCTGGATCGAAGCGCGCCGCCGAGCTCGGCGGCCTGCCCAACGCCGGCGAACAGCAAGCATCCGAGAGCAGTCGAAACGACGAGGAGACTGCGGCGAAAGAGAACTCGAAGCTGCGGCATGAAGGACCTCTCGACGGTCGGCGGCGGGACGCGTTGAGGGAGGAACTACCCAGCGGCAGCTCCCGGAATCTGTGGAATGATACGCCCCTCAGGAGGAACCCATGCACAGTACGGCGATCAGCGTCCTCACCGAAGAGGGCATTCACGGGATGGAAGCCGAGGTCTCGCTGCGGCGGGTCTTGGCGGTGCTCGCAGCACAAACCAAGGAGCTGCGGCGTCATCTCGACGAGCTCGGTCTGAAAATGGACGACGTCAATCCGTCGACGCAGCGGACGGTCGACATCGTCCGTCGGTTTCACGATGCGGGACTCGACAAGGCTCGCTCTCGCCTGCTCTTCGGTCACCGAGGCGCCAACGCCATCGTGGCGTTGATGAAGCGCATCGAGCAATTCGAAGAGCTCGAGCAGCCCGCCTGACCCCTTCCCCGACCGCCCGCGCGCCCGCTTCGTTCCCCGGCCTCTTTTTCACTCGATGTCCTCGCTCCGCGAGTTGGCGACCCTCTTCTCGCGTCTCGGCGTGGTCGCCTTCGGCGGCCCGGCGGCGCACATCGCCATGCTCGACGAAGAGGTCGTCGAGCGACGGGGCTGGATCGACCGCCAGCATTTTCTTGATCTGATCGGCGCCACCAGCCTGATCCCCGGCCCCAACTCCACGGAGATGGTGCTGCACGTCGGCTACGAGCGCGCCACCCGCGACGAGCATGCCGCGCAGACCGGC
>JBCBCF010000060.1:0-17182 GCA_038530905.1 Acidobacteriota bacterium
CCACCCGGCCGACGCTCAGGACGATCTCGGCGGCGGATCGAGGCTGGAGCTCGCGTCGTCAAGGTCTGAAGGCGCGAAGTCCGGCGCGTCGGCATCTGCCGCTTCGACGCCCTCCATGTCGGGCTCTTCCTCCGAGACGTCCGCAGGGGTGACTGCCTCGAGCTCGTCGACGCCGAGATCACCCGCTTCGACGTCCCTCAACTCGACATCCTGCGCCTCGACGTCCTCTGAATCGCGGTCTTCTGCGTCGATCTCTCCCGGCGTTGCGTCGTGGTCGGCGGCCCGCTCGGGGTGGGAGGTCCGGGCATCCTCGTCGGATGGATCGACCGGCGCGCCGGCCGCGGGCGCGCTGGCCGCGGCGACGGCAGCACCGCCGGCCAACCCGGTGACCGTCGGAGCGGCCTCGGGCGAGGAACCGTCACGCGGCGTCGTTGGCAGCCGGCTCGGCGGCACAGGAGGCGGCAGCGGGTCGTCCGACGGCAACGGCGGCAGGGGCGGCTCGTCGTCGTCCGGCGACCAATCTGGCGGCAGGGGCTCGATGAACGTTAGAAGGATCGCGCCGAGCCCGACCGCGAGCGCCGCCAGCTTGATCAACGCGCCGACGATCAGCGCCAAGACGGCCGCGATCGTAAAGACCCAGCCGAAGAGGTCGATCGCGTCACCGAGCAATGACCAACCCCAGATCAAGGCGAAGCCTGCGGCCGCGAGAACGTAGGGCGAGGACGTCGATCGATCGAACCGTCGCGCCAGCCAACGGCCGCTCTCGAGGCTGCTGGCGGTCAGCGCCACCAGCGCCAGAGCGAGCGCCGCCGGGACGACGAGGAGCGCCAGAATGGCCGCGATCGGAATGCCGATCACCGACAGCACCAACACGAGGAGCAGCACCAAGAAGAGCGGCGGACCGAGCACCAGAGCGACCAGGCCGACGAGACCGCATTTCCAGGCCTCGACGCTGGCCCGACGCGCGACGCGCTCCACCCGCTCGCCGCCGAACCAACACGTCGCCCAAACCAGCCCGAGCAGAAGCAACGCAACGACGATGTCACCGAAAAGCTCGAGCCAGCCGTCGCCCGACACCAGCGCTTCGGAGGTCGCCGAAGGCGACGGACCGCTTTGGATCAGCGCCGACCCGAGGCCTACCCGGCGCACCTCGCCGTCGATCGACGTGTCGCCGTAGCGCCGGAGCTCGCCGCCGATCACGACCACGTCGCCATCGATCTCGGCGCCATCGTGCAGCTCGACGTCGCCAGCGATAGCGGTCAGCGATCCGTCCACCTCGCCGTAAACCGCAACGCTCCCGAGCACCGCCGTCGCGTCACCATCGACGCGGCCACGGATCTCGAGCGGGCCGCCGATCGACACCGCCTCGGCCACTTCTTCGTCGTGAGCCACGCGCACGCTGCCGCCGATCGAAACGCGATCGTCGTGCGACGTCCGGACGCGGCGCTCTCGACGCTCCCGTCGCTGCAGCTCAAGAGCCTCCTCGCGCAGCTGTTCGGTCCGCCGTTCGATCTCGCGCACGCGCTCCCGCTCGAGCTCCCGAACGCGCTCGCGCTCTCGACGCTCCTCCACGCGATGCTGACGCTCGAGCTCACGCAGCCGCTCGGCCGCTTCTTCGAGCTGCTGGGCGCGGCGGCGCAAGACGTCATCACCGAGCGGCGGACCGACCGGCGGCGGTCGACGTGAGTGCACCAGTCGGCCGAGGGCCTCGATCTCGGCGTCGGCCAGCGACCCGTCGAGCTCCGAGCGGCGAATCGGCTGACGATCGGCGAAGAGTCCCTCAGGACCGATCTCGATCGTCTGAGGGGTGTCGTCGAGCGCGCGCGCCTGGAGCAGGTAGCCGCGGCGCAGCTCGACCACTTCGAACCGCTCCGCGAGGACGTTGATCGCCGCGTCGAGCTCGGCAGCCCGTTCCACTTCCCGCTCTGAGGGATCGCGCCGCTCGGCAGCCTCACGACCCGGCTCGGGTGGCGCAGGAGCGCGCGGAGGCTCGACGGGTGGCGTCGCCACGGCGGGCGCGAGAGTGCCGAGCGCAGCCACCACGAGCAGACAGCCAAGGGCGACGTGGGCCAGACCGAACCGGGACGTCGACGCAACGCGCTGGTCTTCGAGGCCCCTCATCGACAGGACTCCCCTGCGGATCCGCCGTCAGAAGAGAACCAGGGGAGCAGCGATTCGAGATCCGGCACGTCGAAGAATCCAACAGCGCTGACCGCCGAAACGACCTGAGACGCGACGCGCCACATCGCACGTCCGATCGTCAGAACAGCGTCGAGGGCATCGAGCAACGTGCCGAGGCGCGGCTCGACCGCGCTGTCGACGGCTCGTTCACCGGCATGCTCTCCGACCAACGCCGCGGCGGCAGCGAGATCGACAACTCCTGCCGCATCGACGCCGGCGTCCAAGGCATTCCAAATCCCGAGAGCGAGCCATAGGCCGAGCGTCACCGCCACCGCCGCAGCGGCGGTCACCCAGCGCGCCGCAGGCGAAAGATCCCGGATCGGCCGCTCGAACACCGCGAGAGAGGCGACCAAGGCGCCGCGCGCGAACGACGGCGGCGGTGCATCTTCGATCTCGTCGAAGAGCGACGCAAGCGCGCGATCCGCGGCCAGCGAGGCCTCCTCATCGTCTTCGTCGGCGGTCAACCACCAGGTCGGCGAGCGGTCGACAGCGCTCATCTGCTTCGGATCTCTCGGTGTCTGAGACGTGCTCATTCGGCGGCCTACGAACAGGAGCGCGGAAAGTTACGGCAGCCCCCCGTCCGTTCGCTAAAACTCCTTCGCCTCACGAACCGGGAGCGAATGCCGCCGGCACCTCGACGCCGCGCGCCTCGAGCTCGACCGCCAGCCGTTTGCGAGCGCGATGAAGCCGCACCTTGACCGCCCCAAGGCTCTGCCCCGTGACGTCGGCGATCTCGCGGTACGACAATCCCTGCTGGCAGCGCAGCAGCAAGATCGAGCGATCGCGCGGCTGCAGGCAGGCCAGCGCACGGTCGATCGACCGACGCATTTGGGAGACCTCCGCGCGACGCGCTGGCGACGACTCGTCGACCGGCGCCTCGAGGACCTCCCATGTCTCCTCACCGTCGCGCGACGACGCTTCGAGAGGGACCGCCGCGGGGCGTCGGCGGCGCAGGTGGTCGATGGCCCGATGATGCGCAATGCGCAGCAGCCAGCTCGAGAACCGCCGGCCGGTCTGATAAGTGTCGAGCCGGGAGAACGCACGGACGAAGACCTCTTGCGCCAGGTCTTCGGCCAAGGCTGGATCGCCGACCATCCGCTGGACCACCGCGAGAACTTTCCGCTGGTGACGCTGGACAAGAATGTCGGCGGCGCGCGTCGAGCCGGCGAGGAACGCCGCGACTTGCCGGTCGTCGTCGCGGTCGACGAGATCGCGCGCCTCACGGCGGGCGGTCTCCTGACGGCCGGTCGCGACCGCTCGAGTGCGGACGGAATGAAACGGTCCAACGGTCGGATATGAGATGCTGGAATTCGACATAGACAAGGGAGATACGATGTTTTCCAGCGAACTTCCCACCTTTCGCCCGATTTTCTTTGTTCTCGCCTGCCTCCTGCTGGTCATCGGCGCCGCGCCGCCCGCCCTCGGCGGCGAGCTTGGCGGGGTGCAAATGGCCGACCAGAGCCGGGTCGGTGACCAGAGCTTGGTGCTGAACGGCCTTGGCCTGCGCAAGAAAGCGATCTTCAAGGTCTATGTCGCCGGGCTGTATTTGCCACGCCGCACAAGCGATCCCGACCTCATTCTGAAAAATGACGAGGCGCGCCAGCTGAAGATGGAATTCGTTCGCAACGTGGGCGGCGACAACATCGCCGAGGCCTGGTCGGAGTGCTTGAAGAGCAACAATCCGAGCGCCGGCGCCGACGTCCGCAGCGGCTTCTCCGATCTCGGCACCTGGATGAGCGACTTCCGCAAAGGCGATCGTCTGGTCTTCAGCTATGACCCGGCTGCCGGCACCCACGTGATGGTCAAAGGCGAAAGCAAGGGCACGGTCGCCGGCAAGCCCTTCGCCGATGCGCTCTTCCGCTGCTGGATCGGCACCGTCCCGCCGAGCGAGGACTTCAAGGCAGGTCTGCTGGGCCGCTGAGCGGGACGACGGTCAGCCGCTGCGTCGAGGGCGGGCTTGCCGCAACAGCCCGCGGCCGATGAGAACGCTCTGCGAACGCCCGCAGAGTCGGAGCGCCTGGAGCGAGCAAAAAAATAGGGGCGCCTCAAGCGCCCCGTATTGGGAGGGATGGGAGGAGCTAGGCTCCTCGCCAAGAAAATCTACCAACCAGTCGGTCGGCCGTCAATTCGGATTGAACGATCTTTCTGAGCATGATCGCAGCGTTCGGCGCCTGGCCGCGAGCGATCTCAGCCGAAGGTCAGCCAAAGGATGACGATGCCGAGCGCGACGCGGTAGACCACGAAGATCGTCAGGCTCTGGCGCCGGATCCAGTCGAGGAGCCAGCCGATGACGGCGTAGGCCGAGACTGCCGCCACCGCGAACGCGACAGCCAAGGGAAGCCAACCGCCATCCCCGGGACCGTCGAGCAGCAGCTTCCGCAGGTCGTAGACCAGGGCTGCCAGGCCAATCGGGATCGCCAATAGAAACGAAAACCGCAGCGCCTCGTCGCGCCGCATGCCGAGAAGAAGCGCCGCGGTCAGGGTGATGCCCGAACGGGAGGTGCCGGGAACGAGCGCCACCGCCTGCGCCAGGCCCACCCACACCGCGTCGCGCCACGAGATCGCGTCGAGGGTGCGCTCGCCGTCGCCGACGCGATCGGCCCATGCCAAAAGAAGGCCGAACACGATCGAAGTCACCGCGATCAGCGTCGGATCGCGCGCTGCGGTCCCGATCCAGCCGGCGGCAGCGAGGCCGAACACCAGCGCCGGCAGCGTGCCGAGACCGAGCGCCGGCGCCAGGCCCAGACCGCCGGTCGACCGACGCCAGAAACCGCCGTCGACCGCCTCCGCTATCGCCTGCCGGAGGTCGTGGCGGAAATAGACGACCACAGCGCTGAGCGTCGCCGAGTTCACCAGGATGTCGAACACCAGGCCCTGATCCGCCCAGCCGAACACCACCGGAACGAGGATCAGGTGCGCCGATGAGCTGATCGGCAAGAATTCGGTCAGGCCCTGCACTAGGGCGAGAATCGCGGCGCGCACGATATCCATGGCGGCCGACGGTATCGCAGGCGGCGTGCCGCGCGTGCCCTTGCCTCTCGAGGATCGCTCCTGACCCTCGGGTATAGTCGGGGAGCCGCGGCGGCCGACGCCCGCGGCCTCCTTCCCACCCGACCGAGAGATCCCGATGCAGCGAATGATCGTGACCGGCGGCGCCGGTTTCATCGGCTCGAACTTCGTTCGCCGAGCCCTCGCCAACACCACGGCGGAGGTCGTCGTCTTCGACAAGCTGACCTACGCCGGCAGTCTCGAGAGCCTCCGCGACGTCGAGGGACACCCTCGTTACCGCTTCGTGCGCGGCGACATTGTCGACCGCGCGGCGGTGCGCCAGCTTATCGCCGAGGTCGAACCGGACGCGATCGTCAATTTCGCCGCCGAAAGCCACGTCGACCGCTCGATCGACGGTCCCGGCGACTTCGTGCGGACGAATATCGTCGGCACCTTCGAACTGCTCGAAGCGGCACGCGGCTTCCTGGCTGAACGCAACGACGACGCGCGCCGGGCCTTTCGCTTCCTGCACGTCTCGACCGACGAGGTCTACGGCTCGCTCGACGCGACCGGCCTCTTCGAAGAGACGACGCCATACGCTCCGAATTCGCCCTACGCGGCGTCAAAAGCAAGCGCAGATCACCTGGTCCGAGCCTATGTGCACACCTACGGGCTGCCGGCGGTGATCACCAACTGCTCCAATAACTATGGCCCGTACCAGTTTCCCGAGAAGCTGATCCCGCTGATGATCCTGAACGCGCTCGAGGGTCGCGATCTGCCGATCTACGGCGACGGCTCGAACGTGCGCGACTGGCTCTTTGTCGACGATCACTGCGACGGCATCCTCCGAGCGCTCGCGGTCGGCGTGGCGGGAGAGAAATACAACCTCGGCGGCGATAGTGAGCGCAGCAACCTCGAGGTCGTCGATCGTCTCTGCGCGCTGCTCGAGGAGGCAGCGCCTGCGGCCGAGAATCCGACGCTGCAGGCTCGGGGTCTGTCGAGCTACCGCGATCTCAAAACCTTTGTCGCCGACCGCCCTGGCCACGACTGGCGCTACGCCATCGACGCATCGAAGGCGAAGCGCGACCTCGACTGGTCCCCCCACCACGACTTCGACTCCGGCATGGCCGCGACGGTGCGCTGGTACCTCGACCATCGCGACTGGTGTCGGGCGGTGGTCGAAGATCGCTACGACCGCCAGCGGCTCGGCCTCAGCTGAGCGGAGGCCGAACTTCATGGATTTCTTTCCCACCGACCTCCCGGGCGTCGTCCGCGTGCGCCCTCGCATCTTTCCCGACGACCGCGGCTTCTTCCTCGAGACCTACCATCGCGACAAATACGCCGCCGGCGGCATTGACGCGGTTTTCGTGCAGGACAACCATTCGCGCTCGGCGCGCGGCACCGTCCGCGGCCTGCACGGCCAGACGCGCAAGCCGCAGGGCAAGCTCGTGCGCTGCATCGAAGGCGAGATTTTCGACGTTGCGGTCGACATCCGGCGCGGCTCGCCGACCTTCGGTCGCTGGGTCGGGGCAACGCTCTCGGCCGAGAACTTCGAGCAGCTCTACGTCCCGCCGGACTTCCTGCACGGGTTCTGCGTGACGAGCGAAGTCGCCCAGGTCGAATACAAATGCACGGACGTCTACGATCCTGGGCACGAACTGACGGTGCGTTGGGACGATCCGGCGATCGGCATCGAGTGGCCGGTCGAAGCGCCTCTGCTGTCGGCTCGCGATGCCTCCGCACCGCTTCTGAACGAGGTTGAAGCGCATCTGCCCAGCATCGGCGAGAGCGGATCGTGACGGCCGGCAGCGCGCCGTTTTCAGACGCCGATCTCGAGCAGATCCGTTCCCACGGCCTAGCGCCCGAAGAGGCGCTCCGCCAGCTCGAGCTGCTCAGCCAGCCGCCGCCCCCGGCCCGCCTGGTCAGGCCCTGCACGGTCGGTGACGGCGTGCTGCGGCTCGAGGCGAGCGACCGCAGTCGACTCGAGGATGTCTATCGCTCCGGCCAATCGGCCGGCCGGTTCGGCAAGTTCGTGCCCGCCTCCGGCGCCGCCAGCCGGATGTTCCGGTCGCTCCTGACCTTTCTCGACAATCCTGCCGCGGCGGGCGAGGGTGGGCGACTGGCGGCGCAGCGATTCGCCGCCGACTTCGATCGCTTCGCGTTCGCCGACGAAGTGCCGCTCGAGAACCGACCGGCAGCCGCCCGAGAGCCTGACGACGAGGAGCTGCAGCGCCTGCTGGAGACGACGCTGACCGCGACGGGGCTCGGCCTGGCTCAGCGGCCCAAGGCGCTCGTCCCGTTTCACCGCGATCCGCGGACCGACGAGCCTCTCAGCGCGCTGGCGGAGCACCTTTTCGAAGCGACCGAGCACCTGCTCGACAGCGACGGCAGGGCGGCCGTTCACTTCACGATCCCGCAACATCGAGAGCTCGATTTTCGCGACGCCATCCGGCCGCTCGAGGCGCGGCTCGAGAACGAGCGCGGCGCGCAGCTCGAGATCAGCTGGTCGATCCAGCGGCCGGAAACCGACACTCTGGCGCTCGACAGCGACGGTCTTCCCGCTCGCGACGGTCACGGCCGCCTGCTGTTTCGACCCGGCGGCCACGGCGCCTTGCTGCACAATCTGGCGGCGCTCGACAGCGACCTCGTGTTTCTACGCAACATCGACAACGTGCAGCCGCACCACCGTCGACCGGCGGTGGTGCATTGGAATCGCGTGCTCGGCGGGCTGCTCATGGAGATCGACGCCGACATCGAACGCACTCTCGATCTCCTGGCGCGCGATGCCCTCGACGGCGAGGCACTGCGCCGAGAGGCGAGCGCCTTCGCCGAGCGCTTCGGCGTCGCGCCGCTGCACCCAGCGGCGGACGGCACTGACGACGCCCTGCGCCAGGCCCTGGTCGAGCGCCTCGATCGCCCCCTGCGCGTCGTCGGCGTCGTGCCCAACGCCGGCGAGCCGGGCGGCGGTCCGTATTGGGTCGCTGACGACACCGGGCAAGCGTCGCCGCAGATCGTCGAGTCGGCGCAGATCGATCGGGACGATCCGACGCAGCGCGCCGCGCTCGACGCGGCGACCCATTTCAATCCCGTCCACCTCGTCGCACGCGCCCGATCTCGCTCCGGGCGGGGTCCCGACTTGGCGGGATCGGTGGATCCATCCACCGCCTTCGTTGCCGAGAAATCTCACGGCGGACGGCCCCTGCGCGTCCTCGAGCATCCGGGGCTGTGGAACGGCGCGATGGCGCGATGGAATACGGTCTTTGTGGAGCTGCCGGCCGAGGTCTTTGCACCGGTCAAGACCGTCTTCGATCTCCTCCGTCCCGAGCATCAGCCGCAGGCCGCGGCCGAAGTGCCGGCCGGCCGCTGATCAGGCGTCAGCGGCGGCCGGGAAAGACGC
Source organism: Acidobacteriota bacterium (assembly GCA_038530905.1). Lineage (GTDB taxonomy): Bacteria > Acidobacteriota > Thermoanaerobaculia > Multivoradales > J023 > JAUIJL01. The sequence continues at coordinate 8,567 of JBCBCF010000060.1, forward strand.
CGGTTTCAGACCGCGTCCGATTCGGGGCCTTGATAGGGCCTCGCGCGCGGCGCAACGCGGCGTAGGAAGAACTCGGTGATCGGCACGGGAACCCGAGCGAGCACGCGGATCAAGCCGCCGGTCTGCCACGGAAAAACCAACTCGCCACGACGCTGCTCGATGGCGTCGGCCATTCGACGCGCGGCGCGATCCGTTTTCCACATGAACGGCATCGGTGCTTTGTTCCTCGCCGTCAGCTCGCTCTCGACGAAGCCAGGGCTGATCGTCGTCACGGCGATGCCGTAGCGGTGCAGTGAGACGCGGAGGCTCTGCAGGTGGACACGCATCGCTGCCTTCGAACCGCAATAGGACGGGCTGTTCGGCATGCCGACGTACGAGGCGAGCGAGGCGATGCCGACAATGTGGCCGGAACGGCGCGCCACGAAGCGCGGCATCGCCCAGTCGATCATATGCAGCATGCCGAAGACGTTCGTGTCGTACATCGCCGTCGCCGTGCCCGGCTTGAATTTGTGCGGAGCCTCCGGCCGACCGTAGCCAGCGTTGGCGACGATGACGTCGCAACCGCCGAGCGTGTCGGCGAGGCGATCGAGAGCTTCTGAGAATCCCTCACGATCCGTGACGTCTGCGACCTGCCAGGCGGCGCACTCGCCGAGGTCTGCAGCGAGCGCCTCCAGTCGGTCAGCGCGGCGGGCGAGGAGGCCGACGCGGGCGCCGCGGGCCACGAACTCACGCGCCAGGAATTCACCGAGGCCGCTTGAGGCGCCGGAGATGAGGACGACGGAATCGCGCAGAGTCGACATGCCGGCTGTTCTACCACGAGGTCGAACGGTCGGCTCTGAACGGTCCTGCCGAGCTGTGCAGGATCGCCGAGCTCTGACTTGATCGGTTGCTACGCGCCGACAGACGGCGATCGAAGCGCAGGATCGCTGCGCTCAGATGGCGTGCGGCAGCTCCATCTCGGCCGCGCTCTTCGAACGTGAAGGCGTGGCCAACCGCAGCGCCGGTCGTCGCGGGCGGTGGGAAGTCGCTCGCGCGGTCTGCGGATCGAGCATCAAGGGGCTCGCGACGGAGGGGAACACCGGCGAAAGCTCACGCTCTGCGGCGCGAGTCTCTTGGAGGCTTTCTGCGAGCTGGAAGAAGGTCACGGCGGTTGTCCTTCCGCGAGGCGGAGAGTCGTGGATCCATGGTGTCAATCTCTCTCACGCTTACGCAAAGAGCACGCCAGAATTGAGCAGAATCGACTGCCCGGCGCACGATCGGGGCGGATGCAAGCAGCTTTCGTCCGCGACCGAGGCGTCAATCCCGAGCAATCGAACGGGCTGCGGCCGGATCGGGGCACGATCTTCAGATCTTCGACGCCCAGGAGTCCCGAACCGTCCTCGAGAGAGGGCGATCCGGCTCCAGCAGATCGTTGCTGCCGACTGAACGCCTACTTCGTTGGCACCGCCGGCCGTTGGTCGACCGTAACCCGCTGCCGAGCAACGACTTGACGCAGTGACCACGATGTTGTCGGCCGCCGCGTCAACCGCCCACGGTGGCGGCATAGAGAGCAGAGAGGCTCTGATAGGTTGCCGGCGGCCCCAGACGGCGCGTCGTTCAGATGTCCCCCCTCGCAACCTCTTGCGACGGATTCTCGACACCGTCGACACCGGCCGCACGGAGCCACAGGACGTAGTGGCGTACCGGCCGACGGAGGCCTGCACCCACGCGTCGACACCGATCGAGGAGTCACGAGCCTGATGGAAGTCCGTGAGCTGGCCCTGCGCGTCGTCACCTCACCTTCACTCGACGACAAGCTGCGCCCCGAGCGCCTTGAACGCCTGACCGATCGGACCCCCGGGCCGGCCCTACGTCTCGACGCGCCAGCGCGCGAGCCGCAGCTGCGCATCGTCTCTACCCGCGACGCGCGGATCAAGGTTCCCTCGCCGCAGGGAATGGGCGATCCGGCGCAGCGTCGACGCATCCTTAACGCCCTCGCCAATCACGAGCTGCAGGCCGCCGAGCTCTTCGCTTGGGCACTCCTGGCCTTTCCCGACGCCGATCCAGAGTTTCGCCGCGGCCTGCTCGAGATCCTCGATGACGAACAGCGGCACACGCGGATGTACATCGCCCGCCTCGAAGCCCACGGCGCGCGCTTCGGCGACTGGCCGGTCACCGGCTATTTCTGGAACAAGATCGACGGTCTCACCTCGCCCCTGGCGTTCGCCTGCACCATGGGCCTGACCTTCGAGAACGCCAATCTCGATCACACGCGCGAGTACGCCGAGTACGCCCGGAGCGGCGGCGATCTCAAAACCGCCGCGGTCATCGACCGCGTGCACCTGGACGAGCGCCGCCACGTGCGTTTCGGATGGACCTGGCTGCTGCGCCTCAAGGCCGCAGACCAGGAGCCCTGGGACGCCTACCGACAGGCACTCGGCTGGCCGCTGCGGCCGTCGAAGGCGCGCGGCGCCCGATTCGAGCGCGCCGCACGCGAGGCCGCCGGACTCGACGACGACTTCATCCGTCGCCTGGAAGCGTCGACGCCCGAGCTGGATCGCGGCGCCGCTCGCCGCGCGTGCGCCGACTGATCGCCAACCTCGCCGCGGAGGACGCGTGGGCGACTGGCTCGGGTCGTTCCGCCCGCCCTCTCTCTCGCGCCGCCGCCGACGCCGCCGCGAGTTGGGGCAGCCTGCTTCGCGTCTTCGCGCGCGGTGAGGATCGCCTCGACCTCCTCGCTCCGATCGATCGCCGGCGCTTAACGGACGCACTGCCACGTCCCCGGCTCCATCTCGTCGACTTCGACCACACCTCTCGACGCACCGCCGGCGAAGCCGAGCTCTGGTGGGCAGCACCGCAGGTCCAGCCGACATTCCTGCCCGGAGAGGCGGGACGCGAGGCGATCGACGCCCTCGTGCGCACGGCAACCCGTGACCTCCACCGCGCGATCCCGGACGTGAGCGTCGCGCGAGCGCTGCTTCGCCCGCAGAGGCCGACCGACCTCGGCCCTCGGCTGTGGGCGACGCCGCCGCCCGCAGGGGCCGCGCGGGCGGCCGACCGCCGGCTGGTCGTTGCCCTCGCCGCCCGCCTCGGCGTCGGCCCGCCCGGCGCTCGCCCGATCGACACGGTCGACGATCTGCGGCGAGCGATCGCCGGAGAGCCCGACCTCGGCGGCCCGTGGGTGCTCAAATCCGCTCTGAGCGCCGCCGGCCGGCATCGCCTGTGGTCGAACGGCGCGCGATTTGACGAGGAGGCGGTCGCTCGACTGCTGCAGCGCGGCCCGGCGGTCGTCGAGCCGTGGGACGATCGCCGGCTCGACGCCGGCCTGCGCCTGTGGATCGACGACCGGCCTCTGCGCGGAGAAGCCCACGGAACGGATGCCGTCGAGCCACTCGCCCTCGTGGGCTGGCATGCGCTGGAAGTCGGCGCGCGCGGACGATTTCTCGGCATTGAAACCGGCCGCTCGCTCGACGACACGCTCGGCGGTCTCGATGACGCGGAAGCGCTCGGCCTCGCCCGGGCGCTTCGAGCGCTCGGCTTCCTGCTCCAGGACCTCGGCGTTCGCGGTCCGGTGGCGCTCGACCTGCGGCGCACGCGCGAGGGCGTGCTGCGCCCCCTGGGCGAGATCAACCCGCGCCTCAGCTTCGGCTATCTGGCCGCCGAGATTGCGCGGCGCCTGACCGCGGACGGCAGAGTCGAGCGCGCCGCAGGTCGGCTGCGGGCGATCCCAAGAGCGTCAAAGCGTTCTTCGCTCGGCATTCGCCTCCTCGAGCCAGACGCCAGCGGGGGTGGTGGCCTGGTCTTCGAGCCCGAAAGCTCCCTCAAGTGCCTCGCGGATGACGGTCGATAAGCTGCACAGATGTCCCGGCGGTCCCGACGGCTGATCCTGGTCGTCCTCGCGCTTCTTCTCGGCGGCGCGGCGACGCTGTGGATCGGACGCGATCTGCCGCGCCAACTCGTCAGGCAACAGCTCGCCAACGCGGTTGGGGGCGAGGTCGAGCTCGGAGCCCTCGAGCTGCTGGCGCGCGATCACGTCATCCTGCACGATCTTCGGCTCGAACAGCCGGCCCGGGTGCCGCACATCGAGCGCCTGACGCTTGATCGCGTCGACGTCACCGGCTCGCTGAGCGAGCTGCGGGCCGGACGGTTGAGCAACGTGCGGATCACGGGGGGACAGCTCGAGCTCAGAGAGCGGTCGGCAGCGCCGGATGCCGCGGCCGACGCCGAGCAGAGGATCCGCATTGAGTCCCTGCACGTCAACGGGCTCAACTGGCGCCTCGTCGCGTCCGACGAGCCCACCGGACGAACGGTCGGGCAAGAGGCGCACGGCACCAAGCTGGAGACGTCGCCGGGCGTCCCTGGCGGCGGCGGCTGCGACGCCGCGGGCTGCGGCACGGCGGCGGCGCGCCTTCGATTCGACACTGAGCTCCCGCTGTTGGTCGTCGGCGAGATCTCGAGCCGGTTCGATCGCCTGGCGGTCGCGCCAGCGCTGCGCCTCGTCGGCCAGTCGGTCGACCGTCCGGCGGTCGCGGAGCGCGGCCAAGTGCGGCTCGATCTGCGCTCTGACGCTCTCAACGTGAGCGCCGAGGCGGCGGTTGTTCACGAGCGGCTTGCCGAGCGCGACATCTCCATTGAGACGGTGAACGGCGAGACCGCCCTGCAACGGACCTCGAGCGGACGGATCGACCGTGCGCCGAGTTGGTCCCTGATCGAGTTGGCCGGGCGGGCGCAGCTCGCCACGGTCGCAACACCCACGCCCGGAACCTGCTGCGCGTTGCGGGTGACCTCGCCAGCGGTCTACCGAGACGATGTCAGCTCAGACGACGCTGCTCTTGGCCTGATCCTCGAATCGCCCGACTGGCGACGGGGCGTGGCGCGTCTGAGCCTGACCGATGGCGACGACGACACGCCGTCGTGGTCGGTCAGCTTCGAGGGACTCGACCTCGAGGACGTCGTCGTGCCAACGGCGCCCGTGGCTGAGATCGTCGGTGAGCTGGACCTCGACCTGAGGGCCGGATCATCGACGGACGACTCCCTCACTTGGCGGAGCCGGCTCCGCCCGCGACGCCTGAATCTCGTCGGCGGTCCGGCCGTCGAATTCGAGCCGACCCTCGTCGAGGCGTCGGGAATCTGGAGCGAAGACGTCTCCTCGGTCGAGGCGGTGGCCGACGTGGCTGCCGTTCGCGGCCTCGACCAGCTCGAGGTGCCCGGCCTGTGGCCTCTGCGTTTGGACGCTGCGGGCGAAGTCGAACCGGCAACGGCGACGTTCCGCGGTCGCGGCGAGGTCACCACCGGCCACCTCGGCCGCAGCGACTTCGAAGGTTCGGCCGCTCTGATCGCAGGCGGTCCCAGCGTCGAGGCCACCTGGCGCTGGAGCGGCCCACCCCTGCCTCGGCTTCTCGCAGCGTTGAACCTCCCCGGCGGCGCATGGGTCTCAAGCGGCCGGCCTAGCGCGCGCGGAACACTTCAAGGATCGATCGACGCGCCATCGATCAGCGGAGACGGTGGAATCGACGCTCTCGGTCTGCGTCTCGAGGCCGTGGCCGGTCGTTCGGTCACCTGGAAGGGGACGGCCCGTTCGGCCTTCACGCTGGCTCCCGGACGGCTGATCCTCGAGCGGACGAGCGCCGAGGGGCAGCTCCAGGCAGGCGAGCTCTCGGCGCGGCGTGCGGGCGGCCAGGCCCGGCGTCTCACCGTCGGGCGCGGCCAGGTGCGCGCTGACGACGCGGAGTGGACCTTGGGCGACCTCGTGCGATTGAAGGGCGACCTCGCTCGTGGTCCGAGGGGCTGGGCCGGAGCGATCGCGGTCGAGCCGGTGGCCATCGAGGCCGTGCTCGACTGGCTGGCGGGTGATCCCGCTTTGGCCGCGTCGCTGAGCGCGACCGATCTTGCGCCACGCGGCCGCGTGGGCGCTCGGCTCCGCCTCACCTCAGAACCCCGTGCCGTCTGGCCCTATCTCGACGGAACGATCGAGCTTCGGCAGGCGGGCTTCGCCGATTCGACCGGCGCACGTGTCCTCGAGGGATTGGCCGGAGACTTCGATCTGGCGGCTCGCGTGCAGGCCGACAGGCTGCAGGTCGAAGCGACCGGAGAGACCGGCGGCTTTCTCCTGCTCTGGGACACGGTGTTCGCAGACCTCTCGGAAACCGCAACCTCCTGGAGTGCCGAGATGACGGTCGGCGACGGCTTCGCGGCCGATCTGTCCCTGGGTTTGCAGCAGGCGCCCGGCGCCGAGCCCGCGAGCTCGATGGCATGGACCATCGCTCGTGATCCGACCGCAGAAGCCCCCCAGGCCAACGAAGGCCTCCGCTGGTCTCTCGACGTTGACGGCGCGGATCTCGCCGCTTTCGATGCTGCGTATCTGCGCCAGCTCCTGCCGCCGTCTGCCGCTCTCGAGTCGCTAGGCGGCTCGGCGGCGATCCATCTCGCAGGACACGGGCGACTCGCTGACAGGCCAACGAACGAAGCGACGACATCGCCCCTCCTCGACCGCTTCTCCGAGCTGTCGGCCTTCGGCCACGTGCGACTGACCGGCGTCACGGCGGCCGCCGGACCTTTGCAGGTCGAGGCGGCCGACCTGGATCTCCCGATCTCGATCCGTCGCCTGAGCGATGGCACGATCGTCGGTGAGCGCGGCGCCGGCTCGCTGGAACTCGTCGGACTGCGACTCGGCGACCTGGCGGTGCCACCGATCGCGACGCCGATCTGGAGCGACGGCGACGCCTTCGGACTCGCGACGGCACCGAGCCTGTCGGTCGCCGACGGTCGGGTCGAGCTGCGCGACGTGCGCTTCCTGCGGCTCTTGCGCCCCGATCGACGCGTCGAGTTCGGCGTCGTCCTCGACGATCTCGAGCTCGAGCAAGTGGCGACAGCCGGCGGGCTGCCGCCGCTCGACGGCACGGTGCGGGGCGAGCTGCCGCAGATCCGCCTGCAGGCCGACGGTGCGCTCGAGGTCGACGGCGGCGGGGCGCTGTCGATCTTCGGCGGCACGGTGCGCATCGGCGGCATCTCCGGCCGGGAGGTGCTGTCGCCCTATCCGCGGGTCCAGCTCGCCGCGACCCTCGAGAACATCTCGCTCGAGCAGCTGACCCAGCGCATTGATTTCGGTCGCGTCACCGGCGTCGTCGAAGGCGAAATCGAGAACCTCTCGCTGTTTCGCAGCGTGCCGACCGGGTTCCGCGCGACGCTCCGAAGCGTCGAACGATCGGGTGTCCGACAGACCGTGGATGTCCGGGCGGTGCAGAATCTGACGATCCTTGGCACCGGCGCCCGACCGAGTGTCCTCGATCGAGGACTGCAGTCGCTGATCGACAGCTATCGCTATGCCGAACTCGGCCTCTTGGTTGAGCTCGAGGACGACGTCCTCGTGCTCCGCGGCCTGGCCGGCGACGACCGACGCGAACTCTTTCTGCGCGGTCGGTTCCCCTTCGCGATCAATATCGTCAATGCGAGCCCAGGCCAGCCGGTATCCTTCCAGGCGATGGTCCGTCGCTTGCAAAGCCTGGATCTCGACGCCGCGCGCTTTGAACGCTGAACCGTCGACCTTGGAGACCGCCATGTTTCGCCCCGTCACCTCGCGCTTCCCTGTGCTCCTGATGGTCACTGCATGCCTCGCCCTCGCCTGCGTCACCATCAACGTCTACTTTCCTGAGGCCGCCGTTCGAGATCTCTCCGAGCGCATCGAAGAAGCCGTGGCCCGAGAAGCAGCGAAACGGGACGAGCCACCTGCTGAGGCACCAGAGGCTGGCGCCGAGAGCGCCGAGAGCGCCGAGAGCGCCGAGAGCGGGCCGGCCGAATCGTCGGCGGCCGTGGTCGCCTCCCGCGCGACGATCGGCGACTCGGGCCAATCCTTGACGACGATCGCCACGCTGCCGCTGCGCGCCGCCTCCGCCGGCCTTGGCCTGCTCTTGCACCTGACGGCTGCGCCGGTTGAGGCCCAGCAGGTGGCGGCGCCGGAGGTCACGAACCCCGCCATCCGCAAGATCGTCGACAGCCGCGCGGCGCGCCTCGTCGACCTCGACCGCTTCAAGGCTCAGGGCGCCGTGGGCGAGAACAATCGGGCGCTCGTCGAGGCACGCGACCTCTCCGCCCTCCCGCTCGCGCAGCGCGCCGCCGCGCAGCGGCTGATTCGTGACGAAAACGCGGACCGCGAGCGGATGTTCAAAGAGATCGCTGCGGCCACGCGAGCCGACCTCTCACAGCTCGACCGCATCCAGGCAACGTACGCCGCGACACTGCGTCAGAACGCGCGCGCCGGCGATTGGATTCAGATGCCGGACGGCACCTGGCGCCAGAAGTAGGCACCGTCAAAGGACGCTGTCGGTCGAAGAGAAGACCGCGAGAGGGAATGACGCCCTCGCAAATCGCCCTGCGTTCCGCCGAGCGTCTATGCTGGGGGCGTGAGCCGGCCATCCGACGACCCGTCCGCGACCTCCGGCCCTCTGCCCGAGCAGGTTGGCGCGTATCGACTCGAGGATCCCCTCTTGGATCGAGCGGGCCGACCGCGGACTGACGCGTTCCGCGGCTGGGACGAACGCCTGCACCGCCCGGTCCTGATGCGCCGCGTACAGCTGGCGGATCCTGGCCGGCGTCAGGAGCTGCGCCGACGCGCTCGCGCCCTCGCCTCCTTGCGTCACC
>JBCBCF010000061.1:0-17173 GCA_038530905.1 Acidobacteriota bacterium
CCTTCGACTCCGCCATCAGCCGATCTGCGCGATCGACAGTCGCCGCGTCGGCACGCGTGCGCACCTCGCGATACAGCGCGTCGGCCCGATCGAGCTGGCCCACCTGGCGATGCAGCGCCAAGAGGGTCAACTGGGCGGTCCAATAGGTCGGCGCCAGCTCCGTTGCACGCTCCAGCTGCTGAATGGCTGCATCGACATCGTCTTCTTCCAACAGGAAGACGCCGTAGTTGTAGCGATACCTCGGCTGCAAAGGATGCGCTCGAATCAGCGCTTCGAAATGGGTCCGCGCCTCATCTCGCTCGCCTCGACGCGCGCGCCGCACGGCCAGCGCCTGGAGCGCGAGAGCGTAGGTCGGCTGCTGCGCGATCGACGCCTCGAATTCCGCCAGCGCTTCTGTCTCCTGTCCCTGCGCGTCGAGCATCTCGGCGAGCAGATAGCGGCCGGCGGCGCTCTCGCCGCCCTCCAACGTCTCGCGGACGAGCTGGAACGCACGCTCTTCGGCGCCGTCCGAGAACAGCAGCCGGGCAACGTTGAAGATGATGGCGTCGTCGCCAGGACGGACACCCTCGAGCTCTTCGATGACGTCGGCTGCCTCAGCCGGCTTTCCGAGGCCAATCAGCGCCTGAGCCTTCAGACCTCGGTAGTAGGCGTTGTCGGGATCCAAGGTCAGGAGCTGATCGGCCGCTTCGAAGGCCAATCCCCACCGACCGGCGCCGAGATGAGATTTGGCCGCGCTCATCAGGCTGTTGTCGAGAACCCGATCCTGAGGCGGATCCCCGTCTTCCCGTAGCTCTTCTCGAATCGACTCCGGAGATTCGGCACTGCCCGAGATGTAGCCAAGAGCTTCCAACTTCTGACGCGTCTCGAGGTCGACTTCCTGCACCGCCGCGAGCGACACGTCGCTCGCCATATCGTCGAGCAAGCTCACCAACTCGCGTCGGCGCTCCTCTGCGAGGTCGGGACGCGTGGCGACGAGATCGCTCGTCTCCTTGCGGTCGTTCGCCAGGTCGAAGAGCTCAGGCCGCGGACCGTGGATGTATTTCTCGTCGCCCCGGTAGAGCACCCGCAGCTCGCCCCACCCGAAGCCAAGCCGTGGCGCCAGCGTCTCGGCGTAATAGGCCGTGCGAGCGTTGCGCTCGTCGGTGTCGAGCGCCGGGTCTTCCAGGAGCGGCACTAGCGACTCGCCTTGCACTTCACTCGGCTCTTCGAGATCGAGAAAATCCAACACGGTGGGCACGATGTCGACCGTGCCGACGCGGCGGTCGATCGTGCGGCCGCCCTCGAATCCCGGGACGCGCACGATCAGCGGGACGCGAACGGTCCCTTCGTAGGCCACCATCGAGTGCGTGTACTCCTGATGCTCGCCGATGCCTTCGCCGTGGTCGCCGACAATGACGACCAATGTGTTCTCCCACTCGCCCAGCTCTTCCAGCGTCCGCACGACGATGCCGAAATTCTCGTCGACGTAAGCGATCTCTCCCTGGTAGAGATCGCGCGCGTAGAGCGTGTCGTAGGGCGGCGGCGGATGCAGCGGCTGGTGAGCGTCCCAATAGTGGATCCAGGCGAAGAACGGCTGATCGCGCTCCTGACGCAGCCACGGCAGAATGGCGTCGTTGACCCGCGCCGCCGACCGCTCGTCAAAGAAGAGAGAGCTGGCATCGTCGATGCGCCGACCGCGGAAATCTTCGGCGGCGATCGTGACGTGATCGTCGAAGACGTTGAATCCCTGAGCGATACCGAACTGACGGGTGACGGGAATCGCCCCGACAGCCCCGCCCGTGTCCCATCCCGCATCGCGAAGGACCTCAGCCAAGGTCGTCCGCTCATCCGGCAGGCGGAAAAGGCTGTTCTCGCGCACGCCATGCACCGGCGGATACGTGCCGGTGAAGATTGTCGAATGCGCAGGCAGCGTCATCGGCACCGAGGTCGACGCCTGCGCGAACACGAAGCCTCCGGCCGCGATGGCGTCGTAGTTCGGCGTGCCGGCGTCCGGATAGCCATAGGGACCAAGTCGATCCGCCCGCGTCGTATCGAGCGTCACGACGAGGACGTTCCATTGCCGAGGGTCCGACGCCCTGTCGCCGCAGCCGACCAGCATCGCCACTGCCGACCCGGCCGCGAGACCGATCGCGAGGGATCTGCCGACCCGGCGAAGGATGGCCGGGGGTTGTAGGGATTCGATCATGCGTCGGGCTCCTCGCTGGTCTCTTGATCGGCGGTCGTCGACTCTGGGTCAGGCGAGCCGGGCGTCGATTGGCCGACATCAGCCGCTTCGCTCGTGGCGTCGAGCTCGAGTGCTGCAGCACGCAGTTCCGGATCGAGCAGGCGGATGTCCAGGTCCGCAAGCAACTCCACGCGCTCCAGAGTTCTGGCTCGCTGCTCGCGCGCGGCCTGCAGCCGGCGGATCAACTGCCCCTCGACGACGTCGAACGCCGGGATGGAGGGTTCGCGCACTGCCAGAACCTCGAAGGTCATCAATCGGCGCCGCTCCTGCAGCGGCCCCACGATCTCGCCGACCCCAGGGCGCGCCGCGGCAGGACCGCCGAGGGAGGGGTCGAGGCCAAAAGCTGCTTCCACGCCTTTCCCAAGGTGAAATAGCTCCCTCGGATCCATCCAGCCATGCTCGATCAGTCGAACTGACGGTCCACTGGCCTGCACCTCGGAGAGGGTCGCCGCGCCGGCAGCCGCTCGGCGTGCTGCAGCGACATAGGCCTCGACCTCGGCGCGCGAGGATGTCTCGGGGTCGACCATGAGCTCCGCCGAACGCAGACGAAGGGCAGGAGGGCTCTCCAGCGCCTCTTTCTGGCTCTCATAGAAGGCCCGAACCTCGGCATCGGTCGGATCGACGACTCGCCGATCGACACGATCGCGCATCTCCAGCTCGGCACGCAGCGCGACCGCCCGTCGCTCGAGCTGGCGCGACAGATCCGGATCGTCCAAAGCGCCGCGCCGGCGTGCCGCCGACGCAGAGAGCGCATCGTCGATCACCCGCTCCAGCACCTGTGCGTAGGCGTCGCCGGTTTCCGGCAGCGGCTGGCTAGCTTCGCGGAGCGTCGAGACGACGTCGAGCCGAGTCAGAACCGCGCCGTCTGCGAATCGAACGAGCACCGCCTCGCTGCCTGTCGCCGGGTCGCTGAGAACTCTGGGCTGTCGTCGAGCGCGTTCGGCGTCAAGCGCCGCACCCCAAGCAGCGTCGACCCGCTCACTCCGCAATGTCGCCTCGAGGCGAGCCAGGCGACGCGCCCCATCGTCGACCCGTGCATCCCACCGACCATCGACCTTCAGGATCGTCCACCCGTCGCTCGTTTCGATGACCTCCGAGATCTCACCCACGGCGAGCCCTTGGATCGCGGCCGCGAACTCGGGCCGCAGATCTTCGAGGCGCACAGTGCCCATGCGGCCACCACGGACAGCCGTCTGCGACTCAGACGTGCGGCGCGCCTCTGCGCGGAAATCCGCTCCGTCAACCAGCCGCTGTCTCAGCGCCTCTATCTCTCGCCGCATCGTCGCGATCTCGGAAGCGGCAGGGGCCACGGGTCGGCGCCGAAAAATGTTGAGAAGGCGCCAGCGTTCCGGAATGGATCGGGGCTCCACGCGTTCGCGCAGACCACGCCGATCGTCTTCGGTCAGCTCGACCTCCCGCCGGAGTTGGCCTCTCAGCCAGCGGGAAAGATGACGCCGCTCGAGCACGCCCAGCCAGGCTCGGGCCTCCGGCCGAGCCGGGCCGCCAGCGACCAGGAACGCTCGCTCAAGTCGCCGCTCGACGAGGAGATCGCGCAGCCGCCGCAGGCGCTGCCGCGCTTCGTTCCCGCGAGCGGACAGCGGCGATGCAGCGATGCGCTCTTCGAGCTGCGCGAGCGTGACCGGCCCGGACGTCGACGTTGCGACGACCTCAGGGCAAGGCAGCGCCAATGCTCCGCCGCTCAGGAGAGCGAACGAAGCGACGAGGAAAAGCATCGCGAAAGGGAAGGTGGGCCAACGCACGTCAACGACCGTCCAGAGTTCGCTTCAAAACAAAGCACCTCGCCCGCAACCGGACGAGGTGCACTGCTGACGGGAGGTCGGATCGATCGTCAGTCGATCGAGAAACCCATGAGCTCGACCGGCAGGTTGTCGCCGGTCACCCGGAAGATCGCGTTCTGGCGGACCAGATCCTGGCCGGTGGAGGTGACCGAGGTGATGTTCGGAACGAAGCTGCCCGAGGTGAAGTTGATGCGCGCGCCGCGCGACGAGACCGGCGGCGCGGGCGAGCTGCCCATGGTCAGCGCGACGCCGTCGCAGGTCGAGCCGAGGCCGGTGTTGCCGCCGCACGCGTCGTAGTCGGTGTTGCGGAGGCCGGCGATGAACGAGCCCGTGTGCGTCGCGACCGGCGTCACGAGAGCTGCCGAGAAGCGGGCGGTGGTCGACGGCGACTGCGAAACACCGGCGATGAGCTGGCGCGCCAGGACAACGGCGTTCGACGCGTTGACGTCCCACACCGTGGCCACGACAGAGGTCGAGTAGTTGCCGGCCACCGCGAAGCTCACCGTGGCGATGGAGTGGTTCGGATCGCCCTCGGGCGGGATGGCAAAGCGATTTCCAACGGTGCCGCCGTCGGTTCCTTCGCGCTGGAATGGAGTGTTGTTGTCGTAGGTCGCCGTTCCGGCACCCCGCAGCTCTTTGACGATGTTGGCCGGGACGACGGCAACGCCCTCGGTGCCATCAGCCTTCCGCTCTCCGGCGGAAACAGCGAAGGTGAGGAGGAGACAGAGGAGGCAAGCCAGAACGAAAAGGCTGGCTTTCGACTTCGCGAGCATCGAGGGCATCGGGGACTCCTGGGCGCGGCAACGAACGAGGAAATCTGTGGCGGACCGGCTTTCTACGAAGGATCCTCGGATTGTAGGCATGCGACCTCCACGTGTCAACTCATCCAGGAGATTTGCCAACCCACCCCTCGAGACGGCCGATTCGCCGTCTTCAGGCATCAGAGCCTGCTGCCCTCACACGCGTCGCCGGCTGCCGCTCCACCGCCCCCAGCGGCCGCCACCAGCGCAGCCGCCAGATCCGGCCAGCCGCGAAGTCTTCGAGTTCCTCGCGGAGCTGAGAGATCGGCGCACCGCTGACGGTGCGACGCGCGGCGCCGAGCGCGCGACGTTGTCGTTCGACCGCCAGGTCATTCCGACCAGCGGCCGCGGCTGCGTAGGCGGCGCTTCTCCAGACGTCCCAGGATTGCGGTCCAGTGAGGCCGTCGGCCTCATCTACCATGGTCGCCGCTTCGACGAGAGCCGCTTCAGGGGCGAAGACCGAAGGGTCGCTCGACGTTGCGAGGAGTCGAACTCGATCGGCGGCGAGTCCGACCTCATCGATCACGCGCCCCCCGCGCTCCAACAGGCGGAGCGCTCCGCCATCGTCTCCGATCCGATGTTCGGCGGCCGCGGCCCATCGCCAGGCGAGCGGCTGCAGACCGTCGGCCTCGACAGCGCGAGCGAAGAAGGTCCGAGCGCTCTCGATCCGGTTCCGCTCCCACGCCACGATGCCTCGGTTGAGAGCGGCCTGCGGGTGGCCTGGATCCGCCACCAGCGCCCGGTCCAGGGCGTCGGCAGCAGCGTCGAATCTGCCCGCCCGCAGCTCGAGGGTGCCGAGATTGAAGAGGGCCGACGGATGATCCGGGCGCGCGTCGAGCACGAGCTTCAGTTCTTGGCGCGCGGCCCTCGCTCGACCGAGGCGCACCAGCACGCTCGCTAGGTTGAGGCGCGCTCTGTGATCGTCTGGTGCCGTCGCAAGCAGGCCTCGATAGGTGACGACGGCATCGTCGAGACGGCCGGAGAGCACTTCCTCCTGCGCTCGTGCGGCGAGATTGTGGACCCCAACCCGTCGCCGTTCGACGTCCTCAAGAAGGGGGTCCATCGCCGTCGGCAGCCGCGCACCCGCACGCCGGGCGTGGGCGGCCGCGACGTCCGGGCGACCGCGCGCCCGCTCCAGCCGAGCCAGCGCGTGGTGGATCGCGTCGGCCGCGGGCGCCGCGTCGAGTGCCGCGCGCAACCGAGGCTCCGCTCGGTCGAGGTCGCCCGCCGCGAGGTCGAGGCGCCCCAGCGCCAGCAGCGCGCCGGCGTGCCGAGGTTCGAGGGCGAGCTGGCGCTCGAAGAGATCGCGAGCGCTCGCCTCGTCGTCGGCGCCAAGCGCCGCCTGCCCGGCGGCAAAGAGCGGACTGGGCAGCTCAGGTTCGAGCGCGAGAGCCTGTTCGAAAGCTGCCAAGGCCTCGGCGGGGCGATCCCTTGCCATCAGCAGATGCCCCCGCAAAACGAGCCACCGCGCCTTGCCTGGAGCGAGAGCGGCGGCCTCACCATAGGCCGCGAGGCCGCACGCTGGAAACTCATGCGCATGGCAGGTCTCGCCCAGCGCGCCGTAGGCTTCCGCCAGGCGTTCGGGGGCTGCCTCGGCCTGGATCGCGCGCTCCACCGCGTCGGCTGCTGCCTCGACGACACGAATCACCTCCGGCTCGGCGCGCGACAGATCGGGGCGCGGCACCGCGGCGGGAGCCGGCGAGACGCGATCGCAGCCTGCCGTTCCGAGGACAAGGCAGAGCACGATCGACCCGACCGCCCAACGCGACCCACAATGCCCGAGGGTCATGGCGACGCCTCCACCGCCAGGCCGCTTCCCTCGCGCAGCAGGTGGTACCGACGCGATGCCAGCTGCTCGAAGCGCTCGCGACGACCGGAGGGCCAGCTGATCTCGACGGTCGACTCGCTCTCGTCGTCGCCGAGGCCGAAGAGCAGGCGCGGATCGCGCGACGAGCCATAGCTGCCGTCCGTGCGGACCCGCCGAAGGCCGCGCCGCGGGCCATCGGGATCGAGAACGGCGAGCGCGCCGAGGGCGTCGCGGCCCTGCGTCACGAGCCGAAGACCGAGCCACGCGGCGTCCTGCCCGACCTGATTCAGCCACAGGCCGACCGGCGCGTCGACACCGGTCACGACGAGATCCGGGTCGCCATCGTCGTCAACGTCGCCGACAGCCAGCCCGCGGCTCGTCGAAGAGCGGCGCAGCAGCTCGCTCACCTCGGACGGCTGCGGCTCGAGGCCGCCATCCCGGCCGAGCCAGAGACCATCCGGCTGGTGGTACGGGAACGGATCGCCCGCCTCGGAGAGCTCCGGGATCCTGTGGACGTGGCCGTGCACCGAGGCGAGATCGAGCCGGCCATCGTTGTCGAGATCGAGCCACGCAAGACCAAAGCCCGTCGCCGCGCGACTGCTCGCTTCGAGACCGGCCCGCTGGCCATCGTCGGCAAACCAGCCACCCTCGTTGCGGTAGAGCGTATGCGTCTCGCCGGCCAGATGCGCGATGGCGACGTCCTCGTCGCCGTCGGCGTCGACATCGGCAGCATCAACGCCCATGCCTGCCTCAGCAACGCCGACCGCGTTGACCGCCGCCCCCAGCTCAACGGCCCGCTCCTCGAAGCGCTCGCCGGCACGATTGGACCAAAGGAAATTCGCCATCTTGTCGTTGGCCACGAAGAGATCGAGCCAGCCGTCGCCCTCGATGTCGAGCGTCACAACGCCGAGCCCGGAACCGCGCCGGCCGGCAAGGCCCAGCGCGAGCGTTGCGTCCTCGAACGTACCGTCGCCCCGATTGCGCCAGAGACGATCGACCTGCGGTTCGTAGGTCGTCGGGCCGCAATAGTCGGGCTCGCCGCTTGGAGACGGGCAGACGGTCGGCGCCTCCGGCGGCATGTCGAGGTAGCGGACGACATGGAGATCGAGATCGCCATCTCGATCGACGTCGACCCACGCGCCGCCCACCGTCCAGCCATCGTCCACCAGACCGGCTGCTTCAGTGACGTCTTCGAACGTGCCATCGCCCCGATTTCGCCAGAGGAGATCGGGCCCGAACGCCGATACATAAAGATCGACGTGCCCGTCGCCGTCAAAATCGGCGGCCGCGACACCGGTCGAATATCCCGCCGATCCGACCCCCGCGCGCTCGGTCGCGTCGCGGAACCGCGGAACACCCTCCGCGTTCAAGCCGTCATTGACGAAGAGCCGGTCGACGATCGACGGATCGGGGGGCTCGGTGTTGCCTTGCGGCAGGAAAAGATCCAGATCGCCGTCGGCGTCGGCGTCGAAAAGACCCGCTCCGGCACCCATGATCTCGAACATCCGAAAGCGCTCGGTGCGGCCGGCGACATGGCGGACCTCCAGCCCGGCGTCGCGCGCTCGATCGATCAGGATCTGGGGCTGAGATAGGTCGACGGCGGGATCCTCGCGCGGCGATTTCGCCTCGGGTGCTCCGCACGCCGCGAGGCCGAGCGAGCAGACCGCGAACGACGCTGCGACGGCCCAGACGCCCGCAGATCGGCCCGTCGGCCCAACGCATCGCCGACCTCGCAACACCAGCGCCCATCGCATCGCGGGATCGTAGCAGCGGCCGGCCGTCGGTCGATTCACGACTCCGCGATCGTGGACCGGTCTGGATCTGCGCCCGCCGAGGCCGCGTCCTGGCGGGAGGCAGAAACTGGCGACCAGACGACCTTGAGCACGCTCGCCGGAAAGCCATGATCCTCGAAGTGATCGAGCCAGCCGGTCTGCTCCGGCCGCAGCTGGTCGCCCGGGCCCTTGACCTCGAGCAGGCGAAACCCCTCGGGCTCTTCGGAGTCGACCAAGAAGAGATCCGGTAGGCCTCGTCGATAGCGGCCGGGATCACGAGCCAGGCGCTTCGCGACGAGGGCGAGATGTCGGCCGCGAAGCGGTCCGGCGTCGCCGTCGCCAGCTCCGAGCGCCAGGTCGAGCGCCGCGTCTAGTTCAGAATGCCAGGCGACGAACGGATTGGCGACGCCGCGTTTCGCCTCAAGCGTCGCGCGAACCCGCGGTCGCAGATCATCTTCGCCGCGCAGCTCGGCCAGGCGCGTCTCGATCTGTTCTCCCCGCGCGGCCTGGAATCCCGGTCCGTCGAGATCGAGCGGCGCGACTTGGAACGGATGCTGAAAGGCACCCTGCACCGGCGCGAAGACGATGTCCCAGAACGTCAGGCCGAAGAGCGCGCGCCACAGCCAGTTCTCCGACCAGACGCCGATCTTGCCGAGCGCCTCGTAATGCGCCAGGACCCGGCGTTCGACGCACAGGTCGGGATCGGGTGTCAGCTCAAGGACGTGAGCGAGCCGGCGGCGTCGGCGGGGCGGCGGCTCGTCGCCGCGGGCTTTCGTCAGCCGCCGACGGAGACGCCGAGCGGCAACCACCTCCGCCTCGTCGCGCGGCGTCTGTTCCATCGCCTCGACCACCTCAAACGCGGCCTCGACCTCGCCGAGGTGCTCCAGGACCCGCGCCGAGCGCTCCCGAGCCGGCGGCGCCTCGGCGGCTCGATAGTGCTCGAGCGCCTCGCGTGGGCGGTCGAGGCGCTCGAGCAACCGACCGACCTTGGTCACGACTCGGTCGAGGTGCGGGCGAGCCAGCGGTTCCACCTCGCCACCGGTCAGCCGATCGAGCGAGGATCGGCCGAGAGCGAGAGCCGCCTCGGTCTCGTCGTGCGCCAGAAGGACGCGGAGCTCGGCCCGCATCTCCCGCGCCGCGAGCGTTGCGTCGACCGCGCGACGTGAGCTGAAGAGACGCCGGTCGGGGCGCAGCGGGTAGCTCTCGTAGCGCACCACGCCGAGATCGGCGAGCAGCAGCTCGGTCCAGTCTTGATCGAGGTTGCCGAAGAAGAGCAGGCGGAACACGCGAACATGGTCACGGCCGAGAGGCCTCAAGACCTCCAGCCGGCGATCGAGCGCCGCCGCCAGCGTCTCGAGCGGCACCTGCTCGAACAGCCGGGCGATCAGCTCGGCGCGCCGAGAGCCACCGCCCTCGGTGCCCGCGACCTCGTGCAGCAGAGCGGCAAGCTCGGGACGCCGCAGGAGTGCCAGCCGTTCGGCCAGAGACGCATCGCGGCCGCGATCCAACAGCTCGAACCGCTCCAGCTCCCGCGCCGCCGCGTCGAGATCGGCGATCTCCGGATAAACGAGCCTCTCGCGGCGAAACAACGGCCCCTTGCGCGAAACGAGGCGCACATAGAGACGCTGCGCGTCCCGCGACATCTGGCCGAAGCGCGCGCGCCAGGCCACCTCGGCACCGCTGAGAAGCGGCCCGTCGAGTGTTGCGACCGTGTCGAGGACGGCGCGGAAGTTGTCGACGTAATAGCCCTCGGGCGGCTCTCGGCGCTCCGTCGGCTCGGTCGCTTCGGTCAACGGCTCAGGCGGCGATCTGCTCGCGCGTCTTCTCGAAGACGACGTCCGGGTAATCCTCTTGCGCGCAGGTGAGCTGCCACTGGCTCTTGGCCAAGAAGACCGGCAGCTCGTAGTGATCCGCCGCGATCTGCAGCTCGTTGCGATCGACGAAGCGGGCCAGCGCCTTCGGGTCGTCCGAGCGCACCCACCGAGCCGTCTGGTACGCCGTCGACTCGAAGCGCACCGGCACGTCGTATTCGGTGCGAATGCGATCTGCCAACACCTCGAACTGCAGGGCACCGGCCACGCCGACGATCCAATCCGAGCCGACCGACGGCTTGAGGATGAGCGCCGCGCCCTCTTCCGCAAGATGCCCGAGCGCCCTGCCGAGGTGCTTGGCACGCATCGGGTCTTCCGGGCGCACCTTGCGCAGAAGCTCCGGCGCGAAGCTCGGGATGCCGGTGAAGTGCAGCTCCTCGCCCTGCGTCAGCGCGTCGCCGATGTGCAGATTGCCGTGGTTCGGGACGCCGAGGATGTCGCCTGCCCACGCTTCCTCCGCCAGCTCGCGATCCTGAGCGAGGAAAAGGACCGGGCTGTGCATCGCCAGGGTCTTGCCCGAGCGAGGATGCAGCAGCTTCATGCCGCGCTGGAACCGCCCCGAGGCCAGGCGCACGAAGGCCAGGCGATCGCGGTGCTTCGGATCCATATTCGCCTGGATCTTGAAGACGAAGCCCGACACGGCGTCTTCCGTCGGCTCGACCGGTCGCTCGCGGGTTGGCTGAGCACGCGGCGGCGGAGCGTTTTCAACCAGGGCGTCGAGGAGGGTCTGGACGCCGAAGCTGCGCAGCGCGCTGCCGAAATAGACCGGCGTCAGATTGCCCTCGAGATAGCTGTCGCGATCGAACGCCGGACAAAGGCCGCGGGCCATCTCGACCTCTTCGCGCAACGTCGCGGCCTGGTCGCCGACGATCTCGTCGAGCCGCGAGTCGTCGAGACTCTCCAGCGTGCCGGCGAGTGCCGCGACGTCTTTCTTGCCTTCTTCCAGCAGGACCAGACGATCGTGCAGCAGATCCCAGGCGCCGCGAAACCGCTGCCCCATGCCGATCGGCCACGAGCCGGGCGTCACCTCGAGCTGGAGATCCTGCTCGATTTCGTCCATCAGCTCGAACGGCTCGCGTCCCTCGCGATCGAGCTTGTTGACGAACGTCACGATCGGCATGTCGCGCAGACGACAGACCTCGAAGAGCTTGCGGGTCTGCGCCTCGATGCCTTTGGCGGCGTCGAGCACCATCACCGCCGAGTCGACGGCGGTCAGCGTGCGGTAGGTGTCTTCGCTGAAATCCTCGTGGCCCGGCGTGTCGAGCAGATTGAAGATGCAGTCGCGGTACTCGAACGTCATGACCGACGCCGACACCGAGATGCCGCGCTCGCGCTCGACTTTCATCCAATCCGAGCGTGCGCGGCGGCGCTCGCCGCGCGCCTTGACGGCACCGGCCATCTGGATGGCGCCGCCGAAGAGCAGCAGCTTCTCGGTGAGCGTCGTCTTGCCGGCGTCCGGATGCGAGATGATGGCGAACGTGCGTCGCCTCGCCACGGCGTCTTGAAGCTTCATCGGTTGTCGAGCGGGATCTGTCGTCGGGCTGGATCGAAGAGTTCGGGGCGGCGGGCGCGCCGTGGCCGCGACGGCCGCCGACAATAGCAAACGGCGCAAGGCCGGACGGAGCACGCGGCGCGAGGCCGGACCGCCTCAGTCGATCGGCTCGACGGCGGCACCCGACTCGAGGCCGTCGGGCGGAAAGAGGACAACCGTCTCACCCTCATCGAGACCGCCGAGGATCTGCGCCGTGAGCGCCTGGCGCGCGCCAACGTCGACCGCGCGCCGCTCGATCGCGCCGTCGGCAACGGCGAAGACGTGCCAAGCACCACCGTCGCGAAACAGCGCGCCGCTCGGCACCTGCAGAACATCGTCGTCTTGCCAGACGACCACCACGACCTCGACGCGGAATCCGTCACCGAGCGCCTCCCAGGCGGCGCGCGGGTCGTCGAAGTCGACCACGACGTCGACCCGCTGCTCCTCGACGCCCAGCGCCGAGATCTTGGTGTAGCCGGACGGCTCGACGCGCCGCACCGAGCCCTCGAGCGTGCGATCTCCGCCCCACCGCTCGATGCGCACGGGCATCCCGGAGGCGATGCGGACGGCGTCGGTCGACAGGAAGTCGACGACGATCTCCAGCTGGCGCGGATCGGCGATCTCGAGCAGCGACTCGCCGGCCGCCACCACCGCCTCGCTTTCCCGAAGACGACGCAGCACGACCCCGTCGATCGGCGCGAGCAGCTCGATCGCCTCGCCGTCGGCCGCCTGCCCCTGCAGCAGCCGTGCGCGCGCCACCTCGAGCTCGCCGACCGCCGTCGCCACCGCGAAGCGCGCGGCCTCGAGCGCCTCGCGCCGAGTCCGCGCCGTCACGTCGGCGGCATCGAAGCGCTCGCGGGACACCACCTCGTCCTCGACGAGGCGGGTCATGCGGCGGCGCTCGGTCTCGGCCAGCTCCAGCTCGGCCACCGCCCGCTCCCGATCGGCGCGCGCGCGACCGAGGGCCGCCTCCGCCGCGCGCACCTGCGCCCGTGCCTCGGCCCGCGAGCGCGCGTCGAGCGGCGTCGGATCGGCCGGCACGAAGGTCGCCAGAACCGTTTCGCCGGCGCGCACCGGATCGCCAGGTTCCAGCTCGATGCGTCGCGCGCGTCCGGCCAGAGGCGCCGACACGGTGTAGCGATCGCGCACCCGCGTCTCGCCTTCTTCGTCGAGGATGACCTCGAACGGGCCCCGCGTGACGGTGGCGAACTCCACCTGGGTCGGCGTGTCGCGCAGGGCCAGAACCAGCAGGGCGAGAGCGCCGACGCCGACGGCAATCAACAGCCAGCGCCGGAAGCGGCCCGTCGCTTTCTTGCGCGAGGCGGGACGGGATTCGGACGAGGTCATGGGCTCACTCCCGGGTCTTCAGCACTTCGACGAGGTCGAGATGATCGAGCCGCCGACGCACCACCAACGACGATACGACGGCGGCACCGACCACGACCAGCATCGCGGTCGCCACGCTGCGGCGCGAGACGACCAACGGAAAGCGATAGAGCTCGGTGTTGAACATGGTGACGATGAAACCGGCCATCGCGTGCCCGATCACGGCGCCGAGCGGCAGCGCCAGCAGCACGACGACCGCGAGCTCACCGAGCAGAATGAAAGAGATCTCGCCGCGCGTGAAGCCGAGGACGCGGAGGCTCGCCAGCTCGCGGCTGCGCTCCGAGAGGGTGACGCGCGCTGCGTTGTACATCACGCCGAAGGTGATGATCGAGGCGAAGAGGATATTGAAGCCGATGAAGATGCCCATCGTTTCGTCCATCTGCTTGCGGAACGACTCGATGGCGGCCGACTTCAGCTTGACGCCGGCGACCGCCGGCAGCTCGCGCAGGCGCCGGTAGAGCGCCTCCTGGTGCAGTGGGTCGACCAGGAGATACGCCCCCGACTGCACACCCGCCTCGCGCATCAGGCGATGCAGCGTGTCGATCTCGACATAGGCGTTGGTGCCCATGTATTCCTCGACCAGCGAGGCGACCTCGATCTCGCGCCGTGGGCGACGGCCCTCCAGAACTTCCACCACCACCCGGTCGCCAACCTCGACGCCCAGCACCTCGGCCATCTTGGTCGACAGCAGCAATCCGCCGGCCGGCAGCCTGTAGGCGCGATCTTCTGTGTCGACGACCCGGCGAAGCCAGGGGTCTTCGTCGAGACCGAGGAGAGCGGTTCGTCGATGCCGGTGGCCATGGCGCAGACGCACAGCCACGTCGCGCGCCGGCTCGGTGCCGATCACCCCCGGCAGGCGCTCGACCTCGAAGGCGGCCGCCGAGCCGCGCGGCTCGAAAAAGTTGATGGTGACGTTGTGCCGCTCGACGCGCTCGAACTGCATGCGCATGATCTCGTCGATGGCGTCGAAGAAGAACAGGCCGATGATCAGCAGGCCGCCTGAGAACCCGACGCCGAGGATCGAGGCGAAGGCGCGCCCCGGCCGCCGCTCGAGGTTGCGCAACACGATGCGAGCCGGCTGCGGCAGAATCCGGCCGAGGCCGAAGCGCTCGACCAAGGAGCGTCGGAAGCGAGCCGGCGGTTCCGGGCGCATCGCCTCGGCAGGCGGCAGGCGGACGGCCGAGCGCACCGCGCTCGCCGAGCCGATCAGCGCCGCGACCATCGCCACCGCCACGGCAGCCATGACGACACCCGTCGGCAGGTGGAAGGCGAGGATCGGAAAGCGGTAGAAGCTGTTGTAGAGGCCGAGCATGCCGGCGCCCAGCCAGCGGCCGAAGGCCAGGCCGCCGACCGTGCCGACAGCGGCGATCGCGAGCCCCCAGAGCGCAAAGTGCAGGCCGACCTCGCGATCGTGGTACCCGAGCGCCTTGAGCGCCGCGATCTGCTCCCGCTGCACCGTGACGATGCGCGTCATCACCACGTTGAGCAAGAAGATCGCAACGCCGAGGAAGATCGACGGCACGATCGTGCCGAAGCCCTGAAGCTGGCTCAGCTCGGCCGAGAGGTACCAGTCGGAGATCTGCAGCGAGCGCGGCAAGGCGCCGAGGCCGCCGTACACCGCCAGCTCGTCGTCGAGCCGACGGATCACGTCGTCGACCGAGGCGGTCGGCTCGAGCGCCAGGGCAACGTCGTTGAAACCGCCCTCCATGTCGTAGGCGGCGGCGAGAGCATCGCGCGCCATCCAGAAGATGCCGAAGCGGGAGTCGTCGGGCAGCAGCTCGCCGGGACGCATGGTGAAGACGTACTCGGGCGACAGCGCCACGCCGACAATCTCGAGCTCGCGCCGCCGGCCGTTGATGATCGCCGCGATCTCGTCGCCCGGCCCGGCGCCCCGCGCCAGCGCGAACGCCTCGTTGACCAGCACTTCGTCGGGACGATCGGACTCGGGGTAGCGCCCGGAAACCAGCGTCACGTCGTTGAGCGTCGGTCGGTCGATCTCGGGAATCGACACCAGGCGGCCGGTCACCGGCTCGACCTCGTCGGGCACCTCGAGGTTGACCTCCACGACGACTCGGGTGGCGACCGCCGCCACGCCGGGGATCTCAGCGAGCACGCCCTCCAGGCGATCCGGCGCGCGCTTCAAGTTGGCGAAGACGTCGGCGAATCGATTCTGTGCGTAATAGGCCTGCTGCGTTTCCTGCAGCGAGGCGAACGTCGACATATACGCGACGAACATCGCCAGGCCGGTGCCGATGACCGCCGCGATGGCCAGCGCCTGGCCCTTGATCTGCCACAGGTCGCGCAGCAGCTTGCGCGTGAGCGCGCTCACCACACGAGGTCCGACGGCCGCAGCTTGTCGAAGTGGCGACGCACCGAGGCGATCCGGCCGTCCGCCAGCGTCACGACCCGATCCGACATGTCCGCGATCGCCGCGTTGTGGGTGATGACGGCCGTCGTCGTGCCCATCTCGCGATTCACGGTTTCGAGAGCGTCGAGCACCAAAACGCCGGTCGAAATATCGAGCGCGCCGGTCGGTTCGTCGCACAGCAGCACGTCGGGCTGCTTGGCGATCGCGCGGGCGATGGCCACCCGCTGCTGCTGACCGCCCGAGAGCTGCGCCGGAAAATGGTCGAGGCGATCGCTCAGCCCGACGAGATCGAGCGCCTCCTCCGGCCGCAGCGGATCGGCGACGATCTCGGTCACCAGCGCGACGTTCTCGCGCGCGGTCAGGCTCGGGATCAGGTTGTAGAACTGGAAGACGAAGCCGACGTGATCGCGACGGTATTGAGTCAGCTCGCGCTCGGTGGCGGCGGTCAGCTCACCGCCGCGATACTCGACCCGCCCGGCGGTCGGCACGTCGAGGCCCCCCAGAATGTTGAGCAGGGTCGACTTGCCGCTTCCAGACGGCCCCAGGAGCACGGCCAGCTCCGAGGCGTAGAGATCGAGGTCGACCCCGCGCAGGGCGTGCACCTGCACCTCGCCCATGTCGTAGACCTTCGTCACGCCGCGGGCGCGGAAAACGACCGAGCCGAGCGGCGGGTCGTCGCCTCCGCTACGCTTGCGCTCCGCCGCGGCATCGGCGCCGGTCGAGGTCGCGTCGAGAGACGTGGTGTCGAGGGGTTCGGTCATCACAGGCCCAGCTGAATTCGACCACAAGTCATCGCTCCGCGACACTCCGTCGCCACCTCAATGCGAACGAAAGACTCGATGTTTGACGCTTCCCGGCTGCTCCTCGTCCTCGATCGCCCGGGTCTCGCGCCCGATCGGCTAACGCCGTCGGCCGGCGTTTGGTTACGCGGCGAAGCCCTGGCGGACGCCAACACGGCGCGCGGCGCCGCGGCGCTCGCTCAGCATGGCCGGGGCGCCGGCGAGCCGGCTCGACTGGCCGCGGCCGAGGTCGAGCCGATCGTCCACCTGGCCGATCTTCCGGCGGAACATGGCCTCCAGGCGCTCCTCACCAGCGACTTCGAGGCGTTCGAGGCAACCATGGTCGGCCTCGAGGTCGGCCGCTTCGCTCGGACGCTTGGCCTATCGCTTTTGGTGGGCCCATCGCTCCACACGGCGCTGGGCTCCGCTACGGACGACGGCCGAACGAACGATCGCGTCGCCGTCCTCGCGGGATGGATCGATGGCGCCCAGGCGGCCGGAGTGCCGGTGGCGCCAACGCTCCCGGCCGCCGCGGCGGCCACCGACCGCTCGATCCAGGCACTTGGCCAGCTGCTGGGCAAGGGCGTCGAAGTCGTGGCTCTCGCCGCTCCGCTCTTCCCTGAACGGGCCGAGGCCTGGGTGGCTCGGCTACGCGAAGAGCTGGGCTTCGACGGCGTGATCGTGGCACCGCCCGCCGACGGCCCGGACGCCGCCCGCTGCGCCGCCGATCTCGGCTGCGATTTGCTGGCCATCGCGGCGCCCGCCGTTCTGGACCACGAGAACCTCACGCTGTCGGCGGATCCGGCCCCCGACAACACAGCCGCCAAGCGGGTCGA
>JBCBCF010000062.1:0-17153 GCA_038530905.1 Acidobacteriota bacterium
CGAACCCCCGCCATCCGGTGGCGGCGATCGCCATCGTGACGCGTCGCGGCCGGCGCGCAAGCCGCCGGCGGACCGCTCGATATAGTTCAGCCGCCCGATCTCCTCCCCACGCTCACCGCCCGCTCAGGAGCTCCTTCGATGCGCCTCGTCTTCGCCTGCCTTGCATCCGCCCTCATCGCCTCCGCCGGCGTCGCGGACTCTGGTCTCGATCTCGAGCGACTGGCCGCCCTGCGCCACGCTTCGAACGCCGTTGTCTCCCCCAACGGCTCGGCGATCGCCTACACCCTCTCCGTGCCGCGCCAAATCGGCGTCGACGACAATGGGTCCGCCTGGCGAGAGCTCCACATGGTCAACGTCGAGAACGGCCAGTCGCGCGCCTGGGTGCGGTCCGAGAGCCCGCGCGGGGTCGTTTGGATGCGCGATGGCCGACATCTGCTCTTCCTCGGCCGGCGCGGCGACGACACCACACGGTCTGTCTACGCGCTGCCGACCACCGGCGGTGAGGCCTTTCGCCTGCTGTCGTTCGATCGCGACATCGACAGCTTCGAAGTATCGCCGGATGGACGGACGATCGCATTCCGCGCGCGAGCCGAGGAGCCGGACGAGCGAGTCGACGGGCGCGAGCTTGGATTCGACCAGGAGATCTTCGAGGAGGAGGTTCCCGCCTCCGAGCTGTGGTTGATCCGCATCCCCGAGGCGAACCCCGCGCCGGCCGACCCCAGCGCGCCGGCGATCGACGACGACGGCGCCTCGGAGCCCCGTCATCTCGAACGCGCCGACTCGGTGGGCGGCGTGGCGTGGGTCGACAACAGGCGTCTGGCCGTCGCGGTCCAGCCGCGAAATCTGATCGACGATCGCTATGTCCGCCGACAGCTTCAGGTGATCGCCGCCGACAGCGGCGAGACGCTGGCGCGGATCGACAACGTCGGCAAGCTCGGCTCGTTCGCCGCGTCGCCGAATGGCGAGACCCTGGCGATGATCACCGTCGAGGATCGCAACGACCCGGCGGACGGCCGCCTCGCCGTCGTGCCAACCGCCACGGGCGGGACGCCGCGCGATCTGCTGCCGGGACTCGAGGGCCACGTGGCCGACTTCGTTTGGACCGACGACGACACGCTCCTGGCGCTGCTCGAGCTGGGCACGGAAACCACGGTCGCCGAGATCGACCTCGACGGCTCGCGCCGCGATGTCTTCTCCTCGGGTGACGGGGCGCCGGTCATTACGGATCTCGCGCGCGGTCTCCTCGGCACCGTCGCCATGATCGGCGAGACGCCGCAGCATCCGGACGAGGTGTATCTCCTCGACGACGGCGCGCCGCGCCGGCTGACCAACAGCAACCCGTGGCTCGCCGATGTCGCGCTGGGCAAACAGGAGACGATCCGCTGGACCGCCAGCGACGGTCTCGAGATCGAGGGCGTGCTGATCCACCCACTCGACGGTCAGCGACCGGCGCCCCTGCTCCTGATGGTGCATGGCGGCCCGGAAGCGCACGATCGCAACGGCTGGTTGACCAACTACTCACGCCCCGGCCAGTCGGCGGCGGCCCGCGGCTATGCGGTGCTCTACCCCAACTATCGAGGCTCGACCGGCCGCGGCGTAGCGTTCTCGAAAGCCGGCCAGCAGGACGCGGCGGGCAAAGAGTTTCAGGATCTGGCGGAGGCGGTCGATCACTTGATCGAGATCGGCGTCGCAGATCCCGACAACGTCGGCATCACCGGTGGTTCCTACGGCGGCTACGCCACCGCCTGGGGCTCGACCTTCTACACCGAGCGCTTTGCCGCGGGCGTCATGTTCGTCGGCATCTCGAACAAGCTCTCGAAGCCGTTCACCACCGACATTCCGTACGAGGACATCGAAGTCCACACGCTGGTCGAGCCGTGGACGAAGTGGCAGTTCAATCTCGAGCGCAGCCCGCTGTATTACGCCGAGCAGTCACGGACGCCGCTGCTCATCGCGCATGGCCAGGAGGACACGCGGGTGCATCCGTCGCAGAGCCTCCAGCTCTATCGTGCGCTGAAGCTGCTCGGCAACGTGCCGGTGCGCTACGTCCGCTACCCCGACGAAGGACATGGCAACCGCCGAGCGGCGTCGCGGTACGACTACTCGCGCCGCGTCCTGCGCTGGTTCGACCATTTCTTGCTGGAGGGCGGCACCGACCTGCCGCCGGTCGATCTGCCGCCGTCACCGCTCGTGTCGACGGACGAGGTGGACGCTGACGAGGCCGAGGTGAGGGGCCCGAACCCCGTGCGCTGAGCGACAGCCCCTGAAGGTCAGGCGGGACCACCGCCTCCTTCGGGCGAGCCGGTCTCGAGGTAGGTCGAGCCGGCCAAGAGGCGCTCGTAGCGGCGGAGGAGATCGCGCGCCTCCTCGCGGCGCAAGCTCTTGCGCCGGATCGCCCGCTCAGCCAAGCGACGAACCCGCGCCACCAAATCCTCGGCCTGGTATTCGACGTAAGCCAGCACTTCCTGCACGGTGTCACCAGCGACGACGTGATCAATCACGTAGTCGTCATCTTCAAGCGACACGTGGACGGTGTTCGTATCGCCGAAGAGATTGTGGAGGTCGCCGAGAATCTCCTGATACGCGCCAACCAGGAAGATGCCGAGATAGTACGGCTCAGCGGGGCGCGGCTCGTGAAGCTCGAGCACCGGTCGCACTTCATTCGCCTCGGCGCCGTTTTCCAGGTGCGACCGCACGAAGCGATCGATCTTGCCGTCCGAGTCGCAGGTGATGTCGGCGAGGATGCCGCGTCGGGTCGGTCGCTCATCGAGACGATGGATCGGCACCACCGGGAAGAGCTGATCGATCGCCCACGAGTCGGGAAGCGACTGGAACAGCGAGAAGTTGCAAAAATAGGTATCGGCCAGAGCCGCCTCGATCCCCTGCAGCTCAGGCGGCACGTAGGGCAAGTCGCGGACAAGATCCCGGGTCTTGCGGCAGATCGCCCAGAAGACGTCGTCCGCCAACACCCGCTGTTCGAGAGACAGCCGGCCGAGGTTGAAGAGGTTCAGGCAGTCCTCGCGATAGTGCTGGGCATCGTGGTAAGTCTCGCGAAGATTGCCCGGCTCCAGCTCGTGGTACGCCTCCACGAGGTAAACGAGCGACGCCTCGGCATCGTCGGGAAGCGCTTCCGGCACATGACCGATCGCGACCTCGCTGACGCCGAGGGTCTCCACCACGAGAACGGCGTGGTGCGCCACCGTCGCACGGCCACATTCGGTGACGATCGTCGGGTGCTCGACGCCTGCCGGGTCGCACACCTCGATCAAGCCCGAAACGACGTCGTTGGCGTACTCCTGCAGGGTGTAGTTCATCGACGACACGAAGTCGGTCTGACTGCCGTCGTAGTCGACCCCGAGACCGCCGCCGACGTCGAAATAGCTCAGTGGGGCGCCCAAGCGCTTGAGGTTGACGTAGAGCCAGCCACCCTCGCGCAGCGCCACCTTGACGTTGCGAATCGCCGAGATCTGGCTGCCGAGGTGGAAATGCAGCAGCTCGAAGGTGTCGAGCAGCTCGGCGGCGCGCAGCGTTTCGACCGCCTCGACCAGCTCGCGCGCACCGAGGCCGAACTTCGAGCGATCCCCGGCCGACGCCTCCCAATGCCCGGCGCCGCGCGCCGACAGGCGAGCGCGCATGCCGATGCAGGGACGGATGCCGGTGCGCTCGGCGACGCGGATCACCAGGTCCAGCTCGGCAGGCTTCTCGATCACCAGGATGACCTTCGGCCCGAGGCGCGAGGCAAGCAGCGCGGTCTCGACGTAGGTCTCGTCTTTGTAGCCGTTGCAGACCACCAGCGCTTCGGGATCGCTCAGAAGAGCCATCACCGCGACTAGCTCGGGCTTGGAGCCGGCTTCGAGGCCATAGTGAAAGGGCCTGCCGCTCTCGACCAGATCCTCGACCAGGAGTCGATTCTGGTTCACCTTGATCGGGTAGACGCCGCGATAGTCGCCGCTGAATTCGTAGTCGTCGATCGCCCGCCGAAAGGCGTCGTGGATGATGGTGATGCGCGCGCGCAGAAGATCCGAGAAGCGCAGCAAGAGCGGCGGCTCGATGCCGCGCTCGACGACTTCACGCACCAGACTTTCGAGATCGATCGGCCGCGTCGAGGAAGCGTCGGGAGCTGCGCCAGGCAGCGGTCCCATCGCCAGCGTGCCGCGCTCGGTAACCGAGAACGAGTCGCGTCCCCACGCATCGACACCGTACAGACGGCGCGCCGCGTCCGGGGTCCAAGGACCACGCTCGCTCGCTCGCCGACGGCGCGGCGCCGGGCCGCGTGCCTTCGGCTGGGCGTGGTCTCGACTGCGGCCTGTCGCCATCGCGATCTCCTCAGGGCCGGGAAAGGGGCGGTTCAGATCCGGTCGCAAAGACGCGGCGGCGCACTCTAGCAGCGGTCGCGCGGCGGGAAACCCGGCCTTTGTTATATTTCCTTCTTTCCCACCCAGTTCGCCCGCTCGGGCGAGCCACCGTCCGTTCTCGCGAGGGCTCGATGCCGATGTCGTCCGCTGCCACCTCGAACCACGGGGCGATCCGCGAGTTCATGGATCGCCACTATCGTCATTTCAACGCGCGCACGACGATCGAGGCGGCACGCGGCTGGATCGGCCAGCTGGAGCGTGGCAATCAGATGATGTTGACGTTGGCCGGCGCGATGTCGACCGCCGAGATCGGCCTCACGCTCGCCGACCTGATCCGCGCCGAGAAGGTGCACGCGATCTCCTGCACCGGCGCGAACCTCGAAGAAGACGTCTTCAACCTGGTGGCGCACGACGCCTATCGGCGGATTCCCGACTGGCGCTCGCTCACCGCGCAGGACGAGGCCGAGCTGGCAGCGCAGGGGCTCAACCGCGTCACCGACACGTGCATCCCGGAAGACGAGGCGATGCGCAAGATCGAAAGCGCCGTGCTCGCGCATTGGCAGCGCGCCGACCGCGCCGGGGAAGAGCATCCACCGCATCGCTACCTTTACGATCTGCTGCTTTCCGGCGAGCTCGCGAACGAATACCAAATCGACCCCGCCGATTCCTGGCTGCTCGCCGCCGCCGAGGTGGATCTCCCGCTCTTCGTTCCCGGCTGGGAGGATTCGACGCTCGGCAACATGTTCGTGGCGTCGCATCTCGCCGGCGATCTCTCGAGCCTGCGAACGGTGCAATCGGGACTGCACACCATGCAGCGACTGATCGCCTGGTACGAGGCGACCACTGCTGGCGACGTCGAGGTCGGTTTCTTCCAGATCGGTGGCGGCATCGCCGGTGACTTCCCGATCTGCGTCGTGCCGTTGATCGAGCAGGATCTGCGCCGGCCAGCCAAGCTGTGGTCGTATTTCTGCCAGATCAGCGACAGCACGACCTCCTACGGCTCGTACAGTGGCGCGGTGCCGAACGAGAAGATCACCTGGGGCAAGCTGTCGCCCGAGTCGCCCAAATTCCTCATCGAGTCCGACGCCTCCATCGTCGCTCCCCTCGTTTTCTCCTACGTGCTCGCCTCCTGAGGCGACCGCTCCGCTCGAAAGGTCCCCATGGCCCGTTTCCGCGTTCCGCACACCCTGGTCCTGCTGCTGGCGATCAACGCGCTGGCCCTTTTGCTCACCTGGATCCTGCCGCAGGGCGAGTTCCAGCGCGCCGAGAACGCCAAAGGGAAGGAGGTCGTGGTCGCCGGCTCGTACACCTCAGTCGAGGCAGATCGGCCCGGGTTCGAATCGCTCTTCCTAGCCATTCCCAAGGGGCTCGACGAAGCGCGCGACATCATTTTCTTCCTCTTCATCATCGGCGGCGCCTTCGCCATCCTGCGCGCCACCGGCGCCGTCGACGCCTCGATCGCCACCCTCCTGCGGGTGCTTTCCGATCGACCGAGCTGGCTGGTGGCCGGCGGCATTTTCGTCTTCGCCGTCGGCTCGAGCACGATCGGCATGTCGGAGGAATACCTGCCGTTCGTCCCGATCTTGCTGGCCCTCGCCATCGGCCTGGGTTTCGACGCGGTGACCGCGATCGGCATCTTGTGTGTCGGCTACGGGGTCGGCTATGGCGCGGCGGTGATTAACCCCTTCACCGTTCTCATCGCCCAGGAGGTCGCCGGCCTCGAGCTGACCTCCGGCTGGGGCTACCGACTGGTGATGACCGCCGCCTTCGTCGCCCTTGGCATCCACCACGTGTGGAGCTACGCGCGGCGCGTTCGCGAGGACCCCTCAAGCAGCCTGGTTGCCGACATCGAGCCCGATCCGGCCTGGACCGCCGATCTGGAGCGCCGTTTCACCGTCGCCCACGGCGTCATCGTCGGTCTGCTGGTCATCGCTCTCGGCGTCATCGTCTACGGCATCAACGCCTACGGCTGGTACATCCTCGAGCTGTCGGCGATCTTCTTCGCGCTCGGCATTGCCTGGGCGATCGTTGGTCGGCTGTCGGCGGACACTGCAGCCGTCAACTTTTGCAACGGCGCCGCCGAGCTGACGACGACCGCCCTGCTGGTCGGCTTCGCACGCTCGATTCTGGTCATCCTGGACGAAGGCCGGGTGACCGACACGATCGTGCACGCCATCGCCCAGCCGCTGCAGATGCTCGGCGGTACATTTGCCGCCATCGGCATGTTCTTCTTCCAGAGCCTGTGCAACGTCTTCATTCCCTCGGGAAGCGGCCAGGCCTACGTCACCATGCCGATCATGGCGCCGCTCAGTGATCTCGTCGGCGTCAACCGCCAGGTCGCGGTGCTGGCGTTTCAGATGGGCGACGGCCTGACCAACATCCTGGTGCCGACGAGCGCCGTGCTGATCGGCATCTTGACGATGGCGAGGATTCCCTACGAACGGTGGCTGCGCTTTATCCTGCCGTTCATGTTCAAGGCGTGGGCGCTCGGCTCGCTCCTGATCGCCATCGCCGTCTGGATCGACTATTCCTGAGTCGGCTCAGCGCTCCCAATCGGGCGCGAATTTCGGCTGGATCTTGCGATCGTCGCGATCGAGTCCGCGGATCTGCTCCATCTCGGCGTCGCTCAGGGTGAAATCGAAGATCGCGGCGTTGCTGGCCAGGTGCTCGGCGCTCGATGCCTTCGGAATCGCCGCCACGCGGGGCTGCTGAATCAGCCAGCGCAGGGCGACCTGCGCGGCGGTCTTGCCGTGCCGCTCACCGATCTCGCGCAGCGTCGGATCGCTCTGGACTTCGCCGCGCGCGAGCGGGCTATAGGCCGTAAGCACCATGTCGTGGCGGCCGAGTGTCTCAATCAGCGCGGACTGACCGAGATACGGGTGGTACTCGACCTGATTGCAGACGACGTCGGCGTGCGAACGCGCCCGCTCGATCCACGACGGCGGGAAGTTCGACACGCCGAGCTGGCGAGCGCTGCCGGCCGTCTGAAGCTGGCGCATCGCGCCGAGCGTCTCGTCGAGCGGCACGCCAGCATGCGGCCAGTGGATCAGCAGCAGATCGACCCACGCGGTGCGCAAACGGTCGAGGCTGGCGGCAAAGCTCTCGAGCAGCGGTTGCGGCGCCAGGTTGCTGTTCCAGATCTTGGTCGTTAGGAAGACGTCCTGTCGATCCACATCCGACGCCTCGAGCGCCCGGCCCACTTCAGCCTCGTTGCCGTAAATCTGCGCGGTGTCGAGATGCCGATAGCCGAGGTCGAGGGCAAGCCGCACCGCGGTCTCACAAGCCTCGCCTTCGAGCTGCCAGGTGCCGAGGCCGAGGGCGGGCATCGAATCGGCACCCAGGCGGATGGTCGGCTGCGAACGGGGATCGCTCATGGTCTCTCCTAACCAGTCGCTCGATGGCGCTGCGCCGGGAAGCGTGTCGGCGGCACGCGAGCCGACGAGCTGGAAGATGTAACTCTAGAGCCTCTAAGCGCAGAACCTACCCACGCGCCCGTCTCCGATCGTCTAGGCTCGGCGCAGATCGCCCGTGGTTCGCGCGGAGAGACCGCTCTCGAGCGGCTCGACGCGCCCGATTTCGAAAGGACGTCCCATGTCGACGCCATCTGAACGTTTCTCGATCCGCGCCGGCTTTGTCCCCGGTGCGCTCGTTGTCGCCGCTCTCGCCGCCCTGGCGTGCGGCTTGCCGCCCGAAGTGGATCTGCAGGAAAAGCATGCGACCAACGCCGCGGATCCCGATCTCGGCGATTTCGATCATTCGGCGCTCGACGCCCTGCTCGCCGCCCACGTCGACGCCGACGGCTGGGTCGACTATCCGAGCCTGGCCCAGCAGGGTGCCGCTCTCGATGCCTACCTCGAAGCGATCGGCGCAGCCGACTTCGAAGCCCTGTCGCGCGACGCCAAGCTCGCGTTCTTGATCAACGCCTACAACGCCGCGACCCTGCGCCTGATTCTCGATCATTGGCCGCTCGACTCGATCCGCGACATCCCCGCGGACCAGCGCTGGGACGGACGAACCTGGAATGTCGCCGGCGAGCAGCTGACTCTCAACCAGATCGAGCACGAGCGGATCCGCCCGGACTTCGAAGAGCCGCGCATTCACTTCGCCGTGAATTGCGCCAGCGTTGGCTGCCCGCCTCTGCGCGCCGAGGCGTTTACTGCTGAGAAGCTGGAGCAGCAGCTCCAGGAGCAGACGATCTACTGCCACACGCACGATCGATGGCTACAGTACGAGAACGGTGCCTCGGCCGTCCGACTGACCAAGCTCTACGACTGGTACGGCGGCGATTTCGAACAGGTCGCCGACTCGAAATTGGCGTGGGCAGCGCAGTTCAACGAGCCCCTCCAGGCGGCCCTCGACGCCGGCGCAGCACCCGACATCCGCTATCTCGACTACAGCTGGGAGATCAACAGCCAAGCGAATTCAGCGGGGCACTGAATCTCGAACCTCCTGCAAGCAAAAAGCCCGCGATCGGGCGATCGCGGGCTTCTTCGTGCCGACGGGAAATCGGTGTTGGGAGATCGGTGGTCGGCCGATCAGCCCTCGGTCGTCGCCGTGCGGATGATCGTCACCTGCATGACCGGGTTGCGCCAGTCGTAGCGCTCCGGCGGCAGGTCGTCGGCGAGGCCGTGCATGCCGTTCGAGATGTAGACGAAGCCCTCGGCGTTGTCCGTCGCGCGGACTCCGGCGCTGCCGCAAGGCGGGCCCGGGATGAAGGCGCACAACTCGTTGTTCTCCTCGGAGCCGGCGTCATAGGCGGGGGCCATGACGATCTTGCGCCACGGACCGCCGAGAAGAGCGAACGTGTCGACGCCGAAGAACGCGTCGTTGGTCTGCACCAGCATGCCGACGGCCGACAGACGCGGGAACTCAGACGTCGCTTCGATCTCGATCGTCACCGACTCACCCGGCGGAATCGGACCGTCGCCCGCCACCAGCACTCGGTGCACCTCGGGATTGACGTCCAGTGCCGCCACCAGAGGATCATTCATGGCATCCTCGGCCACACCCGCCAGCTCAGGCGACGCGGGCTCGCCGACGTTGAAGATGCTGGCGCGGATGCTGTGCGTCGCCACGACCGGCGGACTGATCACCTGTGCGCGCGTGATGTTGGTGAACGTGATGCGGTAGGTCTCGGTCAGCTGAGCGGAAGCCGTCGAGGCGACGGCCAGGGAGACGATGGCAAACAGAAGGACTGCCCGTGTCAAGGAACGATGCATGCGAGGTGCTCCTGTGAGAGTTGTTCGGTCACGGCACGAGCTACGCGCCCCCCGCGACCGCGGATCTCTCAACCGACAACTGAGTCGATCATTGAGTCGATCGGCGACGACAGGAGACCTCTCATGAGCGCACCATCCCCCAGTGTTCGGCGACTGCGTCGAGTCGCCGTCTTCTGCGGCTCCAGCGCTGGCGACACGCCGGCTTTCACGACCGCGGCCGAGCGATTCGGCACGCTGCTCGCTCGACGATCGATCGGCATCGTCTACGGCGGCGCCCGGGTCGGGCTGATGGGCACGCTGGCCGACGCCGCGCTGGCGGCAGGTGGCGAGGTCATCGGGGTGATCCCGCGCTCTCTCGTCCAGCGGGAGGTCGCGCACACCGGCCTCAGCTCACTCGAGATCGTCGCGTCGATGCACGAGCGCAAGCATCGGATGTATGCCCTTGCAGACGTGCTGGTGGCCCTGCCCGGCGGCATCGGCACGTTCGAGGAACTCTTCGAGGCGCTGACCTGGAATCAGCTCGGCCTGCACCAAAGGCCCTGCGGTCTGCTCGACGTCGAGGGCTATTACCGTCCGCTGGTCGAGATGCTCGACCGTGCCGTAGACCGGGGGTTTCTGGGCGCCTCGAGCCGAGCTTCGCTGCTCCACGACGACGATCCTGAACGGCTCGTCGACGCCTTGACCGACCTGCGCCCGCAGTCGCTCTGGCAGGCCGAGAACGCTGCGTCCGCGCGCTGAGCCGGCACGACGCTGCGAGCGATCGCTCGCGAACCGGAGGTCGCGTCGCGCCGCTCTGGATCACTCGACGGTGGCTCCATCTGCACCCCAGGCAGGTCGAGAATGGCGGTGAGAACCGCTCGGGTCTGCCACCAGAGAAGACAGGTCGCCACCACCAGGAACATGCCAAAGACGATCTGGCCGAGGGCTCGCCGCCGGGCTACGCCGCCGCGGAGGATCGGCGTCGGTCGGAGCACGCGAACGCCGGGCGGTGGCCATCGCCCGGCACGCAAGGTGCGCCAGGCCGTCCAGGCGAACGAAGCTGCGAGAACGACGGCAAAGAGCAGAAGAAGAACGAATCCTGCGTCCGCCAGCCGCCGAACCGCTCGCCCGGCGGCCAGCGGGTCTCGCTCGGCGATCGCGCGCAGCGCCTCGAGGCGCCGGGTGAAAATCCACAGGCCAACGGTGCCGGCCGTCGCGATCACCGCCAGAAGCAGGAGCACCTGTAGGCGATACCGTGGGTCGGGCCGCACGATCTCATCGGACATGGCGCGCAGCTTATCGGCCTGGCCCCTCTGGTAGTGTGCCGCATTGTGACGATCCGACGCTCAGCCCTCGCTTTCATCGGCCGCGCTTCGGTTCGCGCCGGCACCGCACTTCTGCTTCTGGCCTCAGCGCCAACGAGCGCCTCCGACGACCACCAGCCGCCGGCGGCGCCGCAGGCAGTCGAAGAGCCGCTATCGACCGAAGCGCCGCCCGCGTCGAAGATCACGATCGTTCGGGCGCATCTGCGCGGCGAACTCGGCCATCGCTGGGTGCGCGACATCGAGGTCTGGAAACGCGATGCCGGCCGACCAGCAGTCGCCGCCCAAGGCGATTTCGTGGCCTACGACCGCGTCGCTGATCACGGCCGACGCGCGCTCTTTCTCGGCCGCACCGACGGCGACCTCGAGCGCTGCCTGACCTGCGATCTCTACGAGTTCAACGATCGCGACGTCCTCTCTCCGATCTGGCATCCGTCGGGGGAGATGATCGTCGTGCTGGCGCAGGCGCTGCCGACCTCGCGGCGTCACGACGCACTCGAGCTCGCGGGGCCGCAGCGCGGTCTGCACACGGAGCTTTGGGCCGTCGACCCCCAGGGGCGCGACGCTTGGCGCCTAACCCGGGCCCGCGACCTGGGCGGCGCGGTGCTCGATCCGCGGTTCTCGTTCGAAGGTGATCGGCTCGCCTGGACCGAGCGGGTGCGCAGCGGCACCGGCGGCCGATGGGGCGACTGGCAGCTGGCATGGGCCGACTTCGAGGTCCGCCGCGGGCTGCCGAAGCTCGACGACATCGAACGCGCCGATCCGACGCCCTGGCCGGGCTGGCTCGCGGTCTCCTCGTTCACGCCGGACGACGGCGGCGTGTTCTTGACCGGTCTGCATCGCGACGGCCGGGGCACGTCGGTTCTGCGCTACGACTTCGAATCTGCAGCACATGTGGTGATCGGCGAGATCGGCGTCGACAACGCGCACCTGCAGCCTGTGCCGAGGGCGGACCGACAGGTCTGGGCCAGCGACGGCGTGCGCGACGCCGAGCGGGATGGCTCGCATCGTGTCGGCGCCCAGGATCTCTGGCTGCGCTCAACGAGCGGTGCGCGACTCGAGCGGCTGACGTTCTTCTCTGATCCTGCCTCCGACGCCGGCCCGGCTCGAGCAAAGGATGGCGTCCGAATCGGCGGGACGGCCTGGGCGCCCGACGGACTTAGTCTCTTCGTGCATCTGGTCTGGCGTGAGGCCGGTGCCGCCGCAGAGGCGATCTACCGTCTGCGCCTCGACCCGGCGCTCGTCGGAGACGCGGAATGAGCGCCACGGTCGACCTGCTGGTTCTCGGCGGCGGCGCCGTTGGCGCATCCGTGGCATGGGCCGCCGCCCGCGGCTCCAACGATCGATTGCCGATCTCGACCGCGCTTTTGGACGCCGGCGAGCCCGCGCACCCGGCCGGCAGCTCGCACGGCGACGGAAGGATCTGGAGGATCTCCTACAGCGAGGACGTCTACGTCGATCTCGCGCGACGCGCCGAGCCGCTGTGGCAAGAGCTGGCGACGACGACCGGGCAGAGTCTATGGATCCCGACCGGCGGGCTCGACCTCGGCCCGGCCTCGAGCCCGATCGTCGCCGAGCTTCTCGCCACCTTCGACCGGCTCGACATCGAGCATCGGGTGCACGAGCGCGCCTCGCTGCGCCGCCACCTGCCGCAGATCGAAACGCCGCCGGGCAGCGTCGGCGTCTACCAGCCCTCGGCGGCTGTCGTGCGCGCGGACCGCGCCGTCCGATCGCTTTGGCAGGCGGCCGAAGCGGCAGGCGCGCGCCGGTTCAGCGGTCGGGCGATGGGCCTCGAGAGCGACGACTCGGGAATTCAGCTGCGACTCGCTGACGGGCGATCGGTCGCGGCGCGACGCCTCGTCGTCGCGGCCGGAAGCTGGAGCGGCGCCTTCGCCAGCCGAGCTCTTGGCCTCGACCTGCCGCTGCGCGTGTCGGAAGAGGTGGTCGCCTATTTTCCGCCGTCTGCGCGAGCCCGCACCGGTCATCACGCCGGCACCTTGCCGGTCGTCATCGACTACCACGAGGCTTTGCCGTTCTACGCCCTGCCGCAGATCGACGTGGCGGGAGTCAAGGTCGGCTGGCACCGGTCGGGGCCGATCCTGCCGCCCGAGCAGCTACACCGGGAGGCCGAGGACGGACTGCCCGCTGCTGGCGGTGAGCCCGACGCAGCGGTGCTCGAACGCGTCCGCCGCTACGTGGGCGACCGCTTTCCTTATCTTGAGATGACGCCGATCGTCACGACCACCTGCCGCTACACGATGACGCCGGACCTTCATTTCCTCATCGATCGGTGGGCCGACGACCCGCGCGTGACGCTGGCCGCTGGCTTCTCAGGACACGGCTTCAAATTCGCGCCGGCTCTCGGCGAGGCAATCGTCGATCTGGCCCTCGGCGCCGAGCCCAGGATCGATCTGACCTCGTTTCGCATCGCGCGCTTCGCCGATCTCGACCGGCTTCAGCCTCGTCTCACGGCCTGATCGCCCGACCTCAAGTTCTTCGTTCCTCACTCTCGACACCCTCACGTTGGAGACTTCCATGGCCGAACTCGCCGTCGCTCCGTCCGCTTCGACGTCGACACCGATGTCGTCGCCCGCCGTCTCGCCGCCGTCCTTCACCCCCGACGCCGCCAAGCTGAGCAAGCTGAGCAAACGCATGACCAACCGGTGGATGCTGCGCGGCTTCATGCTCGCCAAGCTGCCGCTGGGCTTCATCGCCGGTCTCAACGTGCATCACCTCGACCGCCATCGCTGCGAGGTTTCGGTGCCCTACGGCTGGCTGACCCAGAACCCGTTCCGCTCGACCTATTTCGCCGCCCAAGCGATGGCGGCCGAGATGTCGACCGGTGCCCTCGGCATGCTGGCGGTCGAGAGCGCCCCTGCGTCGGTCGCCATGCTGATCGTCGACATGGAAGGCAGCTTCGGCAAGAAGGCCACGCAGACCTCCACCTTCACCTGCACTCAGGGCGACGAGATCTTCGCGGCCGTGGCCCAAACCCTCGCCACCGGCGAGGCCGCGACCGCGCGCACCGAGACGGTCGGCCGCATGCCCGACGGCGCCGAGGTCTCACGCTTCACCTTCGAATGGAGCTTCAAGAAGCGCTCGCGCGGCTGATCGTCGCGCCCTTCGCTCTCCCTGCCTCGGGCTGACATGGCCCGCGCGGTTCGTGCTCGAGCCCACCTGTCTGCGGGAGGTTTTTTGCTGACGTCCTGATCGCCCCTTCCCTCGACGGTCTCACGATCGAGCCCGCCGCCTGGTCGCGGCTGGTTCGTCGTGCGCGCACATCTCGAGGGTCCCGCGGGCAGGCGCCCGTCGGACCGCCCAAAGATCGCCGCCGCGGACGCCTGACGATTCGGGTTCTCCGCGGCGCGCAACGGAAGGATCGAACCTTGACGGCAACCCACGACGTTCCGCAGACCCGCATTCGCCCGGCTCAGCCGAGCGACACACCCACCATCGGCGAGATCGCCGAGATCACGAGCCTCTTTCCGTCCGAGATGCTCGACGCCATGATCACCGGCTATCTCGATCAGACCACCGACGACCTGTGGTTTGTCGCCGAGCGCGACGGCCCACCGATCGGCTTTGGCTACTGCGAGCCGGAGCGCATGACCGAAGGAACGTGGAATCTCCTCGCCATCGGCGTGCGTCCGGTCGATCAGAGCCGCGGTGTCGGTGCCGCCATGTTGCGAGATCTCGAGGACCGACTGCGCGAGCGTGCAGCCCGCATCCTCCTCGTCGAAACCATGGGGACACCAGAATTCGAGCGCACCCGCGCTTTTTACCGCCGCAACGGCTTCGTCGAGGAAGCGCGAATTCGCGACTTCTACGAAGCCGGAGGCGACAAAGTCGTCTTCTGGAAGCGGCTGTAGAAGCCGCAGCCGCCCGGTTGTCAAACGGCTGCCGGGCGGTTTTCTCCGGTCGTCGCCAGCCGGTTCTTCGTCGATCAGCCGGAGCCCGCCGTCACAGCCAGCGTCGGACTCGCCGCTTGTAGGCGAGGTATTCCTCTCCGAATTTGGCTTCGAGATACGTCTCTTCAGGCACGATGGCGAGGCGCTGCAGCAGCCACGCGACGATTGGCGTGAGCGCGAGGAGGTAGAGATTGGCCTTCGCGATCGCGGCGCCGCAACAGACGAGCACGAGGCCGAGATACATCGGGTTGCGGGAGACGCGATAGGGCCCGCGAGTCTCGATCGTCGGCGTCGGCATCCACGGGCTGGGATTCTGGCCACCGCGTCGAAAGAGAGCGAGCGCCCAGCCTCCGAGCACCAGCACCGCGACGGCGATGATCATTCCGCCCACGCTCAGGCGCAGTGCCGCAGGCACCTCAACCATCGGGGCGAGCGGCCACAGACGCTGCAGCCCGGCCGCCCCAACGATCGCAGCGAGCACGAGGAGCGGCGGCGGCACGCGGACGTTCGCGGCGTCGCGTTCTCCCGTCACGATGCCGACTCCCCGTCGGCGACCGCTGATTTGGACACAATCCCGTGCGTCGCCAAGAAGTCGAGCAGCTGGTCCTCAAAGCGAGGCCAGTCGAGGGGTAAGTCGTGGTTGGCGTCGGTCTCGAGATAGGTCGTGTGGTCGCCCACTGCACCCAGCGCGCGGCCGTGGGCGACCGGCACGACGTTGTCGCGTCGCCCGTGCATGATCAAGGTCGGAACCTGCACGGAGCGGACGACATCCTCGGTGCGATATCGGTCCTTGACCAAGAAGCCGGGGATGCCGAAGCGCCAGAACATCCGCTCGAGCGAGGTGAAGGTCGAGGTGAGGATCATCGCCGCCGGCTCGCGATGTCCCGCCAGATCGGCCGCGACGGCACCGCCCAATGAGCTGCCGTGGAAGACGATGCGGGAAGCATCGACTTCCGGCTTGGCGGCCAGCCAGTCATGAAAGCCGATCATGTCCGCCCGCACTCCCTCGCGGCTCGGACGCCCCGCCGACCGGCCGTAGCCGCGGTATTCGGGCAGCAGAACAGCGACACCACGGCGCGGGTACCGCTCAGCGAACTCGAGGCAGTGGTCGATCAGCTCGTTGTTGCCGTGAAAGTAGATCACCGCCGGCGCGGGCCGGTCGGATTCGCCAAGCGCCGGAAAGAACCAGCCTTCGACGCGCTCGTCCCCCTCGCCCATCCAAACAAGCTCGGCGCCCGGAGCCACCGGCCGATCGACAAACTCCTCGAGACTCCGCGGCCAGACGACCGAGCGCTGCACGAAGTAGGTGATCGTGGCGAGCCCGAGATAGAGGACGAGCACAACGGCGAGCGGCCATCGGAGCTTGGCGAGCCAGGTCATGCAAAGAGTCTAGGGCGGGACCGCCCGCAGCCCAAGCGACACCCGGTTCTTCAGAAGCTCGGCTGAGGGAACAGGAGCCCCTTCGGCAATGGCGCTGCCTCTCTTCGTCGACGGCGCGACAGAAGGCCGAGACCGAAGCGCTGATCGCTCTAGAAACGAATGTCGCGAAACTCGATCGTGTCCAGATTTGTGTCGATCGTTAGAATCTTGACGAACTCGATGGTCGACGGAACACCCTGAAACTGCACTTCAATCGCGGTCGGCACCTCTGTGATCAGCCGACTCGTCACATAGCTGCCCGATTCTTGGTTTGCAATCTTCACAAAT
This sequence comes from Acidobacteriota bacterium, assembly GCA_038530905.1. Classification (GTDB taxonomy): domain Bacteria; phylum Acidobacteriota; class Thermoanaerobaculia; order Multivoradales; family J023; genus JAUIJL01. Next base: position 16,491 of record JBCBCF010000062.1, read on the forward strand.
TGTGACGCAAACGATCGCCCTTGCTGATCAAAGAGGTAGGTTCCAGGATTGTAATCCGCTGTGTTAATTCGAACGTCGCGATCGACGTCGTTGTTGGTCGCGACAAGCCGACAAGTGATCAGCCTCGTCTGCTTCTCGCAGCCGACGACTTCGAACGTGATATTCTTGACCGTCACCCTCTGGGCGCGAGCCTTCGGGGCCCCGCTGCCGCCACCGCCGCTCCCGTCATCGATCGGATCGAGCAGCGGCTCGAGGCCCGTCTTCAGCATGAACGTGCTCGCAGTGGCGAAGAGCTGCCCCGCCGGCACCGACATGAGGCGGGCGTTGACCCGCAGGCGATCGTTGAGCTCGGCGATCGAGCCGGTCAGGATCGCATCGGCTCCGACCAGCTGACCGATGCCCCCGATCGCCTCCGCCGTCATCCATCCTTCGGCGCCCAATTCCTGCTCTGCCCAGATCGCATCGATGCGATTCCGCTCGACGACCTCGAAGCGTCCTGAGCTCCGAATGAACAATTGATTGATCAACTCTTCCGCCAAAAGCTGGCCGAGTTGATTTCGTTGTCCGGCGAGGTCCGTGAACGGAAGAATCGCAACTTTCTTCTTTTCTTGGGCAGTGAGCGAATCGGAAATCTGGACGGCCAAATCCTCGACCACCTGCTCG
>JBCBCF010000063.1:0-14456 GCA_038530905.1 Acidobacteriota bacterium
ATTCGATGACGTCCGGGTAGAGGGTGCCCTGGGCGAGCAGCTCGGCGTCTTCGAATCGACGGCGGTGAAGGGGCCATCGGCGGTCATCAAGTCGCACCATAACGTCGGCGGCCTGCCGGAGCGGCTCGGCTTCGAGCTGGTCGAACCGCTGCGCTTCCTGTTCAAGGACGAAGTGCGGCAGCTCGGGCGGGAATTGGGACTGCCCGAGACCTTGATCCGTCGCCATCCGTTCCCGGGGCCCGGACTTGCCGTGCGCATTCTCGGCCCGATCACCGCCGAGCGCGTCCACATCCTGCAGCAGGCCGACGCGATCTTCATCTCGGAGCTGCGTGAGAGCGGCGAGTACGACCGCGTCAGCCAGGCCGGTGTGGTGCTGCTGCCGGTGAAGACGGTCGGGGTCATGGGGGACGCCCGCACCTACGAGCAGGTCGTCGCCCTGCGTGCGGTCGAAACTGAAGACTTTATGACCGCCGACTGGAGCCGTCTGCCGACCGAGCTGCTGGCGCGGGTGTCGAATCGCATCGTCAACGAGGTTGCCGGTGTCAACCGCGTCGTCTACGACATCACCAGCAAGCCGCCAGGCACGATCGAGTGGGAGTGACGGCGATCAGCCGAAGAGGGCCGAGAGATCTCGCGCCGAGTGGACGGCTCGGATGATCTGAAGCGGCTCCGCGCCGGGATCGTCCATCGGATGTGCTCGCTCGTCCAGTCGCGACGGAGCCAGCGGCGCCACCGGAGTCGGCGAGACGATCGAATGCTGCGACGACCTCCGCCAGGATCTTGTCGGCCCGCGTCGGAACGTCGCTCGCCTCCTCGATGGCAGAGAGGATCTCGTCGAGGTTCTCGAACATCCACCGCTCGATCAGGCGCCTCGGGTCTCGCTCGAGACGTTGCCATCCGCCTCGACGCCGAATCATCCTTGGGCGAGACGTTCCGCGAGACCCGAGGCACGACGTCCTGCGCGCAGAATGGCGAGGTGGAGCAAATCGGCGTCGCCGACGATCTCGAGCCGGCGCCGAGCGCGCGTCGCCCCGGTGTAGATCAACTCCCGCGTCAGCAGCGCCTGATCTCGATCTGGCAGCACCAGCGCCACGCGATCCATCTCGGATCCCTGGCTCTTGTGCACCGTCATCGCCCAGGCGGTGGCGTGGCGCGGCAGCTTGGCGGGCGTCAGTCGGCGCGTCCGGCCCGGCTCAGCGGTCGGGAACACGACCCAGGACCGCCCGTCGGCGTCCGGCCAGCAGATGCCCAGATCGCCGTTGAACAACCCCAGCGCGTGATCGTTGGCGGTCACCAGGATCGGGCGGCCCGGATACCAAGTCTGCCCACGCTCGAGCCGCCCGTGCTCGACGAGACGCCGCTCGATCGCCTTGCCGAGAGCCTCGACGCTCCAGCGCCCAAGCCGCCGCGCGCAGAGGATGCGGAACGTTGCCAGCTCGGAGAGAGCCTCCTCGGCGCTGGCTGACTCCAGGACACGCAGAATTGGCGCGTCGAGCGGAACGATGACGTCAGCCGAGCCTGCGGGCAGGGGACGCAGCGAGATCTCTTGGTGCGTCGGGTCTGCGAGTAGCGACAGCGCCCCGTCGGCATCTCCGCGGCGGACCGCCGCGGCAAGCTCGGCCAGCGCGGGCACATCGGCGAACCGATACGTTCGGCGCAGCTCGACGCCCGCGGCCGATAAGCCACCGCGTGCCGGTTCGGCATGCTCCTTCGATGTCCCGGCCGTTGCCAGGTTCAGCCGTGTCACGGCATCGATGGCCTCCGCGGGAAGACGCTCGCGGTCGAGATCGGCGGCACGCCAGAGGTCACCGAAGACGGCACCGGTCTCGACGCTGGCGAGCTGGTGCGGATCGCCCAGCAGAACCAGGCGAGCGTGTGGCGGCAGCGCGTCGAACATCCGATGCATGAGCAGCAGATCGACCATCGAGGCTTCATCGACAATCAGCAGATCGCAAGCCAGCGGCTGATGGCGGCCATGTCGAAACCGATCGCGCGACGGGTCGTAGCCGAGCAGGCGATGGAGCGTCGCGGCGCGCTGGGGGAGCTGGTCAGCGAAAGCCAGAGATGGCTCGCCAGCATCCGCCTCGGGCAATGCGAGCTGCAGTCGCAGCGACTCGATCATTCGCGCCGCAGCTTTGCCGGTCGGCGCGGCGAGACGGATCCGCAGCCGACCCGTGGTCGCCGACATCAAGAGGAGCAGGAGGCGTGCGATCGTCGTCGTCTTGCCGGTGCCCGGCCCGCCGGCGATGAGGGTCAGCGAACGCTCGAGCGCAAGCGCGGCGGCGACCGCCTGGCGGTCCGGGCCCGTGTGTCCGGCGCCGAGGGCCTCCGGAAAGAGCCGGCGGAAGGCGCGCGCCGCGCGTTCGCGATCGAAGGTCGGCGCGGGCGTCGTGAGCCGCTCTTGAATCCGTCCCGCGAGGCTGGTTTCGGCGCGCCAATAGCGCAACAGGTAGAGCCGATCTCCGTCGAGGACGAGGGGGCGCGCGTCGGCTCCGCTCGCCTCCTCCGCGCCGGAGATCATCGGCGAGCGGCCGAGATGAGAGCGCCAGGCGGCGAGGGGCGGCAGCGGGGGGCCGCCGGCTTCGAGCGGCCGATCCGCCCAATCGTCGAGACGCAGGCAGGCGTGCCCCCCGCCGCGCGCTCGCGACACGAGGGCAGCGGAGGCGACGACCAGCGGATCGCCACCGAGCCGTTCGATCAGCCGGGCGAACGCTCGGTCGATCGCGGCCGCGTCGTCTGGAATCGCCGGCGCGACGGGAACGCGATCCGTCCAGAGGCTCATCGCAAGCCTCCGTTCGTCGGGTCCGCGAAGAGCTGCGCCTGGATCGCGCGGATCAAGGACTCCGCGGGCTGCTCGACCCACCAGCCGGGCACCGCCTGTGCGCCGGAGATTTCCTCGGAGGGACTCGACGTTTCGGCTCCCGGATCGGCGCCGAAGAGCGAGAGCTGGCGGTCGGTGATCCCTCCCGGCTCGGCCGTGTCGCTCGTGGCCGGGTCGTTCTCCGCTTTGCCGAGTGCCGACGCCGCGTCACCCGCCGGCTCGCCGGCCGCCCCGCGCAAGAAGACATAGATCAGGCCGCCGAAGTTGTGCTCGGTGGTGTAGCCGGGACGCCGCCGCGCGAGGAATCGATCGAGCGCGGAGGCGTACAGATGCGCCTGGAGCACGTAGTGGTGGTCGCGCATCGCGGCCTCGAGCGCGATCGGTGTGTAGTCCTCCGCGCGATCACCGAGGTGATTCGTTTTCCAATCCACGATCCACCAGCGCCCGGCGTGCTCGACGACGAGATCGACGAAGCCGGTCAGAAACCCGTCGATCGTGCGTCGCGTGAGCCGGCCGAGCTCGTCGGCGTGGCGGCTCCAGCGGTTCCCCGGCGCGGTTCGAAAGGCGTCCGCCAAGCGGCCCGGAGCCGCTTCGTCGAGCGAGGTCCAGAACTGCCACTCGACGAGGCGCTGCGTCCGCGCGACGTCTGCAAATGCGAAGTCGGCGCCGGGAATCCGCGTCGAAAGGACCCGACGCAGCGCCATCGTTGCGACCTCGACGGGATCCCAATCCGCAGACGGTGCTCTGGAATGATCGTCGACCCGCGCCAGACCGTGGCGCTCGAGGGCGCTCCTCACGGCGGCCTCGGTCGTCGCATCTTGGAGGTGAGCGAAGTCGATGGCCTCGATCGCCTCGTGCAGCGCGCTGCCGGCCCGCGCACCGCGGGCGAAGGCGAAGAAGCCCTCCGCCGCGTCCGCCGCCGTGCCGGCTGGCGGAGACGATGGATCAGCGCGATCGATCGGCGAGGCTTCGTCGCCAGCGGCAGCGACCGGCCGGCTCCAGCCGGTGAAGCTGGCGACGCGCCACGGCTCGAGATCGAGCGTCGACGGGTCGACGGCCCGGGGAGCGAGGAGGACCGAGCGAGTGGCAGGCGGCTGCCAGACCGGCGGCGTCGCATCGCCCTGGGCGTTGCGCAGGCTCATGGTGCCTGGGTGGTCGGCGACCAGGCGGGCGAGATCGTCGCGCCAGGCGCGCTGACGGGCCCGGGCCTCGGCGACGGCTCGCTCGACGCGGCCGCTGATCGATCGGTCGTCGAGCGCCCGCGCCGTCTGGCGGCGATGGAGCAGATAGGCGAGGGCAGAGCGCGCAGCTCCCCGACCGTACGAACCGCACAGCACGATCGTCCGTCGCCGAGCGCGGGTCAGGGCCACGTAGACTAGCCGCAGGTCTTCCGCCAATTCCTCCGCCTCGGCGAGGCCGCGATGTCGCTCAAAGCGATCGGAGCCGTAGTCGAGCGCGACGCGATCGAGGTCGAGATGAACATCGATCGGCGGCTGCAGCTCCCGCCCGCGCCCCTTCCACAGGTACGGGCAGAGCACGACCTCGTACTCCAGTCCTTTGGCACGGTGCACCGTCACCAGGGTCACGGCCCGCGCGTCGCTCTCGAGGCGGAGCTCGGAAGCGTCGCGGTCGTGACGATCGCGCGCTCGCTCGGTTTCGAGCCAGCTCAGCAGCGCAGACGCCGATAGGCGCCGCTCGTGGATCGCTCGATGCAGCACCTCGACGGCGTGCAGCAGATTGGTCAGGCGCCGCTCGCCATCGTCCAGTCGCAGCAGGCGCTCGCGCATGCCGAGCCGGTCGATCAGGCCGCGCATCATGGCGACGAAGCCGTCGCGCCGCCAGCGCTCGCGATCGGCCTCGACCTCTTCGACCCGTCGCTGCCACGCGACCTCATCCCGGCCGAGCCGCTCGAGCGCCGCCGCATCGTCTCCCCACAGCGTGGTCGCGCACGCGGCGCGCAGAAGGCGGGCATGGTTGGGCTGCAGCACGGCGGCCAGCAGACGGGCCAGCTCGGCCATCTCCGACGTATGGAAGATGTCGCCGGCGCGTGCCAGCACAGCCGGCACGCCGCGGTCACGCAGCGCCGCCTGCATCGCCCCGGCCTGGGCGTTGGTGCGCACCAGCACCGCGAGGTCGCTGGGCTGCAGCGGACGCTTCGCCTCGTGTCCAGCCTCTGTCGAGCTGCCGTTCGCCGCGTCCGCCGGCAGGAGGCGGACGTCGGCGCTCAACAGCCGCACGATCTCGTCGACGGCAGCGCGTGTCGCCGCGTCTTCGCCGCGCGCGGCGCTCGACCCGTTGCCGAGCCAGATCCACGACAGCGGCCCGTCGGCATCGCCGTCGAGCCCACGGTTCCCTTCGGCCATGGCGGCACGCACGGCGAGAAACGGAATCTCGTCGAGGACGAAGGGATGCTCCGCGGTCGTAAAGACGGCGTTGACCGCCTGCACCAGCTCGGGTGCGCTGCGCCAGTTGCGGTCGAGGGTGTAGAGCCGGTCGGCGTCGCGTCGCGCGGTGAGATAGGCAAAGACGTCGGCGCCGCGAAAGCGGTAAATCGCCTGCTTCGGATCGCCCACGAGGATCAGCGGCCCCTCGCGAAAGAGCGCTCGGAACACCCGATACTGCACGAGATCGGTATCTTGGAATTCGTCGATCAACGCCGCTTGATAGCGGCGGCGCAGGGCATGCTGAAGGCGTGCGCCGTGTTCCGGATGCTCCAGCGCGGTTGCCAGGCGCCCGAGCAGGTCGTCGAATGCGAGAACCGCTTGCCGCTCTTTGGCGCTCTCGAAGGCGGTGCCAAAGCCTCGGAGGAACGCGCCGCGCACCGCATGCTCGAGAGCGTCGAGGGCGTTCAGCAGGGCATCGACCGCGCGCAAGGTCGGCTCGCCGACGAGGGCGTCGGGATCTCGAAGTCTCCCGGCCAAGGCGCGGTGGCCAAGCCGACGGAGGGCGTCCAACCCGGCCCGGCCACCGTCGGTGCCATCCGGCGGAGAGAGCCAGGCGGCAAGCTGCGCGACGGCCTCATGGCGCGCGCCGCTGGCGTCATGACCGCGGCCCGGCCGCCAGGGCGCGGCGTCGAGGGTAGCGAGCAGAGACGTGGCGTCGAAGATGCGCCGGAGGGCGTCCAAGCGGTCGTGAGCAAGGCCGATCGCGGCGTCCAGCGGTGGCGGCACCGGCAGCAGCTCGGTGTTTGGGTGCCGCCGCCAGGCCGTCACATCGCGAAGGAAGGTCGTCGGCGTCCAGCCCTGCTCAACCGCGACGGCGCAGAGCAGCGGGTCGGCGCCGTCGTCGAAGAGCCGCCGCCAGACGTCACGCGCTGCGTCCAGGCGCAGCTCTTCGTCGTTTTCGATCAGACGGTCTGCGAAGCTGGCGCCGCTGTCGAAGGCGTGTTCCTCGAGGGCGCGTCGGCAGAAGCCGTGGATGGTCGAGACGGCCAGCTCGTCAAGGTCGAGGAGCGCCCGGCGCAGGATCTCGGCACCGTGGCTCCCGTGGCGTTCAGCCAGGCCGCTCAGGAATGGATCGTCGGTCGCTCGTTCCCCGGCCAGCACCGCCCGCGCCGCGCGCAGAGCCGAGCGCACGCGACCGATCAACTCTTCGGTGGCTGCCTGCGTGAACGTGACGAGAAGGAGCCGGTCGACGCTTTCGACCCTCTCCTCGAGCAGCAGACGCAGCACGACACCCGTCAGGCAGTAGGTCTTGCCGGTGCCGGCGCTCGCCTCGACCACCGTCACGCCCCGTTCGATGGGCGTGTCCAGAAGGTCGAAGACGGGCGGCTCAGAACGGTGCGTCGTCGCGAAGTCGGCCTCCGGAGCGACGCTCACGCGGTGTCCTCGCTCTCGAGGTGGTCGAAGAACGGGCTCCAGAGCTGCTCGGCCCACGTCGCGAAGGCCGGATCGGCGAGCGGATCGCGCCCTCGAAAGACGAGCTGAACGTGCGGTTCGTCAGCGTCTCCTCGGCGGCCGCTCCACCGATCGCCTTCCCACGCCTTGCGGGCGGCTTCGATCGGCGGCCGAGCACGCTGGCTTCGTTGCGCGCGACGTCTTGCCTCCTCGTGGGCGAAGGAGGCGCGCGCGAAGACCGGCAGCGGCTCGCGCAGACCGTGATGGAGACCCTCCAGCAGGTCATCGACCTCGATGCGCGGCGTCTCGGGAGCGCGCAGGCGCAGGGTCTCGCCGTCGCCCACGACCAGCATCGTGGACGCTTCGCCAGTCGCCGAGGCGAGCAACAATTCGATCCAGCCGGCCAGTCGGTCCAGAGGCTGAATGCGTGCCGCGCGGCAGCGGACGAGGGTCTCGGCGTCGAGTCGTCGGGCCGAGAGACGGCCCGCGACGGTCCACGCGCCGCCGTCGGCGAAGCGTCCGTCGATCTCGACGCTCGGCGATTCGTCGAGATCGGCTGCAGCGCCCCCAATGACATCCTCCAGACGCTCGACGAACGCTTCGATGCGCGCCGACAGGCTCTGCACCTCGCTCCTGCCCAAACCGCCGGTCGGCAGCTGGCCGCCGGCGCGCAGGGCCTCGAAGGTGTGGCTGTCGTCTGCTGGCGCGCGCAGCTGCCGGTCGAGCAGGTCCGCCCGCACCAGGTAGGCATCGAGCCCGTCGAGTCGAAACGGCTCGACCTCTTCGTCTGCGACGGGCGGCGGATCGAGGAACAGGCCGCGCGCGTCGCGGCACCAGGTGCGACACGGCAGGCGCCAGAAGCGGATCAGCTCGCTCGGCGAGGTCTCCATCGGCTCGGCGGCGGCGGGCGTCTCGGCGTGGAGCGCGTCGTTGCCGAGCGTGTCGTCGCCAGGCGCGGGCTGGGCGAGAAAGGGCGGCAGCGACCGGCGCTCGGCCAGGCTGGCCCTCGCCGCCGAGTGCTGCTCGCGCGAGAACGTCTCGAGGCGCGGCGAGGCCGGGTCGAAGTAAGCGGCGCTCCACGGCTGTAGGCGGTGCACGGTGGTCAAGGCGTCGCGGGCCGGCCGGCCGTCGCCGGCGTCGAAGGTGCGATCGAGGGTCTCGAACAGCTCGACGAGGACCGAAGACGGCTCGAGTTCGGTGGCGTCGCGCTGCGACCGGCCGACGTACGAGAGCAGCAGTCGCTCGCGGGCCGCCAGCAGCGTTTCCAAGAAGAGGTAGCGATCGTCGTCGCGCGACGATCGGTCGCCGAGGCGCCGGTCGAGCACGGTGAGGTCGAACGTGCGGTCGGCGTCGCGCCGCGGGAAGGCTCCGTCGTCGAGTCCGCAGACGGCGAGGACGCGAAAGGGCAGGGCGCGCATCGGCTGCAGAGCGCAGAACGTGATCCGGCCGTCGAAGAAGCCGCTGCCGAAACCCGGCTGCTCGAGCCGCCCGCGTAGGTGCTCGAGGACCGCCGGCAGCTCGACCGTCTCAGGCGGCCGATCGCCCGTCGGGCCGTCGGATGGGTCATGCGGCGGGATCGCGGAACGCAGCGATTGGACCGCGTCCCGCGCCATCTGCAAGCCCTGCTCTTCGGCCTCGTCGCCGGCTTCGAAGAGCTGATCGATGGCAGCCGACAGGTCGCGAGCCCACGCTTCGAGCGATCGCGGCGCACGCAGCGCGTCGAGTCGGGTGAACAACTCATCAAGGAAGACGCCGAGCCGCCCGAGCGCTTCGGCGTCCGCGACAGTGTCGCCAGCCACCGGCGCGAGGCCGGCGACCAAACCGTCGACCTCGCCGGTCGCGTAGCCGGCGATGAGGCGGTCGAGTCCCTGGCGCCAGGTGTTCTGGTTCTCGGCCGGCAGGTCGAAGTCGCGCGCCCGCTGCGCGCCGTCGACGCCCCACCGCACGCGCGCAGCGTCGATCCATCGGCGCAGGAACGGCAGATCGGACGCGTCGAGGCCAGCCCGGCGTCGCAGCGCCGGCACGTCGAGAAGCTCGAAGACGTCACTCTGGACGACCCGTGAGCCGATCAGCGCGAGCACGTCGAGGAGGGTCTCCGACGGCGGTCGCTCGCGCCCGGCGCTGCGATCGGCGATGGCGAACGGTAGGGCGACACCGTCTGCATTCTCGACGCCGAAGACGGCCTGGATATAGGGCCCGTAGAGAGCGACGTCCGTGACCATCACGAGGACATCGGACGGGCGGAGGTCGGGAAGCTCCACGAAGGCGGCGAGCAGGCGATCGCGCAGCACTTCCATCTCGCGCATCGGCGAGTGCACGACGTGAAGATCGATCGAGCGATCGGCGGGATCGAGCGGCCAGGGCGGCTCGCCGTCGACGCCGCCGCGCTCCACCAGATGCAGAATGTCGTGCTGCAGGGCGCCGAGAGCGTGCCCCGTCTCGGGCTCGACATTGGCAAGCGGCTGCCAGGCGGTCCCCTCGGCGTCGTGGCGCGAGAGGAGATCGAAGAGTTCTCGCCCCTGGCGGCCGAGGGTCGCGAGGAGCGGATGGCCGACGTCGAAATGCAGCGCGTCGGGCAGCATCGAGCGCTCATGCTCGCCGTCCACACCGTCGCCGGTCGCTCCGTCCTGCGCCGCGATCCGGCGCGCAATGCGAGTTTGCTCGCGCTCGGATCGCAGATCGGCCCAGAAATGCCAGGTCGGGCTGACGAGATCGATCGCCACGGGAATCCACCGCCCGAGCGCGGCCAGCAGCTCGACGAGGATCGGCGGCAGATGCGGCGCGCCGAAGACCGCCAGGCGCGGGGGCAGGCCGGGCGGGGCCTCCTCGGCGGTCTGCAGGGTCTCGATCAGCTTCAGGAGGCGGACGGCGAAGGGTGCCTCGCCTGAGCGCGCCACGAGCCGTCGCCAGAGCTCGGCCTGCCAGCGTGCTGGATCGTGCGCCGGACGTTCACCCGCGAGCCATGACCGAAGCTCGCGCGGGCGATAGAGCTGGTAGCGATCGATCAGCCGCGCTAGCCGTGCCGCCAGCTGGTAGCGCTTGCGCTGGTCGCGGTCGTCGGCAAGGTAGGCCGCGACGGGAGCGAGCGACGCGTCGGCGCCCACCGGAGTCGCTCCGTCGACCGTCGGTTCGTCGGAGTCAGAGCCGCCGCCGTCTGAGGCGTCGGCGATCGAGCCGAGAACCGAGAAGAGATGCCAGACGAGCGCCTCGCGGCTCCACGCCGAGCCCTCGACGTGCCGCGGAATCTCCTCGGAGTCGATCCAGGCCTCGCCGTCGAGCACTCGTCGGCACAGCCACTGAGCGAACGCCGCCGGAAACGGCGTCGACAGCCCGCCGACTACGCCCAGCCGACGAGCCAGCTCCAGCGTCGTCCAGCGGGCCGTCCCCAGACTCTGCACCACCACGATGTCGCGCTGAAACGGTCCAAGCGGCGCCGTCGCCATCTCCTCGGCCAGCCGCTCCACCAGCACCTCGAGCCGATTCGAGGTGTAGATTCCAAAGCCCGCCGCCATCGTCGGCGGAGGATAGCAGTGGGATTCTGGCCTTCCTTTCGCGACCGATGGGAAGGCAGACTGTTGATCTGGGTTCCCTCCTGACACTTCGATGCGCTCGGTGGCAGGAAAGGTGAGTTCTTGTCCGTCTGAGGGTTCGTTCAGGTCGGTTTGTTTCAGGGGCTTGTCAACCCGCGGGTTGCGATGTTGGACGCTCCGCAACACTTAAAGGTATCAAGGGCGAGTACAGGTGCGATGCACCTTCGCAAAGGAGAGTTCGATGTTGTGGTTGATGCTTGCGGTGTTCTTCGCTGGGGCGTTCGGAGGCTCCGTGAACGCTCTGATTAGCGATAACGGTTTTGTCTTGCCGAAAGCGGTGATGGATGATCAGTCGAAGATCATCCGCCCAGGTTTTCTCGGGAACCTCTTGATCGGCGGAGTTGCGGCGGTGATTTCTTGGGGACTGTATGGAGAGCTTGCCAGATATCCGATCTTGCAGGCTGATTCGCTGCAGAGCCTGGAGGCGTCTTCGACCGGCAGCCTTAACCTGGAGTTGTCGCTTGCGACCTTCGTCGGTGCAATGCTTATCGGGGTGGGTGGAGCTCGCTGGTTGACCAATGAAGTCGACAAGAAGTTGCTCCGTTCAGCCGCTAGCCAAGCGGCCGCCGGCCGTGCGGACCACACAACCGCCATCAAGATGTTGTCGGCTCCTCCGTCTCAGGCTCTCCAACTCGCGCTAAGAGGTTCGACGCCACCGCCAGAGTGACGCGATCCGTCGTGGGGAGTCGCGTCCCGTGCAAAGCCAGGTGGAAGGAATCGTTCGGGTCGCGCTCATCTGGGCGCGTTCGCCATGATGAGCCATCGAAAAAGCCGCCGACCCCGGGCGCGGGATCGGCGGCTCTCGGCGCTCAATGCGCGTTGGATGGCTCAGGTCAAGCCCAGGCGTCGAGGGTTCCGCTCTCGAAGCCGTCGTTGAAGATCTCGGGGCCGTAGATCGGCGTCTGATCGGGGCCGGTGACGACGCCCAGCGGCGTGTAGTCGCCATAGCCCGGGAAGATCTGGCCGAGGTTCGGGTTGCCCAGGCGGCGGATGAGCAACTCCGAGAGGACGCGGCGGTAGTCGGTCGTCACCTCGAGGTCCGCGCCGTCGAAGAGCTGGCCGTTGGCGAGGCCTGGCCACTGGCCGTGAATGCCGCCGGTGGCGTTGCCCGACATCACCATCATGACGTTGCCGTGCCCGTGGTCGGTGCCGCGGTCGCCGTTCTCGCGCAGGCGTCGGCCGAACTCGCTCATCACCACCACCGTGACGCGACCGGAAAGCGCGTTCGCTCCCGATCCGTCGAGATCTGTGTAGAACGCCGCGAGAGCGCTCGACAGCTCCTGGACGCGACCGAAGAAGTAGCCGCCGCCGGACTCGCCCTGACCGTTGTGCGTGTCCCAGCCGCCGTAGTCGACCGTCGCGATGCGCAGGCCGATGTCGAGCTTGATCATGCGCGCGATCGTCTCGAAATGGCGGCCGAGGCTGCCCGAGGGATAGATCGCGCCGTTCTCCGGCGTGTAGTCGCCGTCGCTGTTCAGCTCGATGATGTCGATCGCGTCGAGGGCTCGACCGCCGGCGCGCTCCAGCCAGTTCGCGTCGCCGTACATGTTGCGCAGCGCGACGCGCCACGCCTGGCGCCACTGCGACGGCCCGACGTTGAGCGAGAAGCTGTCGGGGTTGTCCATGTTGACCGCGTCGGTCGAACCGCGCAGCGACGTCTGCTGGAGGTTGCCGACCGCCAGCGCCGGCATCAGGATCTCTGGCGGCAGGTTCTGGGCCGACAGGAGATGACGCGTCAGCCAGCCGTCGGCCGTCGCCAGCTGGCCCGGCGTGCCCAGCTCCATGAAGCTCATGGAGTCGAAGTGGCTGCGGTTGTCCTCGTGCATGCCGGCCGCGAGCACGACCGACAGCCGATTGTCCTGGAAGAGGTCATAGAGCAGCGCCGGCGGGTTTTGCCCGCTGATCGGCGTGTTGGCCGCGCGATGGATGCCGAATTGCGCGTTCAGCGGCACGGCCGAGTTGGTGCCGCTGGTCGGCACGGCCACCGTCGGCCGCGCCGCTTCGTAATGGCCGCGGTCGGCGCCGGCGATCGGCATTACGAAGTTGAGGCCGTCCATGCCGCCACGCAGGAAGACCGAGACCAGGATGTCCTCGTTCGTTCCCGTCGGCTCACCGAAGGCCAGGGTGTTGAAGTTCGTGCCGGCATAGGCCGCGACGGCCGCCGAGCAGCCGGTGATGAATCCGCGTCGGGTGATCGACATTGCGTTCTCCTCGGAAGGCTCAGCGCCAGAAGAAGTCGGGCGACATCAGAATGAGGGCGACCATCGAGCGCAGCCGCGAGGCGGTCGACGAGTTCTGCAGGTTGAGATCGAAGTCGGGATTCGTGCCCTGGGCGATGAAGTCCACGACCTCCTGGCGATCGGCGAGCGTCATCGGCCGATTCAGGATCTGGTCGATCCAGAAGTCCGCCAGCTCGTTGGGTGTCCGCACGCTGCCCGGCGTCTGGGCGACAACGTCGATGAACAGGTTGTCCTGGTCGTCGTCGAAGTCGGCCAGCCAGCCGGCGAGACGCCAGCTCATCACCATCGGCGACATGCTCTGCCAGGCGTTGCGCGTGTCCGGGAAGCCGTCGGGCGCCGGCCAGTGGAACGGCTCGTGGCCCGTGTCGTCGAAGCGCCAGAGGAAGTCCTGCGTGTCGCCGTCGTCCATCTTCGGAGAGAACGTCGAGCCCGAGGCGCGCAGCGCACTCACCGCATGCTCGAACGGGCGCTTGATCTTCTCGGCCCAGGTTGTCCGGAACTCGTCGGAGAGGAAGATCGCCTCGTAGACCTGCTTGAGCTGGTCAGGCGCCTGCCACTGCGCCGTGAAAACGGAAGCGACTGTTTGGACGAGCGCTTCCGACGGCGTGTCGGAGACGAACCGCCGGCACAGGCGGCGCGCCACGAAACGGCCGGTGCCTGGGTGGGACGCGAGGGCGTCAAGGACGTCGTGGCCATCCTTGAGGTCCGGCTGGTCCTGCGGAATGAACTGGCCCAGCACGTTCTTCTGGAAGCGATCGTGCCACTCCGGCCGATACAGGAAGAGGCCGGTATCGCCGTCGCCGGAGACGCCGTAGCTGAAGCTCCAGCCGGTGAAGCACCGCGTTGCCTCGAAGACGTCGGCGTCGACGTAGCCGATCGGCACGCCGTTCTCGGTCGGCACCTGGTTTTGCTGGATGATGCCGAGGTAGTTCTCGGCGCCCAGTGTGTGCAGCTCGAAGAGCTCGCGGCAGAAATTCTCGTTCGGCCCCGAGTTCGAGCTGGTGTAGTTGTCGAGGTAGTAGAGCATCGCGCTCGAGCGCGTCACCGCCTCGAGAAGATCGCGGAACCGACCGAGCTGGTTCTGCCGGATGACGAGATCGAGGTGCAGGAACGTCGTGCGCACCCGACTCGAATTTTCGATATGGACGTTGAAGTGATCGTGCCAGTAGTCGGCCAGCACCTCGACGAGCTGGCGGCGGCTGTAGATCGCGCGCAGCAGCTTGGCGCGGATCGCTTCGTCGCGCGGGATATTGCTCGACGTGTTGCCGTTCGGCTCGTTGTCGTTCTCGTACCAATCCCACAGGCGAGCGAGAAGGGTATTCGGATTGTTCGTCGAGTCGTAGACCGCGAAGCCGGCCTGCGCAATGCGCGCCTCGAGGTCGCTATCGTCGATCGAGGTGGGGTTGAGCTGCTGCGCGACCCACGCGGCGAGCCGCTGGGTGTCGTTCGCCCCGAGGCCGTTGAAGGCGGTGACGTCGCCCGGCCGAGGACCGAACGCCAGGCGGTTGAGGGTGACGATGGCGGCCGACGGCGTCGAGGGGAGCGTGTCGCCGCCCTTCGTGGTCGCTGCCGAGGGCCCCGGCGTCCGCAGCGGGCGGACATCCCACGGAGCCGTCGGGGTGGCGGCGCCGGCTCGACGGGTCAGCAACATGCCTCCGGCCATCGTGGCGCCTGCCGCCGACAGCAGACGGCGACGGCTAGCGGCGACCTCGGGGGAAGGAGCGTCGCTGCAGAGCGGTTTTTCGGGCTCGGTGGTCGGAGCGGCGAGGGGGCTCGCCGGATCGAGGGTTCCCGCCGATCCGTCCGAACGGCCGTCGACAGGCGCAGTGCGAGAGAGCGTCGTCTCGTCCATGGTTCCTCCAGTACAAAGCAGTCGGTGCATCAGCTTATCGATACATCTCGATATCTGGCAAGTGAAGATTTGAACAACGTCGATTTCGAGTGGGGAAACGAGCCGTCAGCCGTCCGG
>JBCBCF010000063.1:14466-17018 GCA_038530905.1 Acidobacteriota bacterium
TGCGTGCACGGATAGCCGCGAGTGCCCGCCGCCCCGCTTTCTTACCTCGATGCGATGCGCCAGCCGATCGGCCAGCGCGCCAACGTGAGAGATCAGCAGAATCTGCGTCTGTTGGTCGGCCTGGAGCTGCTCGAGCGTCGCAAGCGCGACGTCGAGCGTGTCCTGATCGAGGCTGCCGAAGCCTTCGTCCAGGAAAAGCGTCCCGAGCCGCTGCGCCCCGCGTCGAAGATCGGCGAGAGCGAGGGCCAGCGCCAGGGAGACAAGGAACGTCTCGCCGCCCGAGAGGGTGGTGATCGGCCGCGTTTCGTCGGCCATCTCGAGGTCAACCACCGCCAGCTCCAAAGTTCCCGGCGCGCGCGCCAGCTCGTAGCGCGGTGCCAAGCGCGTGAGCCGTCGGTTGGCGAGGCCGATCAGGTGATCGAGGGTGAGCTGCTGAGCGTAGCGTCGGAACTTCGCGCCGTCCTTTTGGCCGATGGCCTCGGCCAGCCGAGCCGACACCGCGGTGGCGGCAGTGAGCTGGTCCAGTGCCGTTCCCGCTGCCTCGCGGGCGCGGCGCTGGTCGTCGTCGCGCCGACGGGTGACGACGACCTCGGTCTGCTCGGTCCGCAGGGCCTCTCGCTGCGAGCGAGCAGTCTGCGTTTCCTCCCTCCAGGCGAGATGATGCGCGTCGGACTCGGCCGCGGCTCGAGCGCCCTCCGGCGTCAGGCCGTGATCCGCGCCGTCTCGGATCGCCGCCTCGCGCTCGGCCTGCGACCGCTCGGCGTCGGCGCGCGCTACGGCGAGCCGGCGCTCGGCATCGGCGAGGGCCTTCCGCAGCCGTCGACGCTCGGTGGCCGGGAGACTGGCGGATCGCACCGTGCGGAGGTCGGAGAAGGCGTCGCTCTCGGCCAGCCGTGCATCGACAGCCGCTCTCGCCTGACGGTGCGCCGCGTCGACGGCGTCTCGGGTCTCGGCGGCTTCGTTCGCCGCCCGCGCCGCGGCGCGTCGGCGGTCGGTCGCGATGCGGGCGGCGTCGAGCCTCCGACGCAGCGCGTTGGCGGTCGCGCTGACTGCGTCGTCGTCCACGTTCGTGATGGTCCGCTGCTCGGGAGAGAGTCGACCGTCGAGATCGAAGGTCTCAGCGCCCGTCGTCGCCGCGCCGTTGGCTTCGTGCTCCACGAGATGCGCGCGTGCTGGCGCGCCGAGCGTCTGGTCGAGATCATGCAGGCGCGTCGTGGACAGCTGAGCGGCTTCGAGACGACGTCGGTCCTCGGCCACCTCCTGCAGCCAGGGAATCACCGCGTCGTCGAGCTGCGGATCTGCAAGGTGCTGGTCGTCGAGGTCTGGATCGTCGAGGTCTGGATCGTCGACGTCTGGATCGGCGGCATGCGGGTCGGCGCGATCCGCGTCCGCTGTGAGGACGACCGTCGGCGCCGGGCGGTCGAGATCCTGCGCGGCGCGCTCGATCGCGTTGCGGAGCGTCGCACGATGAGTGTCTCGGGCGGCGCGAGCCTCGGTCACGCGGACGGCGAGGCGATCCAGCTCGCGCTCGGCGTCTGCACGCCGTTCCACGGCACCGTCGCGCGCGGCGGCCGCCGCCGCTCGGGCTTGAGCGGCGGTCTGCACGTCGTGGCGATGCCGTTCGATCTCTGCGTCGAGTGCCGACAGCGCGGCCAGCGCGGCGTCGAGGCGATCTCGCTCGGCCTCGAGCTGCTGACGATCTTCGGTCGGCTCGTTCAGCTCGGACAGCCGCCTCTGCAGGTCGCTCCGATCCCGTTTGGCCGCCTCGAGCGCGGTTTCCGCCTCTCGGCGCCGACCGCGCGCCGCTTCTTCGCTGCGAGCAGCGACCACGCGTCGTCGCTCGATGTCGTCCCGCTGATCCTCGAGCCGTTGGATCTGCGCCTCGGCCGCCTCGAGCGCCTGGCGCTCCGCCGTGTCGTCGATCCCGGCGTGCGCGCGCGGATGCTCGGTGGCGCCACACAGCGGGCACGGCACCCCGGGCCGGAGAGCGGCTCGATCCTGGGCGTAGCGGGCGCCGACGGTGGCCAGACGGAGCAGCTCTCTGTGTCGCGCGAGATCGCGCGTCACGTCCGCCGCTTCGCCGGCGAGCGTCTCGAGATCTCGAGCGGCCTCTGCCGCAGCGATGCCGGCTGCTTCGACCGCCTGCCGAGCCGACTTCAGATCGAGCGCGTCGAGGCGATGGCGCCACTCGAGCAGCTGGATCAGCCGGTCGCGGCGTTGCCGTGCCTCTGTGTCCGAGCGACCGTCGAGCCGCTGCTGCCGTCTCGCCTCGATGTCTTCGAGGGCAACTCGGGCCGCCGCCTCGACACTGTCGGCCGCCTTCAGACGGTCGATGGCATCGGCTTCGGCAGCGCGTCGGTCGTCTCGTCGGGTGCGTGCCGCCGAGCGCTCTTGCTCGATCTCCTGCAGGCTCCTGCGGGTGTCGCGCGCCGAGCGCCAGGCGTCGCGCAGGCGGTCGATGCGGGCCGCGTCGATCCTTTCGAGCGGTCGCAGCTGCTCCAGCTCTTGATCAATTTGCGCTTTGACGGCCCGGAACTCGTCGAGCTGGCGGC
>JBCBCF010000064.1:0-16970 GCA_038530905.1 Acidobacteriota bacterium
CGAGGCGGTGGATGTCGAGTGCGCGGCGGAGAGTCCGCGGCAGCTCTTCGAGATCGCGGGCGTTGAGCTTCGGCACGATCATCGTCCGAATGCCGGCGGCGCGAGCCGCGAGAGCCTTCTCCTTGAGGCCTCCGATCGGCAGGATGTCGCCGCGCAGGGTGATCTCGCCGGTCATTGCGACCTCGCGGTCGACCGGACGATTGCACAGCACCGACACCAGTGCGGTCGCGATCGTGATGCCGGCCGAGGGACCGTCCTTGGGGATCGCCCCGGCGGGCGCGTGGATATGGACATCGTGGCGAGCGAAGAGATCGTCGTCGCCGACGCGCCCTTCACGTTGCGCTGCATCCTCGGCTGAGGTCCTCAGCTCCGGCGCCAGCACGTCGGCGGGCTGGCGAGCCGCCCATCCGCGGACGAAAGAAAGAGCCGCCTGCGCGGACTCGCGCATGACCTCGCCCAGACGACCGGTCAGCCGTAGGCGACCGCGTCCCGGCACGAGAACCGCCTCGATGCGCATCAGGTCGCCGCCCGCCGCCGTCCAGGCGAGACCGGTGGCGACGCCGACGCGATGCGTCGCAAGCAGCTCTTCCAAGGCATGTTTTTCGGGGCCGAGCACGCGTGCTGCGCGCCGCGCGTCGACGCGCAGCGGGCGCAGGGGCGATCCATCATCGTCGCGGCGCTCGGCAACTGCGACCGCACGCTGGCGGCAGACGGCGGCAATCTCGCGCTCGAAGCCGCGCAGACCGGCCTCACGGGTGTAGCCGGTGACGATCTTGCGCAGCCCGCCGTCGGTGAAGATCAGGTCGTCGGCCGACAGTCCGTTCGCCTCGCGCTGCTTGGGCACCAAGTGACGGCGAGCGATCGCGAGCTTCTCTTCGACCGTGTAGCCCGACAGGCCGATGATCTCCATGCGGTCGAGAAACGCCGGCTGGATCGGATCGAGAAGGTTGGCCGTGGCGATGAAGAGCACCTTCGAGAGGTCGTAGGCAACGCCGAGATAGTGATCGCGAAAGCTCGAGTTCTGCTCTGGATCGAGCACCTCGAGCATCGCCGCCGAGGGATCGCCCCGATGATCTGCGCCGAGCTTGTCGATCTCATCCAGCATGAAGACCGGGTTGGATGTGCCGGCTTGCTGCAGTCCTTGAACGATGCGGCCCGGGAGGGCACCGACGTAGGTGCGTCGATGGCCACGAATCTCTGCTTCGTCGCGCACCCCGCCGAGCGAGAGTCGGACGAAGTTGCGCCCCAAAGTGCGCGCGATCGAGCGGCCCAGCGAGGTCTTGCCGACGCCGGGCGGTCCGACGAAACAGAGAATCGGCCCGCGCGTGTCCGGTTTCAGGCTGCGAACGGCGAGAAACTCGGTGATGCGCTTTTTGACCTGCTTCAGCCCGTGATGTTCCTCGTCGAGGATGCGCCGTGCACGCGCGAGGTCCAGGTCGTCTTCACTGCACAAGCCCCACGGCAGGTCGGTCAGCCAGTCGAGCGAGGCGCGCAGGATCGAGGTTTCGCCGCTCTCCGGATGACTTCGCTCGAGCCGCCGGATCTGCTTCTCCATTTCTTCGACCGCGTCGTCGGGCATTCCGCGCTCTCGAGCGGTTTGGCGATATCCCTCGATCTCCTCGCTGAGCTCGTCCTCGTCGCCCAGTTCGCGGCGGATGGCGCGGAGCTGCTGGCGGAGGAAGTACTCGCGCTGAGAACCATCGATCTCGTCTTGAGCCTGAGCCGAGATGAGGTGCTGAGTGCGCAGAACGTCGAGCTCGCGGCGCAGAAGCTCGTCGACGCGGCGCAGGCGGGCCACCGGCTCCGTCAGCTCGAGGACCGACTGAGCGGTCTTGAGATCGAGCTCCAGATTGCTCGCCACCAGATCCGCAAGCCGACCTGGATCGTCGATCGCGACGGCGACGCCCAGGATGTCGTTCGAGATGCCCTTGCCGAGGCCAACCGCCGCCTCGAGGTTGTCGCGCAGGTTGCGCACCATCGCCTCCAGTTCGAGCGGCGAAACAGAAGGATCGGGCGGCGTGGGATCGAGCCGGCGAACACGGCCGCGGGCGAATGGATCAACCTGACTGAGGCTGGTCAGCTCGGCCCGCACCAGCCCTTGGACCAGGATGCGCATGCGGCCGTCCGGCATCTTGAGCAGTCGCATGATCGAGCCGGCGGTGCCGATCGGCTCGAGATCGTCCAGGGACCGCTCGTCGACTTGCGGGTTGCGCCGCGCCGCCAGCATGACCAGCCGATCGCCGGCCAACGCCTTCTCGACCGCCGCCACGCCGCGTTCGGGATCGACCGAGAGCGGCACGATGACGAACGGGAAGACCACCGCGTCCGAGAGCGGCAGAACCGGCAGGACGTCCGGCAGAGCGGGCAGCTCGAGGACCGGGGCCGACGCGTCGCCGCCCTTTTCAGCCATCGTCTGCCGGGCCCTGCATCAGGCTGCGCACCTCGTCAACGAAGGCGCCAGCGTCTTCGAAGCGACGGTACACCGAGGCGAAGCGCACGTAGGCGACTTCGTCGAGCTGGCGGAGGTCGTCCATCACGATCGAGCCGATCTCGCGGGTGGTCAGCTCGCGTTCCTCGCGCCCGTGAAGCTCACGCTCGACGCGCTCGACCAGCGCCTCCTGTTCGCGGGCGGAGACGGGGCGTTTCTCGCAGGCGCGCTTGACGCCGCCGATCAGCTTCTGGCGGTTGAATTCCTCGCGCCGGCCGTCGGCCTTGACGACGAGGTACGGAATCGCCTCGATCTGCTCGTAGGAGGTGAATCGTCGATTGCAGTCGAGACATTGGCGCCGACGACGGATGGTGCTGCCGTCTCGGCTCTCACGCGAGTCCACCACACGGTCATTGTTGGCGGAGCAAAAGGGGCATTTCATGGAGCGCCGCGCGGGTCGATCAAGCCTCCGGGCTTAGGGCGATGCTCAAGTGCAGAAGGAGCTGCTGGATCGACGAATGGTCCCCGAGCTCCACCGAGAGCGTTTTCTCCGCCTCGAGCAAGCGGTTGTCGCTGTCGTGGAGCTGTACGGTGAGCGAGCAGCGCCGGGCCCGGCCCAGCGCTTCGCGGCTGAGGGCCAAGGCCAGATCGCGTCGGATCTCGCGGCTGCCGTTGGTCCTGGCCGTCTGCGCTGCAGAGGAGGTTGACGCCGACCGCGCAGCCGGCGACGTGGTGGTCGCCGTGGACGACGTCTTGGGTCGACGCAGGGTCTGCTTGCGTAGCTTCTCAAGCTCGGCCAGCGCATCGATGCCGCCGATCGCGCTGCGGGCGCTCTTCGATTTCTTCTTCTTTCCGCTCGTCGTCTTGGGCGTTGCGGAAGCCGCCGCCGGACGCGTTGAAGGAACGGTAGGTGATGGCGTGGTCGAATTCGGCCGGGCCGCCGGCGCGGGAGCGCTCGGCATGAGCGTTGGGGGCGCTGAAACGCTTTGCGGCGGGGAGGATGCCGGCACTGGCGCTGCCGTCATCGGCGCTGCCGTCACGGTCGGGGCCTCGAGGCCGGTGGGGGCCGGGCCGGCGGGAGCGCTCACGTCGAGATCCTCCGTCAGCCACTCCTCGTCGTCCGACGAAGCGGCGGCCGCGGCCGGAGCGGATCTGGTCGGGGCGACCTCGGGCTTCGGAGCGGGCGCGGGTCCTGGGCTGGCGCCTGGTGGCGCCTGAACCGGCGGGCTCGGGGCAGGGCGTGGGGTCGGTGGTGCGGCGGCCGGTGGCGTAGCGGCCCCGGTCGGAGAGGCAGCCGCGGGCGCAGGGGCGCTCTGAGCCGGAGGTGGTGTAGGCGCCGGTGGTCTCGGCGCCGCCGGACGACCGGGCGGTGCTGCAGCGCGCGGTCGCGTCGGTGGCTGTGGTCGCGATCCCGAGGTTTCGGGGCGACCTTTGGTGAGACGCTTCTTGAGCGCCAGGAGCGTTTGCTTCGAAACGGTCTTCAGAGTTTCGAAGACCCCTTCGCCGGTGATGGCGCAGGCTTCGAGCGACGGCCAGTCTTGGCGATTGAGCGCCTCGTCGAGCTCTTCGACGCTCAGGATGTTGGGCAGGTCGCGCTTGTTGTACTGCAGGACCAGCGGGATGGTGTCGAGCGACAGGCCCATCTCCGCCAGATTCTCCTCGAGATTCTCGAAGGACTCGAGGTTGGCCTGCAGCATGGGCTTCTGCGAGTCGGCGACGAAAACGACGCCATCGACGCCCTTGAGCACCAGCTTACGGGTGGTGTTGTAGAAGACCTGGCCCGGAACCGTATAAAGCTGGATCCGAGTGCTGAAACCGGCGATCGAGCCAACGTCGATCGGCAGCAGATCGAAGAAGAGCGTCCGGTCGGTTTCGGTGGCGAGAGAGACCATCTCGCCGCGTGAATCGTTCGAGGTGTGCTCGAAGATCCACTGCAGATTCGTGGTCTTCCCACAGAGGCCGGGGCCGTAGTACACGACCTTCGCGGCCATCTGCATGGTGCTGTAGTTGAAGAAAACCATGGCGCCTTGAGGCTGGCGAACGGTTCGTCAGCTTAGCAGTTGGTCTGTGGGTGGTCAACGCGATCCCGGCGGGGCGCGAGGTCGGGAATCCGCGGGTTTTCGCGCTGAGTGTAGCGGCTGTGTCGGGTCATTCGTCGATCGTCGGGTTGCCGCTTCGGCACCGCTGACGTCGGGTCGACTCAGCAAGCGTGCGCACGAGCTGAGCGTGCTCTGGCGCCACCTCCCCGAAGGCTTGCAGCTGCCGCTCGACCACCTCGGTGTCGCCGCGCGCCGCCGGGCCGGTGATGGCGGCGGCCACAGGTCGGCGGGTCCTCGCGGCCTCGAGCGCCCCCTGCGCTAGGTCGAGGTAGCCATCGATTACCGCCGCGGGCAACTCGAGACGCTCCACCAGCTCTTCGGCGACCGCGAGCAGCGTCGTGACGCCACCGGCGGCCAGGGTTGCGCCGGCATGGTAGAGCAGGCGGCGGGAGCCGTCGATCTCGACCGCTCGACCTCCGAACGCATGGGCCAGGTGGGTCGCCGCCTCAAGCGCAGCAGGTGCCCCGTCCACCGCGTAGACCGCGTGCGGACGCGGTGCGGCCAGGGCGGACGGAAAGGCGCATAAAGGATGCAGCGAGCCGGTGGCGAGCCCGCAGGTGGCAAGTGGCTCGAGAATTCGTCGGTCGAAGAGGCCTGAGGTATGAAGGACAACCCGAGCGCCTGGCCAGGCGGTCGATCCGAACGAGGCCGAGGCCGCTTCGAGCCGTGCGGCGAGCCTGTCGGCAACCTCTGCGAGGGCCGGGTCAGAGACTGCGATCAGCAGCACGTCGGCCTCGACCGGCTCGTCGACAAACGTCTCGATGGGGCGGGCCGGCGGCGGTGGGTCGAGCAGTTCGGCGGCGCGCGTGGCGGCGCGCGCAGGGGAGCGCGCCAGCAGTGCCGTGACCTCGCCACCCGCCGCGCGCGTCCAGGCCGCCAGGCTGAGGCCGACCCGGCCGGCTCCAAGCACCGCCAGGCGCATCCGACCGAGTGGTCGGTCCGGTTGATCTCCTTGAACTCGCATGAGTTACAATATTGTGACCCATTGAGAGCCGATCCGCGCTTCGGTCGGCGCCCCCCGACGATCGAGACCGACGCCCAGCGCGGTGGCAGGATGCGGGGCCTCACCGCGCCAGCAGCGTTGTCGAATGTCCGAATCTTCCGCAGGGATGTCTCCGAACGCCACGCCACCCGGCCGAGTCGGGTCCAGGCGCGGTGCGTCGCGTCCTCTCGGCGAGCGGGATCGGGAGATACTGAAGGACATCATCCGCACTTACGTGCTGACCGGTGAGCCGGTCAGCAGTCGGACGCTGGCGAAACGCGAGCAGCACAATCTCTCGGCCGCATCCATTCGCAACGTGATGGCTGACCTGGAAGATGACGGCCTGCTGCGCCAGCCGCATACTTCGGCTGGGCGCGTGCCGACCGAGGCGGCCTATCGCCTGTACATCGACAGTTTGATGCGCCTGCGCGAACTGCCCGACGGTCTCAAGCGCCATATCGAACAGCGCTTGGCCGGAGCCGGGCGAGATCCAGAGCGACTCATCGCGACTGCCGGTTCGCTGCTGTCTGAGCTGTCGCAACAGGTGGGTGTCGTGACCTCGCCAGCGGTGGACGACATCGTGTTGCGCTCGGCCGATTTTCTACCCGTCGGTGCCCGGCGGGTGCTGTGCGTGCTGGTCTCGCAGACCGGATTCATCGATCACGTCGTCGTCGAGACCGACGAAGAGCTGTCGCGCGAGGATCTTCTGCGGCTCTCCAACTACGTCACCGAGAAGTTCGCCGGCCGGCCGCTGCCCGCTGTCCGGGACCAGCTGGTCGATCGGATGGCTGTGGAGCGTGCCGAGGTCGACTTGGCGATGACCCGAGCGCTGGCCCTGGCGCAGCAGGCTGTTGCCGGCCGAGCGCGTCAGGACGTGCTGGTCGAAGGGACCGCGGCGTTGCTCGGCCGCCCAGAATTGGCGGATCTCGCGCGGGTGCGGAGGATGCTCGACGCCTTCGCTGACAAGGCGCGCCTCGTTGACGTCCTCTCTCGCTGTCTGGAATCCAATGGCGGGGTCCGCGTATTGTTGGGCGACGATACCGACTTGACGTCCGAGCTCGAGTTCAGCGTCGTCGCCACGGCGTACGGCAGCCGCGTGCAAACGCGCGGCGTCAAGACTCTGGGCAGCCTTGGCGTGGTCGGTCCGTCGCGCATGGAGTATCCGCGCGTCGTGCCGCTTGTGCGGTATCTGGGGCGCACGTTGAGTCGTGCCTTGAGCCAGACCGCGGGAGCGGCGCCGTGACTTCGCGCCAACAGGCTGCGAACGTCTCGACGAAGCAATCGATCGTTCGTTCAGGGAGAGGCTGAGAGTCGAATGTCCGACTTCGAAGATGAAGACACCTACGAGCTCGACCTCGATGCCACGACCGGCTCGGTGGAAAGTGTGATCGACGATGCCGTTGCGGCAGTCGATCGGCACCGCGAAGGCGCTGCGCCCGACACCGACCCTCCGGCGGACGTGGAACCGGAGCCGATCGCCGCCGCCGATCCGGCCCCGGCGACCTCGCCGTCGGCGGACGCGGGCGGAGACGCTGCGCTGCGAGATCGTCTGATGCGCACGCTCGCCGACTTCGACAACTTCCGCAAGCGAACCGAGCGAGAGATCAAGGCGGCGCGTCGCTCGGTCGAAGGTGAAGTGCTCGCGGACTTTGTCGGCGTGATCGACAATCTCGAGCGCGCGCTGCAGGCGGGCGGTGGAGTCGACGAGTTGAAATTGGGCGTCGAGATGATTCTGCGCCAGAAGCGCGACATCCTTTCGCGCCGTGGCGTGACGCGGGTCGACGCGGTGGGCCAGCCCTTCGACCCGACGCTTCACGAGGCCGTATCCCGCGAGGAAGGCGAAGTCGAGCTGCCGACGGTCGTCACCGAGCTGCAGGCCGGCTATCTGCATCATGATCGGCTGCTGCGTCCGGCGATGGTGGTCGTCGCCATGCCTGGCGCCGGCGGGGCGGCCGACGACGCCGATTGAACCCAGCGCAGGCTCGCCGCTGTGCGCGGCGGACGATGGCGCGTGCTGAATTTCCCCTGTGTCCAAGATCATCGGCATCGACCTCGGAACGACCAACAGCTGCGTAGCGGTGGTCGAGGCTCTGGCGCCTAAAGTTCTATCAAATCGCGAAGGCACAAGGACCACTCCGTCGATCGTTGCCTTCGCGGCCGACGACGATCGGCTGATCGGGCAGATCGCCAAGCGCCAGGCGGTCACCAATCCTCAGAACACGGTCTACGCCGTCAAGCGTCTGATCGGCCGGAAGTTCGACGACTCGCACGTCCAGAAGGCGCGGGAGGTTCTTCCGTACGCTCTTGCGAAGGCGCCCAACGGCGACGTTCGCGTCAAGATCGAAGATCGCGAGTACAGCCCGCAGGAGATTTCCGCGTTCATTCTCAGCGAGCTGAAGGCGTTCGCCGAAGACGCGCTGGGAGAGACGGTCGAAGAGGCGATCATCACGGTCCCTGCCTACTTCGACGATTCGCAGCGTCAGGCGACCAAAGACGCCGGAAAGATCGCCGGTCTCGAAGTGCGTCGGATCATCAACGAGCCGACCGCGGCGGCGCTCGCCTACGGCATCGACAAAGAGAAGACCGATCAGATCGTCGCGGTCTACGATCTCGGCGGCGGCACGTTCGATATCTCGATTCTCGAGCTGTCGGCCGGCATCTTCGAGGTGCGCGGAACCTCGGGTGACAGCTTCCTCGGCGGCGAAGACTTCGATCAGCAGATCATGGACTGGCTGATCACCGAGTTCCAGGACGAGACGGGCATCGACCTACGGACCGATCGGATGGCCCTCCAGCGTCTCAAGGAGGCCGGCGAGCGAGCCAAATGCGAGCTGTCGACGGCCGAAGAGGCACAGATCAACCTACCGTTCATCTCTGCCGATGAGACCGGTCCGCGCCACCTTTCGCGCACGCTGACCCGCGAGACGTTCGAGGAGCTGGTCAAGGAGCTGGTCGATCGCACGGAGCAGCCGTGCTTCGAAGCGCTCGACGCCGCCGGCCTCGACCCGTCCGAGATCGATGAGGTGCTGCTGGTTGGCGGCCAGACCCGCTCGCCGATCGTCATGCGATCGGTCGAGAAGATCTTCGGCAGGTCGGCCAACCGCGAGATCAATCCGGACGAGGTCGTGGCGATCGGCGCTGCCATCCAGGCCGGCATCCTCGACGGTGAGATCAAGGATGTCGTGCTGCTCGACGTCACGCCGCTGTCGCTCGGCATCGAGACGCATGGCGGTCTGTTCACGCCGCTGATCGGTCGCAACTCGACGATTCCGACCAAGAATACGCAGATCTTCACGACCGTCGTCGACAATCAGGACAAGGTGGAGATCCACTGTTTGCAGGGCGAGCGCGAAATCGCGACCGAGAATCGCTCGCTCGGTCGCTTCGAGCTGGTCGGCGTTCCGCCTGCGCCACGCGGTGTGCCGCAGATCGAAGTGACGTTCGCCATCGACTCGAACGGCATCGTCAACGTGTCGGCACGCGATCTGGCGACCAATCAGCAGCAGGGCATCGAGGTCAACGCCTCGAGCGGGCTCTCGAACGAAGAGATCGACCGTCTGGTCCGCGAGGCCCAAGAATTCGCCCAGGATGATGCCAAGCGGCGCGAAATCCGTCGGGTCAAGAATCGTCTCGAAGGGTTGGTGTATTCGAACGAGCGCGTCTTCGAGCAGTTTCAGGAGCTGCTCGAGGAGCGCGAGCGCAAGCGGATCCACCAGAGTTTCCTGCGCGCTCGCCTGGCCCTCAACGAAGACGAGCGCGCCGACCTCGAAGCGGCGATTTTCGACCTCAACACGGTGTCGCAGAAGCTCTCGAAGATCATGCTCGAGCACGCCGGCTCCTGAGTCCGACGGTGGCGCGCGAGGGGCGGGGGAATCTCGCCGGCCTGCCGTGCGTTGCCGCAGAGCGTCGGCCGCCCGGCTGACTCATCCCGGTCCAAACTCTTTACCGCCGAGGTTGCGCGCCGACGGCTGCGCGATCGATCGTGGGTGGTGAATTCTGCGAGACCCTGAATGCCTTCGACCACGACCCAACGCGACTATTACGAAGTTCTCGGCCTGGAACGCGGCGCGAGCGCGTCCGAGATCAAGGCCGCCTATCGCAAGCTGGCGATTCGTTACCACCCGGATCGCAATCCCGACGACAGCGCAGCCGAAGAAAAATTCAAAGAGGCGGCCGAGGCCTACGCCGTGCTGTCGGATGAGCAGAAGCGGGCCCAATACGACCGCTTTGGCCATGCCGGTGTCGGCTCCGGCTTCAGCGGCTTTGACGACAGCGTTTTCGGCGACTTCTCCGACATTCTGGGCGATCTTTTTGGGTTCGGTGGACGGCGCCGAGGTCCACGTCGCACGGGCACGCCCGGCGCCGACCTGCGCTATCCGATTGAGATCACCTTCGAGGAGGCGGCGTTCGGCGTCTCGAAGACGCTCGAGTTTCCGCGCCTCGAGACCTGTCAACGCTGCAGCGGTTCCGGCAGCGCCGACGGCCGCCTGGAAACCTGTGCAGCCTGTGGTGGTCTCGGTCAGGTGCGCTTCCAGCAGGGGCCGTTCATGATGGCTCGACCGTGTCCGACCTGCCGAGGCGAGGGTCGTATGGTCGTCAATCCATGCGAGGAATGTCAGGGCACCGGGCGTGTGGAAGGCATGGCATCGCTCGACGTCGACATCCCGGCTGGCGTCGAAGACGGCATGCGCCTCCGGCTCCGTGGTCAGGGCGAGCACGGTGCGCGCGGGGGGCCGGCCGGCGATCTCGATGTCGCGATCGGCGTCCGCGAGCACGAGCGTCTCCACCGGCGAGGTGCAGACGTGCACGAGGTCGTTGAAGTCGGCTACGCGCAGCTCGTGCTTGGCGCCGATCTCGAGGTCGAGACCCTGCACGGTTCGGAAGAGGTCCGCGTGGCTGCCGCCACGGAACCTGGACACGAGATCCGCCTGCGGGGGCGCGGCGTCCCGCGGCTCGATCGCGACGACCGCGGTGACCACGTGGTGCATCTCGAGCTGTCGGTGCCGCGCCGCCGCGACCTGAGCGATGAGCAGGTCGAGCTGCTCCGGCGGCTTTCCGAGCTCGAAGACCGGCCGATCAACGAGCGCGGTGTCTTCGACAAGGTGAAAGACTTCTTCCAATAGCCGTGTCTCCGGATGCCGACGCGGCCTGGGTTCTCTGCGCGGCGCGCCTGCCGGAGGGGCTGACCGAGGAGTTGACGGCCTCCTGGTGGGCGGCCGGTGCGCTCGGCTTCGAGGAAGTGGCGCTCGGCGGCGGCCAGATCGAGCTGCGGGCCTGGCTGCCGGCACAAGAAACGGAGCCGCGCCTCGATCGCGCAGAGTGGAGTCGCCGTGGCGTGGAGTTCCTCGCCGATCGATCCGAGCCGGCGCGCGATTGGCTGGCGGACTATCGCGCTTCGAGCCGGCCGTTCCCGGTCGGCGAGCGTTTCGTCGTTGATCCGCGCGAGCCGGATGCCACCTGGGAGGGCGATGGGGCCTCGGACGGTCGGATTCCTCTGCGGCTGCCGGCGCAGAATGCTTTCGGCACCGGCAGCCACGAGTCGACCCGCCTGGTGGTTCGCGCGCTCGAGCGACTCGCCGCGCGCGGTGAGCTCGCCGGCACGCGTGTCCTCGACGTTGGCTGTGGCAGCGGCATCCTCAGCTTCGCGGCGCTTCACCTCGGTGCCGCGCGCGCGATCGGTTTCGACCTCGATGCGCCGTCGGTCGTGACGGCCCGCGCCAACGCTCGGCGCAACGGGCTCGAGCCGGCGCTGGCGGCGGGCCGCATCGAAGCGTTCGCAACCCGGCCCTGGGTCGATCTTGCGCTCGTCAACGTGCTCCCTGAGCGGGTCTTCGCCGACCTGCCGAGGCTGCGCGAGATGCTCGCCGACGACGGCCGCGTGATCAGCTCGGGCAACCTGGTCGAGAAACGCGCCGATCTCCTCGTCCGCCTCGCCGATCTCGGCTTCGAGGAGGAGCTGCGCGACGCCGACTCGCCGCTCGTCGAGGGGGAGTGGACCGCCTTCATTCTGCGTCGACGCGCGTGAGCCGCTGCTGTGATCACCTATCTCGCAGCACCGGACGCCTTTGATGAAGCGGAGCTGTGGATCGAAGGCGACGCCTATCGTCATCTCTTCCGCGCGCGGCGGCTGGCGCGCGGCGCTGAGCTCCGGATTGTCGACGGCGCCGGGCGAGCGCGACGTGGGGAGGTTCTCGAGGTCGATCGGCGGCGCGCCCTTGTCGCGCTGGGAGCGCCGCTTCAGTCCGTCGAGCCGCCGGTTGCGGTCCATCTCGCGGTCGGGGCTCTGCGCGCTGAGCGGGCCGAGTGGCTGGTGGAGAAGGCGACCGAGCTCGGCGTTGCCTCGTTGACGTTCTTCGCTTCGGCCCGCAGCCCGCGCGACTATGGCGACGGGAGGCTGAAGCGCTGGCGTCGCGTCGCGGCGTCAGCTCTCCAGCAGTGCGGCGGTGCGCGCCTTCCGACTCTCGAAGGGGTCCTGGGCTGGAGCGATCTGTTGGATCGCCTAAAGGGCCCGATGGAGACTTCCGCTCGATGGGTCTTGGCCTTCGACGGCGCGCCGTTTCGCGACCTCCGCGACGCCGCAGCGCCTCGCCTCGCCGAGGTCCGCTGCGTCATCGGACCGGAAGGCGGCCTGACGCCTGGCGAGCTCGAGCAGCTCGACACCTTGGGTGTTCACCGGGCCTCTCTCGGCCCGCGCGTCTTGCGGGTCGAAACCGCGGCCCTCGCCGCGGCCTCGCTCGCCCTTGCCGGCTGAGCTGGTGCACCGCCAGGGCAGCGGCTCACTGCCAGGTGAACGCAGCGGCGGTGCTATGCTGACAGGGTATCTGCAGCGATCAGCGCGCCGGAGCCCGTCCGGAGCCGCGCCCGCTGTCTTCCGGCATTCGAGAGACGCGCGATGAACATCAACGACCTCCTCAAGCTCGCGGTCGAGCGCAACGCCTCAGATCTGCATCTCAAGGTCGGCAGCCACCCGATGGCTCGTGTCGACGGTGGCCTGCACCCGATGCAAGAGCTCAAGCGCCTGATGCAGGAAGACACCATCTCGATGGCGTACTCGATCATGAACGCGCGCCAAAAGCAGCGCTTCAAGGAAGAGCTCGACCTCGACCTCGCGTACTCGGTGCCGGGTCTCGGACGCTTTCGCTGCAATATTTTCCAGCAGCGCGGCGTCGTCGGCCTGGTGTTGCGGGTCATCCCCGCCCGCATCAAGACGGTGCAAGAGCTGATGCTGCCGAAGGTGCTCGAGACGGTCGCCAAGGAGCGCCGCGGCCTGGTGCTTGTCACCGGCACGACCGGCTCGGGCAAGTCGACCTCGCTCGCCGCGATGATCGACTACATCAACGCCCATCGCAACGAGCACATCGTGACGATCGAGGATCCGATCGAGTTCCTGCATCGCGACAAGAAATCTCTGGTCAATCAGCGCGAGATCGATGTCGACACGCGCGGCTTCAGCGCGGCTCTGCGCGCCGCCATGCGCCAGGATCCCGATGTGGTTCTGGTCGGCGAGATGCGCGACTTCGAGACGATCGAGACCGCGCTGCACGCGGCCGAGACGGGCCACCTTGTCTTCTCGACCCTGCACACTCTCGACGCGGCCGAGACGATCAACCGCGTCATCTCGGTGTTCCCGCCGCATCACCAGAAGCAGATCCGCATCCAGCTCGGCCAGGTGCTCAAGGCGATCGTCTCGATGCGCCTCGTGCCGCGCGCCGACGGTCAGGGCCGCGTGCCGGCGGTCGAAGTGATGATCACCACGCCGTACATCCGCGACTGCATCGAGAACAAAGACAAGACGAAGTTCATCCGCGAGCAGATCGCCCTCGGCACCAGCCAATACGGCATGCAGACCTTCGATCAGTCGCTTTTCTTCCTCTACAAGGGCGGGTTGATCACGGTGGAAGAGGCGCTCAAGCGGGCCACCAACCCCGACGAGTTCAAGCTCAAGCTGGCTGGCGTCCAATTCACCTCCGACGAGGCGATGGAGCAGATGGAAGGCCAGCTCGGCCTGTCCGGCGGCGACGACCTCATGGGCGGCGGTGAGTCGCTGCTTGGTAGCGGCGACTCGCTCTTCGACGCCGACGTCGAGCGTTTCGGCGGTTGAGCTGGTCGCGTCGCCGCGACGCGTCGCAGCGCCCTCCTGAGATCGACGCATACGAGCGCGCGCTGTCGCTCGTGGCGCGCCGTGAGCACTTCTGGCGCGAGCTCGAGATCAAGCTGCGGCAGCGCGGCTATGCCGAGGAGTCGATCGGTGAGGCGCTCGACCGACTTGTGGAGCGCGGCGCGCTGGACGATGCTCGGGCGGCCCGCGCCTTCGTCCGCGAGCGTCTGCGCCGCGGTGCCTTCGGCCGCCGACGTCTGGAAGCCGAGCTGAGACAGCGCGGCGTCGACGGTGCGCAGGCTACCGCGGCGCTTGACGAAGTGCTCGAAGACAGTCCGGAGATCGACCGGGCCCGCGCCGCCGCAGCGCGCCGTCCGTCAGCGGAGACCGCCGCCCTGGCGCGCTACCTGGAACGTCGCGGTTTCGCCGCCGCGACGATCGCCTCCATCCTCGCCGAGCGGCGCGCCAAGGCGTGACCGAGAGCGCGATCTGCTAGTCTCTGTGCCAGTTTAGATGCCTTGCCTCGACGCCAGCCGGTCTGTCGTCGACTCTGTCGTCGTTGCCTGCGGCTCGTCTGGCCTGGCGCTCGTTCCTCTCGACGCTTCCCACATCAGGGCTCCTTCCCTTCGACGCCGGATTGCTGCGACGCCTTCGCCGACCCCACGCTATGGTTTTCGAATGCTCATCCCTCGCCCGCCGCTCGCGCGGATTGACGGCTCGGCTGCTCGCCGTGACGCTGTCTTGTGGCGTGGCGTCGGTGGCTGCGGCGGAGGTGACCATCAAGACCCTGCCCGACGGCACGCGGCTGATGGTCAACGAATCGCCGCGGGATCGTGCCCAGCGCACCGCTGGCCGGCTGTTGCCGGTTCGCGACGCTGGCGTGCGTCAGCTGATTCAGGAGCACGCCGTGCGCCAGGGTCTGCCGTCGCGGTTGTTGCAGGCGGTGATGCAGGTGGAGTCCGGCTACAACCCGCGGGCGAAATCGTCGGCTGGCGCCATGGGCCTGATGCAGCTCATGCCCGGCACCGCCCGCGAGCTGGGTGTCGGCGACCCGTGGGATCCGGCGGAGAACGTGCGCGGCGGTGCGGTCTACCTGCGGCGCATGCTCGACCATTTCAATGACGATCTCCGGCTGGCCCTGGCGGCATACAACGCCGGCCCGGGAGCCGTGACGAGATATCGCGGCGTGCCGCCCTATCGTGAGACGCGCGCCTACGTCGCCAAGATCCTCGACCTCTACCGGCGCTCGGCGCCGGCGGGCCTTCGGGAACTGGCGCGGGACGGAGCCCGTCAGCGGCGGCAGGCGCAGGCGCGACGCGACGCGTCGGAGCGGCAGCTGCGCGGCTCGGACGTCGAGCTGCGGCGCGGCGCCGACGGGCGCCTGGTGCTCACCAACGCCTCGTCGAATAACGACTGACTGACCCATCTGCCCGCAGCCGCTGGCTGTCTCGCCTCTTCGCCGTGCGCAATCTGCCGAATATTCTCAGTCTGCTGCGCATCTTGATGGTGCCCCTGCTCGTCGTTGTCCTGCTGACTAAATTCGACGGTCAGGAGGTCGTGGGCCTGACGGTCTTCCTGCTGGCCGCGCTGACGGACGTCCTCGACGGATGGATCGCGCGCAGCCGCAATCTGGTGACGCCGCTTGGCAAGCTGCTCGATCCCGCGGCCGACAAGATTCTGACCAGCGCCGCGTTCATCTCGTTGGTCGAGATGGGGCGCGCGCCGGCCTGGATCGTGGTGGCGATCGTGGCGCGCGAATTCGCCATCTCGACGTTGCGCAGCGTCGCGGCCTCGCAGCAGGTGGTGATCGCCGCGTCGTGGTCGGGCAAGGCGAAGACGATTTCTCAGGTGGTCGCGATCTCGCTGCTGATCTTCGAGAACCGGCTCGGCGACCTGGCCTGGCTGGCCGATGCGGCCCTCTGGGTCGCGCTCGCTCTGAGCGTTCTCTCAGGGATCGAGTACGCTGTTCAATACGCCCGCTTCATCCTGCGCTCTGACGCGTCGCCCGGCTGAGCGTCGCGGCGAAGCGCCGCCGCGAGGTCAGGGAGCAGCGGTCGATCAGCTGCCGCCCAGTCAACGGTGGAGAGCTCGTCGGCGGCAAGCCAGCGAATCGCGTCGTGAGCGATCAGCCGGCCGGGACTCGGCGCCTTGTCGTCGGCGCTCGCCGCCAGGTAGACGTCGAGCAGAATGTGCCGGCCGTCCGTTCGACGCGCCGTGCCGCGGCCAAGAAACTTCCCGACCTTGATCTCGAGCGACAACTCTTCGCGCAGCTCGCGGCGCAGAGCGTCCGTCGCGGATTCGCCAGCCTCAGGTTTGCCTCCCGGTAGCTCCCACAGGCCACGATCGGCGACGTGGGGAGCCCGTCGCGCCGCCAACACCCGTCCGTCATGAACCAGCGCGGCGCCGACGACCCAGAGGTCGTCTGGCGTCATTTCCTCGGCTTGCGACGCGCCATTGCCGGCCGCCGGGGGATGGGCTAGGGTGTCGGCCATCCATCTCAACCTATCAAGGGCGAGCGGCTCCTGAGTCGTCGGGAGTGCGGCTCCGCCCGGTTCTTCTGCGAGATCCAGCGAGCATGAACTCTTCGGTTGGCCCCATCTCTTCCGAGCGCTTCCGCAACGTCCTGCGGCTGTTCGCCTCGGGCGTCACCCTGGTCACGACGCGGACCGCCGATGGCGCGCTGCACGGCATGACGGTCTCGGCCTTCGCGTCGGTCTCGCCCGAGCCGCCGCTCGTCTCGGTGTTCATCGACCACGCGCATACGATGCATCCGATGCTCGAGGTCGAAGGCGCGGTGTTCGCGGTCAACATCCTCGGCGAGACGCAGCAGCATCTGTCGAATCGCTTCGCCTTCACCAAAGACGAGGATCGCTTCGCCGAAGGCCGTTGGTCGGTGGCCACCACCGGCTCGCCGGTGCTCGAGGAGGCGATCGCCTGGCTCGACTGCCGGATCGTCGCCCGTCACGTTGCTGGCACGCACACGATCTACCTCGGTGAGGTGGTGGACAGCTCGGTGGTGCGCGCCGACGCTCCGCCGCTCATTTATTGGAACCGCGGCTACCGTCGCTTGCGCAAGCCCGAGTGATTCGGCCGTGAGCCTCAACTCTGAGCTCGCCGCGCGGTTCTCCGACATGGCGATGGCGCTCGAGCTGCTCGGCGCCAATCGCTTTCGGGTCAATGCCTACCAGCGCGTCGCGCGACTGGTGAAGGACGCCACCCGCGATTTCGGCGCGATCGTCGAAGACGATCCGGAGACTGCGCTCCAGCGTCTGCAGGCGCTCGATGGTGTCGGCAAGGCAACCGCCGAGAAGATCGTGGAATTCGTCGCCGACGGTGCGATCGCCGAGCATGTCGAGTTGCTCG
>JBCBCF010000065.1:0-16894 GCA_038530905.1 Acidobacteriota bacterium
GACGGCGCCCGAGCGCGCGCTCCGGGCGCACGGTGCACAGCACCACCGACAAATGCTTCAGCTCGGGATCATCGCGCCAGCGTTCGAGCAAGTCGAAGCCGTCGAGATCGGGAAGCAAGCGATCGAGAACGACCAGATCCGGAACCGTCTTGCGTGCCAGGCTCGAACCGCGCTCGGCGGTGGCCGCCACATCGACCTGCCAGCCGCGGTCTTCGAGCGCCGACCCAACTCGGGCGGTAAAGCGCCCGTCGTCGTCAATCAACAGCAGCCGGCGCGTGCCCAGGCGACGCATGATGCCCGACGGCTGGCTTGCCGCGAGGACCGCCGGCAGCCGAAATGCGAACGTCGAGCCGGCGTTCGGAGCCGACTCGAGCTCGATGTCGGACTCGTGAAGCTGCAGGATCTCGCGCACGATCGCTAATCCCAAGCCCATGCCGCCGAACGCTCGCCGCGAGCTGGCATCGACCTGGAAGAAGCGCTCGAAGATCCTCGTTTGGTCGGCGTTGGCGATGCCGACACCATGATCGCGCACCGCGACGCGCACTTCGGGGGCCGTCCCAGACGGCTCGAGGGCCTCGATCCTGACCTCAACCGAGCGGTCCTCCGGCGAGAACTTGAGGGCGTTGGTCAGCAGGTTGTCCAACACCTCCGAGATTGCGCCTGCATCCCCTCGAACGTTCGGCAGATCCGGCTCGATGTCCAGACGCAGGCGACCGACCTCACCACCGGCCGCGCCGCGAGCCGCGTCGACGGCGTCGACGACCTGCCGAGCAACGGCCGCGAGGTCGAACGGTCGATGCTCGAGCTCCATGTGCCCGGCATCGAGGCGCGAGTAGCTCAGCAGCTGATCGATCATGGCGCGAAGTCGGTGCACGTTGCGTTCGACCACGGCCAGCGCGTCCGCCTGGTCGGCGTCGACATCTCCCAAGAGCCCCGCGCCGAGCGCCTCAACGTAGCCGCCGATGGCGGTCAGCGGCGTCCTCAACTCATGACTGACGTTGGCCAGAAGGTCGCTCTTGACCCGATCGAGATCTTTCAGCTCGCGATTGGCCCGCTCAAGGCGAGTGTTCGAGCTCTCGAGATCTCCCATGACGGTCTCGAGCCGTGCCGCCATGCGATCGAGAGTGGTCGCCAAGACTCCGAACTCATCCTGCGTGCGCAACGCCACCCGAGTCTCGAGGCGCCCTGCGGCGAGCTGCCGCGCAGCGTCCGTCAGCCGCTCGAGCGGGCGCAGGTTCTGGCCGGCGAGCATCGCCGCGCACGCGACGCCGAGAAGCAGCGCGAGGCCGCCGAGAGCGACGAGCCGCCAACCCATTGCCAACAGCCCAGCGTCGAGCCGCCGGTAGGAGTGCCGATAGACCGCCGTATAGCGGTGTTGACCCCAGGGGTCGACGAAGGGCTGCACGACCACGAAGTGCAGCGCAGGACCGGATCGATCTCGCCAAACCACCTGATCGAGGCCGCGCACCGCCGCCTGTAGGCGCGGTGAGATCTGGACGTCGCCGACCCGCTCGCGATCAACCACCGGCCGCCGGCTGTCTCCGTCCGAGCGGTCGAACTCCGCCGCAAAGAGCAGCGTGCCCGACGTCTCGTAGAGCTCGACGTGCTCGAGATCGACAACCAAATCGCCAAAGTCACCGACCTGTTGCACCAGCTTCTGGAAGCCAGAGGAGGCGTAGGTCTCGAAGACATCGACAAGGCGTGGGGTCGCAAGCGCGGCGAACGAACGCGCGTTGTCTTCGACATCGGCACGCAGGAAGCCGTGGCCACCGAGCAGAAGCACTCCGGCCTGCAGCGCGACGATCAACGCCACGAGCAGCGAAATGGCAAGCACAAAGCGCTTCCGCAAGCCACCTCGGGGCTCGATGCGCGCCGAGCCCCCTGTCGGCCTGGCGGCAGCGGTCCCGTCGCTCGAGTCGTCCATCGGCAAACCCCGTCGGTCGGAAACGAGAGCTCGATCCGTTCAGAGAGTTCGCTCGATGATACCCGTGGGAGGTGCGCGGGCGCTGACCCGCCGTCGAGCCGATAGGGTCGGTGGTCATGAGATGGCGATGGCCCACCGGGCGCTTCGTTCGACCGACCGTCGCGGCGACGGTCGGCGCCGCTCTGGCCGGTTTGGCGGCGGTGGCCGCGGGACCGGCCATGGCGCAGAGCGTCGCCGAACGACTTGCGGCGGAGCGACCGCGCGCTCCGGAGCTGATCTTCGAATCTCCGCCCGAGCTTGCGCCACAGGTCGCAGCCTTGGAAGCGATCAATCGCGAGGCCCTGGTGGCCATGGTCGAGCTCTACGGCCTGGAGGATCCGGGGCCGCCGATTCGCATCGTGGTGGCTGCCGAGGGCTCGCCGCCCACCCGGCTGGCACCGGATTGGAGCGTCGCCTATGCGTTCGGCAGCCGAGGTCTGGTCGTCCTCATGCCGAGTCGGATTCCGGGCTACCCCGACCACAGCCTCGAGGAGGTGCTGCGCCACGAAATCGCCCACGTCCTCCTGTCGCGTGCGACCGGTCATCGGCCGGTCCCGCGCTGGTTCGACGAGGGTCTGGCGATGTACGCCGCGCGGCCGTGGGGCTTCGACGATCGGGCGCGTCTGCTCGGCGCCTCCATCTGGACGCGGCGGACGACTCTGGCCGACATCGAGGAGGGCTTCCGCGGCGGCCGACACGGCGCCGGGCGGTCTTACGCCTTCGCGGGCGCCTTTGTCCGCTACCTCGTCTCGACCGAGGGCGCTTCCGCGCCAGCGCGAATTCTCGAGCGCCGGCGGGCGGGCGAGAGCTTTGAATCGGCCGTGCGCAGCGCTCTCGGTCGCCCCCTACCGATGCTCGAGCGTGCCTTCTGGCACCGCATCGACATCTGGCAGCGCTGGGTGCCGTTCCTCACCAGCTCCGCCTTCCTCTGGCTACTCGTGACGCTCCTCTTCCTCCTTGCCGCCAAGCGGCGGCAGGAGCGCAACGCCGAGCGGCGAGCGCGGTGGGAAGCTGAGGAGCGCGCCGAGCTCGAGCGCCTGGCGACCGACGGCTGGGTGCACTGAGACCCCGGCCCGGCGGCACGTAAGATCCTCAGAACATCCACAGCCCGCGGTTCGAGCCGCGGAAGGCGACGAGGCAGCGGACCGCCTCGATGCGGCGATCTTTGTCGCCCGCCCGCAGGTGCACCTCCAGCGCGTCCTCGAGCTCCGGCACATCGGGAGGCGGCCCGGAGACGCGCTCCAAGAGGTCGGCCAGGCGGCGGAGGTTCTCGGTCGCCTCGAGCTGCTCGGGTCGCTGCAGCCAATGCTCGATCAGGGCTTTGAGCGCTCGCCCGCCGCCGATCGCTGACAGCGCCTCGACCACCAAGGGCTCGAGAATCGGCTGATCGAGCAGCGCCGCCAGGTCCGGGACGACTTCATCCGTGCCGAGCCGGCCAAGCGTCTCGATGGCGGCGGTCTGCACCCAGGGGTCCGCTCGTAAGAAACGCCGGACCGGTTCGGTGGCCCGCACATCGCCGATGCGCCCGAGAGCGATGAGCGTCTCCTGAACGACATTCGGATCCTCATGATCGAGAAGGGCGAGCAACGGCTCGAGCGCCTGGCGATCGGCGAGGTGGCTGAGGATCAGAACCGCCTGCAGAACGACGTCCGGATCGCGGTCGTCGAGCAGGTAGATCGCCAGGTTGAGCGAACGCTGGCGGCGGAGCTTGAGAATCTCGACTGCCGCGTTGCGATGGACGTCGTCCTCTTGCCGCAGATATTCGAGCAGGCGACTGTTGGAGAGGATCGCCGCGCCGAGGCCGAGGGCGCGCGGCCGAACCGCGGGATTGTGACTGCGGATGATGCGCTCGAAGACCTCGAGCTGCTCGTCCGGCGTCATCGTCGGCAACAGATCGAGCAGCTTGAAGTTGATGATCTGCGACTTGGTCGCAGGGCCTCGAGAGTTGCTCATGCGCAGGACGCGAGCCTGGATGCAATGTGGCTCGGCAGAAGAAGCTTGGTAGAGGTGGCTCGGCGGTTTCTTGGGTTGGTGTCACCTGAGCGTATCGCGGCTGCTCAAGGCCGGTCGAGGGTCCGAGTCACGCCAATCAGCGGACGGGACAGGCGCCGCCGGCGATACACTGCCGTCGATGCACGACTCCACCCGCTCTGCGCCCGACTCTCCTGCACCGGCCGCCGCTCGGCCGCCGTCGGCGGTCCCGTTCATCGACCTGCAACGCTTCGAGGACGGCTTCCTGGACCGCTGGGCCGAGCGAGTCGCCGCGGCGACGGCCGAGACCCGCTTCGTCGGCGGACCGGCGGTCACTCGATTCGAGCAGCACCTGGCGAGTCGCTGTGGCGTTGCCCACGCCATCGGCTGCGCCAACGGGACGGACGCCCTGCAGCTTGCCTTGCGCGCGGCGGGGGTTGGCCCGAGCGATCTCGTGGTGATCCCTGAGGCGACCTTCTGGGCCACATTCGAGGCGGTGGTCAACGTCGGGGCGCGGGTGGTGACGGTCGATGTCGACCCAGAGGATCTACAGCTCGACGTCGACCTTCTCGTTCGGGCGCTTGAGCTCCACCGGCCGCGCGCCGTCATCCTTGTCCACCTCTACGGCTGGACATCGGCCAGGCTCACCGAGGTGCGGTCGCTCTGCGCGGAGCGCGGCGTGACGTTGATCGAGGATGGTGCACAGGCGATCGCTGTCGAGATCGAGGAGCGTCCGATCTTCGCCGACGCCGAGATCGCCACCCTCTCCTTCTATCCGGCGAAGGTCCTCGGCGCGTGTGGTGACGCGGGCGCCGTGCTGTGCCACGACGAGGACCTCGCGGAGCGCGTTCGGCAACTCGGCAACCACGGCCGCACGGCTCACTACGGCCACGGATCGATCGGCTGGAACAGCCGCCTCGGCGGCCTCGAGGCGGAGTACCTCGATCTCGCGCTCGAGCAGCTCGACGGACGGCTGGCGTCGCGCCGCCGCGCAGCAGCGCGCTATCGCGAGCGGTTCGCCGACACCGAGATTCGCTGCATGGCACCACCCGCGGGCGTGCTCGAGAACGGCTATCTGAACGTCACCCTCCACGAGCCGACGCTTCGCGACGCCATCGAGTCCGGCCTGCGATCGCGCGGCATCGGCGTCGGCAAGGTCTATCCGGGACGGATGTCGACCCAGCCAGGAGCCGGAAGCTGGCTCGCCTCGGCGCTCGGCGGAGAGCACGCCGAGCGCCTCTGTCGTGGGGTGCTCAACCTGCCGCTCTTCGCCCACATCCGCGACGAAGAGGTCGATGCCGCTGCCGACGCCCTCCTCGCCAGCGTCGCCGATCTCTGAGGTTCCTGGCCTAATCGGCGAGCGCACGGTCGACGGCCCGCGCGAGGTCGAGATCGCGCACCGTCAAGCCGTTGCGGCCATCGCCGATTTCGACCACCAGCGCGTCGCCACGCTCGACGATCGCGATCTCAGGAACGAACGCCTGCAACGCTTCGCGCAGTCGCGACCGCTCCGCCGGCTCAAGATCGCTCCAGGTTCGGGTCAACCGACTGCCGGTGAGCGCCCATGCCTCGTCGAGGGTCCGCAGTTCGTTCTGGATGCGTTCTGGCTTCATCGTTCCTCCACCCCACGGATAGATCGAGGGCGGAGGGTATCGACGATCTCTCGAAACAAGAAAAAATCCGCCGATTGCCGGCGGATTCTTGAATGTCCAAGCGCTTTCGTGGCGCTCCAAGCGGAAACGGCTCAGAGGCCGTGAAAGATCAGCTAAAGACCGCCTCGATTTGCGGCGTGGTGCCGTCCGCGTGCGACACAACCTCTTCGAAGTAGAGGCTCATCTCGCCCAATTCCGCGTGTTCCAGCCGGAAGATGCCGCCAGCAGGCAGCGTCGTCTCGCCATCGGCCGCCTCGAAAACCGCCGCGAATGGCGCAATCGGCGCCGGTGCACCGTCTCCGAGAGACGGCGGCGCATCGCCGTGGGAATCGACCGCCACCAGCTTGAGCGGCATGGAACCGCCGCCCTCGACGTGCAGGACGAACGACGTCCCGACATGGGACTCGAAGTCCCTGCTCGACAGCGTCGTCACCGGGGATGCCTCGATCGCTGCAAAGTCGGTCGCTGTCCCCTCCCGATCGTCAGCGCCAGCTTCTGCGGCCTGGTCGCACGCGGTCACGGCGTCGAGCGGCACGTTCTGACCGTCGTCGCGTGGAATCGGCGGATCGCCCCCTTCGAAGCGAGGCGCCTCCTGCTCATGGTGGGCATGCTCATCGGACATCGGATCCTCCTCTCGCCGGTTGGCGATCACAGAACAGACTCGGTGATTCAGGACAACTCGAGCGCTGCCGATCAGGCGAAGATCGCCTCGTAGCGCATCTGACCGTCGTCGGGATCCGGCCCGACACAGACCAGGAAGAGATCGAACGCGCCGAGCGTGGCGTGTTCCAGGGTGTAGATCTGCTGCTCGATCGCGGCGCCCATCGGGCCGCGAAAGAGGAGCGTAAACGGCGGTCCGTCAGGTCGAGGACTCGGCAGGTCGACCGTCTCTACGGCAACGAGATCGAGGTCGAGATCCTCGCCCTCCAGCGCGCCGCGCAGGCGGAAGCGATCGTTGAGATGCGGCTTCATCCCGTCGGCGCTGAGGAACGACGGCGCCGCAGCAGGCGTCGGCTCGTCGCTCATGACGTCGGCTCCGGATCGGCCGTCGGCCGCCACTCCATCAGATCGTAGACCCCCTGCTCCTCCACTTTCTCGAAGCCGAGCCGGCGATACAGGGTCATCGCTCGATTCTCACGCTCGACGTGGATCCGCACGACCACCCCACGGTTCGCCCCCTCATCGAGAAGCTCGGTGACCAGCGCGCGGCCGACGCCCGAGCCGCGGAACGCAGGCAGGAGGGCGATGTCGACAAGGCGGATCTCGTCGTCCCGCCGGTCGACGTAGAGCCGGCCGGCGGCCTTTCCTGCCACCTCGATGACGTCGAAGCGCGTCTGCGGAAAATGCTCGCGATAGTGCCGGTCCTGCGCCTCGAATTGAAACCGCAGGAACTCCTCCTTCTCGCGCTCGGACCACGGCACGACCGCCAGCTCCTCCATCCGAGTCGAGGCGTAGACGCAAAAGAGCAGCTCGCGGTCCGCATCGGTCGCCGGACGCAGGCGCCAGCGCTTGGCGGAAGCTCCTGGCCCACCCGCGGCAGACGTCGCGACGGCCGACGTCTCAGCGGCCGGCGTTGCACCAACTGACGTCGCCATCCGTCAACTCTGTCTCGGATAGAGCCCGACGAGCGCGATGATGAAGGTGAGCACCAGGAACGGCTGCAGGTTGTTGTGCGCCTGACTGCCGCCGGCCGAAGGCATCGACGCGTCGGCCATCGATGCGAGGTTCGACGGAGCTCTGAACATGTCGTTGCCGGCGCCGATGTACTGCCTCGCAGGATTCGTCGAAGCGCCGTCTTCGCCGCTCCCGATCAGGCCATGCGTGTGTGACGGCATCTGCGCCTCGGACAGGGTGACCATCTCGACACCGCCTCGCTGGCCCAATCGTCGAGACGTCAACCCGGGGCCACGGCCGGGATGCATCGGTGCGCGGCCTTTGAGATTGGGCAGGGCCGTCGTCGTGCGACCGTCGCCGCCGTACGTCGTTCCAATCAGGGAGAAGAGCGCCGTGTTCTGCGAGATCGGCAGCAGCTGGCCGTTGCAGAACGCCCAGCCGCGCGGGGCGAAATTGCCGGCGAAGATGCGGATTTCTGCGACAAAAGGTTCCGACATGACGACCTCCTCAGTGACGGGACGGGTAAATGCCGAAGAGGGCGATGATGAAGTGGATGCAGAGGAACGGCATCAAGTTGGTGTGGCTGCGGCTGCCGCCGACGTTGGTGACGGATTGGCTGCTCATCGTTTCCGGAGCCAGGTCCGGGGTATACACGTCGCCGAAGAGAGTCGGCGCCAGCGCCCGCCCCACCGGGTCGAGATTGTTCGCCGGCTGGTTGGTCGCCTGCATCGGATGACCGTGCGACGGCAGCTGATTGACCGTCAGCGTGACGTTCTCCGCGCCCGCCTTGGAACCGAGGCGTCGCGGGCTCAATCCCGGTCCGCTGCCGGCGTGGATCGGCACGCGTCCCCGCAGGTCGGGCAGGGCGAAGGTCGTCCGGCCGTCCCCACCGTAGATGGTGCCGAGGAGGCTAAAGAGGGCGTCGTTTTGAGACACGGCAAGAAGTTGACCGTCACAAAACGCCCAGCCGCGCGGGGCGAAATTCCCCGCGAACATGCGAACTTCTCCAACGAAAGGTTCCGACATCGTTCAGCTCCTCAGTTGCGGGACGGGAAGAGGCCCCGCAGGGCGATGCAGAAGTTGATCGCGAGGTACGGCTGCATGTTGTCGTGCGCTTGTCCGCCGCCGACGTTGGCGATGGTGCCCGAGCCGAGCGCCTGGGTGGAGCCGAACTCGCCGTAGATCGTGCCCGCGGCGCGCGCCAGGACGTGCCCGGTCGGCTGGTCCGAGGTCGCCGGATCGTTGGTCGCTTGCAGCACGTGGTCGTGCTGTGGCATCTCGTTGGCGGCTAGGGTGTGCGTCTCTTCTCCGCTCATCTGGCCGAGGCGATGATCTTGGCCGCCGTTGCTGCGACCGATGTGGATCGGCACGCGACCGCGCAGATCGGGCAAACCGAAGCTGGTCCGCCCGTCGCCGCCGTAGGTGGTCCCAAGCAGCGAGTAGAGCGATTGATTCTGGTTGATCGGCAGGACCTGCCCATCGCAAAACGCCCACCCACTGGGGGCGAAATTGAAGCCGACGATTCTCACTTCGGCCAGGAAAGGCTCGGACATGCGGTCCTCCTCGCAGAGTCGATGGGCGGAACGGAACGAAAGCGAGCGATCACGGGGGCGGTTCCGGGCAATTCGCTCCCCCGTTGTTCGTGAAGCTGCCGCCGATGGCAGAGACGTCGTTGTTGTTGCGCGGATCGAGGAACGCTTCGACGGCGGCGGCCGCCTGTGGGCCAGCGGCCAGCCCCTCGACGTGGAAGGTGC
The DNA here is from genome assembly GCA_038530905.1 of Acidobacteriota bacterium. Lineage (GTDB taxonomy): Bacteria > Acidobacteriota > Thermoanaerobaculia > Multivoradales > J023 > JAUIJL01. The sequence continues at coordinate 8,955 of JBCBCF010000065.1, forward strand.
CGCCGGTCTGCTCGAGGACCGCGACCGGATTGAACATGTTGGCGTCGGCCGCGACATTGGCCGCGTTCATGTCGAGGCAGATGGTGCCGCTGGTCGAGAACGGGCCGGCGTCGAGACTGACCGTCGAAGTGCCCGAGGACGACACGTTGTTGCCGCGCATCGTCAGGTTCATGCGCGAGCCGTCGCGGACGTCGACGTCGACCGTGCTGTCGCTGAGGCTGGCGTCACATTGGATCGTGTTGTCCTCGAGGAGCAGATTCATCCCGACGCTGGCGCCGCCGCGCGTTTCGAAGAACGTGCAGTCGCGGGTGCCGCCGATGTTGCGCGCCGTCGTGCCGGCGATCGACCCCGTTCCGAGGGAATTGTTGACGACCCGCACGTTCGAAGTCGAGACCGGCTGACGCATCGAGACGTAAATCGCCTCTCGATTGCCGAGGTCGTCGACCCGATTGTTCGAAATGTCGGCCGTGAAGCTGGGCACCGTGCCCGACGCCTGCTCGACGATGACGTTGATGCCACGTCGGTGATCGAGGCTATTCGCGTCGCTCGCCGAGATCTGGTTGCCCCGAATCGTGGCGTCGAATGAGCCGCCGCTCACCGGCAAGGCGCTGTAGCCAGCGTTGATCAGGCCGCTGTTGAAATTGCCGAGCTTGGCCAGATTGCGGATCTGGTTGTCAGTGATCGTGTAGTTGCAGACCGCCCGTCCGCCGCAGCCGAAGTTGGCGGCGCTCACGCCGTCAAGGTCCGAATCGCGGACGACGTTGCGGGTGAACGTGTGGTTGATCGTGCCGGTGTCGGCCGCCGCGCCGGCGATGGACGGGACGATCGACAGCGCGTCGCCGTCGTGACCGACCCATTCGCTGTCCTCGATGGTCAGCGTGCTGGTGTAGGCGCCCTGGAGCTCCGCCAGGAAGACCACCTGGCCGCTGTCGCAATCCTCGAAGGTGCTGCGGTCGACGACCAGGCCGAAGCTCTGCGCCGCGTTGTTGATGCGCACGGCGCTGGTGTTGGCTTGGTCGACGTTGCCCACCCGCACGTTGTCGAGTCGATTGGCGGTACCGAGGAGCTGGTCGATGTCGAATCCGTCACCGCCCGGAGCTTCGATTCTCAGGTTGGCGATTTGGACATCTTGCACCCGGTCGATCGCCACGGCGTCGGCGGTCGTGTTTTGGATCGTGCCGCCTGAGGAGTTGCCGCCGAGGGTGTCGCTGCCGTCACCGAGGATGTTGAAGCCGCCGGCGGAGCCTGTGTTCGTCAGGACAATCCCGTTGGCCGCGCCCGAAGCGGTGACGCTGCGGAAGCTCATGTCCGAGGCGGCGATCGTCGTGTTGACCAGGCGAACGCCGATGCCACCCGTCGCCGCGACGGTGTTGGCCGTCCCGGTCGCGCGCACCACCTCGGCCGCCGAAGCGTCGAAGCAGGCGCCGCCGGTGCAGGTCAACTGCAGGTTGGCAAAGCGGGAATCGGATCCGCTGGTCAGGTTGGTCAGCTCCACACAGTCCGTCGTGTGCGTGCAGGTGACGCCGTCGAAGTTCATCAGGCTGCGGATCCCCGACAGGGTCACTGCCTGCGCGTTGAGCGTGTCGATGGTCGCCGTCGAGGTGCCGGGGCCTAGAAAGTCGAGCGTGCCCAAGCCTCCCCCGGACAGCGCCGTGGTCGTCGCGAAGATGTCGACATCGCGGGCGGACGTCGTGTGCAGCGCGGAGTTGCCGGCGAAATTGAAGACCGTTCCGTCACCGAGACGGCTGCCGGCGGTTCCGAAGTCGAGCGGGCCGTTGAACGCGACGGTCCCTCCCAGGTTATTGACGATCGAGACGCCGCTGCCGTCGGTCGCCGACACCGCGCTGGCGGTGTCGAAGTCGACCGCGCCGCCGTTGACCAAGCCGCGCACCGAGACCGCCACCTGATTGTTGGCGGCGTGGGAGACGTCGACGTTGTCGAAATCAAAGGTGCCGCCGAGCGAGGAGCCACCGTCTTCGATGACGATCGCCCGCTCCGACGCGGTCGTGATCGTCGCGTCGCTCAGCTGCACGGTGCCGTCCGAGTCACCCTGAATGTTGATGGCCACGCCGTCGGGACGATCGATCGTCGTCGTCGTGGCGGAGATCGCCACCTGCCCGTCGATATCGACCAGGGAGATGCCGCTGCCGGTGTTTGCGCCGGCCCCCGAGTCGCTCAGCGACGGGCCGTCGAACACAGCCTGACCGGCCGGGAAGCCGTCGATCTCGATCAGGCGGCCGGAGGTGTTGACGATCGAGCCGAAGTAGCTCACGTTGAGCGCCGCGGTCACCGTGTCTTGATCGACCAAGAAGGCCGAGCCGGTCGAACCGGTGATGGTCGAGCCACCGCCGATCATGACGAGTCCGACGACATCGTTGAGGCGCACACCCTCGGTCGAGCTGCCGCTGGAGGCGATGGAATCCAAGGTCATCGCCGCGGTCAGCGGGTCGAGATCAAGCGCCGGGCCGCCGTTTGCGGTCACTTGCGTCCCGGTGTCCGTGGTCAGGCGGAAGCCGGTGCCGGCCGCGAGGTTCGCGACACCGCTCCCGGCGGCCACCAGACCGGCCTGATCGGCCTCGATCACGAGAGCGTCAAAGGCGAGATCACCGGAGACATTCGACAGTCGGACGCCAGCTCCGCCGACGCCGTTGCCACTCGAGCCGATCGAGAGATCTTCGGCAGCGACCTGCTCGAACGCACCGGTCGACGGGTCCGCGTCGAAGACGACGGCGCCGAAGACAGCGCCGTCGCCGGCCGTCGCACCGCTCACCGTGTTGTCGCGCAGACCCGTGACGAAGAGCGAACCGCTGCCGCCGCCAGAGTCCTCGACGCGCAGGCCACGGCCGCCCGTGGAGGTCAGGCCGGTGCTGTCGAAGACACTCAGCTCGACATCGCCGACCGCGGTCTTCTCGACGTCGATCGCATCGCCGGTGGCAGACACCGAAGAGTCGCGAATCTCGAGCGTCGCCGTGCCGGTCGTATGGCCGAAGTCGGCGTCGACCCCGCGCTGAGATGCCGCGCCGACCACGCTTTCGTCGATCAAGAGCGACGCGACGTTGGTGCCGGCGGTGGTCACCTGGATGGCGTCGTCGTCGCCCGACTCGAGATCGACATGACGCACCTCGACATTGGCGAGCGAGGCGCCGCCGGCGTTCACCACGACCGCCGCGCCAGACGTCGGGTGAATCTCCGGTCGAGCGTTGGTGTCGGCGATCTCTTCGAGGAGGAGCCCTGGTAGAAGCGTCGCGAACTCGGCGTCGTCCTCGATGCTCTGGCCGTAGAGCCTCTGGCCGCTCTGCAGCGAGATGCTCTCGTCGAGCGGCGCGTCGGTCTCGAAGACGAAGAGCACGTCGCCAGCCCCGGCAGCCGCCGACGCGGCGGCCAGCGTTTGGAAGGCGTTGGTCGACCGGCCGGTGTCGCCGGCGGCCGGATTCTTCGGCCCGGTCGTGTCCTCGATGTACCAGATCCTGGTCGCGACGGTGATCTCGAAGGTCACCGGCACCGCCCCGCCATCGCCATCGGCGATCGGCACGACAACCGTGTCAGTGCCGACGAAGCCGGTCGGCGGCGTGTAGATGAAGTCCCCGTCGTCGTCGATCTCGAGAACCCCGTCACCCGGCGCGCCGGTGGTGGTGAACTGTCCAGTCTGGAAGCCGAGGGCGGTCGGCGACGAATCGACGTCGGCCGGAGCGGCCTTCGCGAACGCGTCGAGGAGATCGACCGTCGACGCAACCCGCCCGGGCAAAACAAAGTCGTGATTGTCGGCGTCAGCCCCATCCACCCGCAGCAGCGTGTTGCCGAGCGCCGTGTAGGTGATCGGGCTGGTTGCTGTGGGCGGATCGTTGACCGACGTGACGTTGACCGACACCTGGGTCGGCGCGCTCGGGTCGACGCCGTCGCTGACGACGCAAGTGACGGTCCGATCGCCGGTACCGGCGTTCGCGTCTGCGGTCGGGCTGTTGCTCGTGTTCTCGTAGGTCACCGAGCGCAGCACCGCCTGGAAGTTGGCGATCGTGTCGGGACCGGTCAGGGTCAGGACGCCGGTGGCAGCGCTATATGCCGCCAGAATCGACGTGCCGCCGACGTTCGCGGCCAGGCTCTCAGCTGCCCCGTCGGGTCGCGGCGAAAGCGTGAGGGTCGCCGACTGCAGCTGGGTGTCGTCCGGGTCGTCGAGGACGATGCCGGCGTCGAGCACCGCCGCCGGACCGTCTTCAACGAACGACGCGAGGCCTCCAGGGCTCGTATGGGTCGGCGGATCGTTGACCGACGTCACCGTCACCGCGAAGGTCTCCGGCACCGCCGTCGTCCCGTCGTCCACCGTCACCGTGATCGTCACCGGTCCGCCGTTGGCGTCTGCCGTCGGCGCGACGGTGAGCGTGCAGCTCGTGCCGGCGCCACCGATCGTCAGGTTGCCATTCGGAATCAGCGCCTGATCAGCCGACGTCGCGGTGACGTCGGCACCACAGGTGATCGTCGAGTCGACGTCTGCGATGGTGAAGGCCAAGGGACCCACCGTCGTGTCCTCGTCGAGTGTCTGGTCGGCGATCGGCGTGATCGTCGGCGGATCGTCCTCCGCCGTCACGGTCACCGTGAAGGTCTCCGACACCACGGTCGTCCCGTCGTCTACCGTCACCGTGATCGTCACGGGACCGCCGCTCGCGTCCGTCGTCGGCACCGCTTCGATCGTCAGATTCGGCTGCGTGCCGGCGATCGTCAAGTTGGCGTCCGGGATCAGCGCCTGATCGTCCGAGGCCGCGGTCACCAGCAGCGGCAGAGCCGTGTCCGGATCGTCCACCAGGAACGCCAGCGGACCCACCGTCGCGTCCTCGGCGATCGTTTGATCCGCGATCGCCGTGATCGTCGGTGGATCGTCCACCGGCGTCACCGTCACGGTGAAGGCTTCCGAGACCGCCGTGGTCCCGTCGTCCACCGTCACCGTGATCATCACGGGGCCGCCGCTCGCGTCCGCCGTCGGCACCGCTTCGATCGTCAGATTCGGCTGCGTGCCGGCGATCGTCAGGTTGGCGTCCGGGATCAGCGCCTGATCGTCCGAGACCGCGGTCACCAGCAGCGGCAGCGCCGTGTCCGGATCGTCCACCAGGAACGCCAGCGGACCGACCGCCGCGTCCTCGGCGATCGTCTGGTCGGCGATCGCCGTGATCGTTGGCGCATCGTCGACCGGCGTCACCGTGACGCCGAAGGTCTCGATAGTCGTCGTGATGCCGTCCGACACTGCGATGGTGATCGTCACGGGACCGCCGTTGGCGTCGTCGGCAGGCGTCACTGTCACCGTGCGGTTCGCCCCCGCGCCGCCGAGGACCACGTTGGCGTCAGGAACGAGCGCCTGGTTGTCCGAGGTCGCCTCGAGCGTCAGCGCGCCGATCGGCGTGTCGGGATCGTCGATCGTGAAGCCCAGCGGGCCACCGGAGGTGTCCTCGTCGATCGTCTGGTCGGCGATCGGAGTGATCGTCGGCGGCTCGATGCCCCGGAGCACGTCGAACCGGAGGAAGATCGTCGACAGATCCTCATCGACCGCGACGAAGGCCGCCGCGAAGTCCGCGGCGGCGCCCGCGTCGGCCGTCGGATCGAGGGCGGAGACCTCGGGGCTGATCCAATCCGACGGATCGCCGTCGAGCAGGATGCCGGCGCCGGCGAGCACACCCAGCGAGATCGCCGAGAACGACAGCGCGACGACGATCCAGGTCGCGACGGCGCCGCGTTGGCGACGCAGAATCCAGCCGGCCGCGACCGCCAGCGCTAGAGCGAGCACCCAGAGCGCGACGTCCGACAGCGTCGGGATGTCGAGGACCGTGCCGCAGACGACGCGGATCGGCTCGCCGGCGTCGGTAAGCAGCGCGTCTTCAGCTCCTGAGCCTGCGAGCGAGGTGAAGCCGAAGCGAATCGCCGAACAGGCGCTCCCCAGCGGCAGCACCGTCTCGACGACGTCGGCCCCTCCGACACCGAGGCCGAGGCCGATCGGCCAAGGCGGCGTCGCGGCCGGAACGGGTGTCAGCGGTCCGAAGAGGTCGGCTGTCGGATCGACGCACTCCTGGCTCTCGACCGAGACCACCTCCGCCATGTCGTCGGGGACGGTCGTGACGAGGCGCAGCTCGACGCCTTCGAACACGCCGTCCGCGGTCGCCACGCTGCAGCCGGTGGTCGCGTCGTCGTCGAGATCGACCAGCGCTGTGTATTCGGCAGCGCCCGCCAACGGCACGAAGGCGAGGCTGGCCACGGCGAAGAGCGCTGCCGTGAGCGCGGAGAAACGGAGACGCCGCCGCGCCTCCGCGGGACGGAACGAGCGGACTCCAAGCATCATCGGCAGGACCTCCGAAGGCATAGGGACGGCATCTGGTGTCGTCTACGCAACGTTCCGAACTAAGGGGCCACTCGGCCGAAAAAATTTTCGCCTCGCAGAGAGGGTGCACCAGCGCGCAAGCAAGAATCGACTGGGAACGGTTGAGCACGGCGCCCAGACTCCAGGCTCGATCATGCGGCTCCGTCAGCGAAGCGGCGCAGGAAATCCTCCTGCGCTTCGAGAAGGCCGTGCGCGCCATGCCATCTCATGCCGTCGACCCGCGCCTCGAGGTCCCCATCGGTATCGAGGAATGTCGTGGCCGACAGTGCGCTTCCGCGTAGATCTGCGCCGCGCAGATCCGCGCCGACGAAAGACGCACCTTCGAGGTCTGCGTCGCGCAGGTCGGCGCCGCGCAGATCAGCGCCACGCAAATCGCTGAGGCTGAGATTGGCCTGGCGAAGATCGACGACCTCGAGCTCGGCGCGCCGCAGATCGCAGCTCTTGAGCATCAGTCGTCGGAGATCGCGATCGGCGGGTCGCCAGCCGCGCAGGTCGGCGCCGAGGACGACCTTGCCGCGCCAGCGCGACAGCGACTCGGCGCTCCTCAGCCGTTCGAGGCGATCCGGCTCGATCGAGCCCGAGGTGAATCGCTGGTCTCCAGGCCACGGGTCGCCGACCGGATGGTAGGCGGACGTGCGCTCCCAGAAACCGTCGCGATCCTCGGCGAGCAGCTCGATCCGCCGCACCCACTTCAAACTCTTGTAGAAGTAGCGCGACGGCAGCAGAACCCTCAGAGGCCATCCGTGGCGCGGTTCGAGGTCGCGGCCGTCGGCTGCCCACACCAACCAGCCGTCGCGCAGGGCGGTCTCGAGATCGACGCTCGTGTCATGGGCGCGCTCTGAATACGCCTCGAAGCGCACGAAGCGCGCGCTCGGCCGGGGCCGCGCCGCGTCAAGCAGAGCGCGCAGCGGCAACCCGTCGAAGGTCGTCGCCAGACGGCTCCAGCCGGTCACGCAGTGGATGTCGACACGTCGGCGAGCCGGTGCCTTCGAACGGACCTCCGGGTAGGTCAAGACCTGCGATCGATCGACGAGCCCGGTGATCTCCAGCCGCCAGGCGTCGAGATCGAGGGCCTCGGGCGGCGGAGCCTTCTCGCCGACCACCGGAAATTTGCGCGTCATACTCTGCCCCGGCGGCACCGCCTCGCGATCGATCGGCAGCCGCTCCGTTGGGCCGCGATCGGCCGGGCCGCGATCGGTCGGGCCGCGATCGGTCGGGCCGCGATCGGACGTCACGGCGCAACGTCCCCGGCAAGCGACGAGCGCAGCTCGCGCGCCGAGATCCAGACCGCCGCCTCGGCCGCGCCCAGCGGGCGAGCGAAAAGATAGCCCTGTCCCATCTCGCAGTTCAATTCGACGAGCTTCTTGAGCTGATTGGGCTCTTCGATGCCTTCCGCCTGTGTGCTCAACCCGAGGCCACGCGCCAGCTCGATCACCGCACGCACGATCTCGACGTCACGCCCAGCCGAGCTCAGATCTCGGATGAATGCCCGATCGATCTTCAGGCGATCGATGGGCAATCGGCGAAGCTGGGCGAGGGACGAATAACCGGTCCCGAAATCGTCGATGTCGACACGGACGCC
>JBCBCF010000066.1:0-16740 GCA_038530905.1 Acidobacteriota bacterium
CGTTTCGATGACGAGCTATTACCAGGTCGCCTCGGCGCGCGGTGCCCTCGGGCCGCTCGAGGGCCTCGAGGTGTTGGTCGGTGACGCCGGGTTGATCACGGTTCGCTCGTTCCTCGAGCCGGAGCCGCCGCTCTTCCGCAGCACCTTCGAGATCGGCGATTTCTCGGAGTGGTCGTCCGTCTTTCCCTAAGCCCGATCGGGCTGGCGCACTCCCGCCGCGCTCGGCGCATGAAGAGTCGGGCATTCGATCGTCGGGCGCCCTTCATCGTTCCGTGATCTGCCGGTCGTCGCGACCGGCTCACCCGAGAGGCCATCATGAAATTCCATGTCGTTCGCGCGTTCCGCCGGACCGCGCCGACCCTTCTCGTCGCCGCTGTCGTGGCGTTCGCCCACGTGCCCGCCGCATGGGCTCAGGCGCCGTTTACCCAGATCGACTTGCGCACGCCGCTCGAGCTGAGCGCCGGCACGTCGATCGAGGACGATCTCCTCCTGGTCGCCGCGCTCTTCCAGAGCCCGAACCGCATCTCCGTCTTCCGCAGCGGCGCGGACGGTCTCGGTCCGTGGCTCGAAGAGACCGCCGTCGCCTCGGGCGATCCGTACTTCGCCCTTTCCCGGCGGATCGAGTGTCGGGGTGGAGCGTGCCACTTCACGGCGGTCAACGGCACCACGCTCGACGTCGAGTTGTTCACGCGCTCGGCCGCGACCGGAATGTGGAGCCGTCAGGCGATCGTCACGGGAGGCGTGTATTTCAGCTCCGATCTGGGATTGAGCCTGGATGCGATGACCGTTCTCGCCTACGACGCCGTCGCCTTCGAGATCGAGATCTGGCGGTCGACGGCCGGCGGCCCCTTCGTCCAGACCGCCGTCGTCGACGACGCGGCCGGCGCGATCTACGGTGCCCTGCGCTCAGCGCTCGCGGCCGACGAGGCGAGCCTCGACTACCTGGTGACCTACGACAACCGCGCGAGCATCGCCACCCGCTCGGTCGGCGAGGTGGCATCGCCGGGTCATTTTCCGCCGGCGCCGGCCCTTCCGGCCGGAGGTCCCGGGTCCCCGGTGCCGCTGACGCGCCAGCTCGGCCTCGTCGCTGGTGCTCTCATCGACGAGGATGTGGCGCCTGTCGATGAGCTTGCCGCGGGCGATCCTTCGACCCTTCGCGAGGCGGCCGCGATCCACACGTGCGGCCTGATCGTGGTGACCTACCAGGATAGTCGGGGCGACGTGGTCCTGATCGTGCGCGACGCCGCCACCGGAGATCTCTTGACGGAGCCGTCGCTGCTCGGCAACGCGCCGCTGACGCAGGACACCGGTGTGCCGGTGGCGCTCCGCGTGCTCAAGAACGAGTTTCCGTTCATCAGCTTTATCGCCACATGGGCGGAAGGACGCTGCTCGGTCATCTCCGTTCGGGTGAGTGACGGCTTCGTCGATGTCAGCAACGGCGTCATCGAACCGGCAGCTCAGGTCGGCGCCCTCGGGAGCGCCAACACCAACGACATCGGCGTCGGTGACGCCAGCGAGATCAACGTGATCGCCGGCGTTCCTATCGGCGGTGGGCTTGGCATCTGGCGGGTCGATCGGGGAGTGGACGGTCCACCGATCGTGGACATCCCGAGTCTGAGCACCTTGGGCCTCGCCGGATTCGCGCTGCTCTTGCTGGGGCTCGGCGTCCTTCGGATGCCGCGATGAGTCTGCCATCGCCAGATGCGCCCGCGGCTCCGCGGCCGATGGGGTGGCCCAGCCGCAACCTCGCCGCCTGGGTGCTGCTGGCGGCGGTCTGCCTGGCTCCGGCCGCGATCGCCGAGACCTACTACGTCTCGAGCTCGAGCGGCGACGACGCGGCGGCGGGCACGAGCCCCGGTGCGGCGTTTCGGACTCTCGACCGCGTGGCGCAGATCGAGTTGCAGCCGGGCGACACGGTGCGTCTGCTCTGCGGCGACGTCTGGCGGGTCGAGCCGCTCCACCTCGTCGCCTCCGGCACGGCGGCGGCGCCGATCGTCGTCGGCTCGCATCCTCCTGAGTGCGTCGATCGGCCGGTGCTCTCCGGCGCGCGGCCGATCTCCGGCTGGACCGTGGCCGGTCCGAATCTCTATCGCGCCGATCTGTCGGCCGGCGCCAATGCCGGCCTCTTCCCGGCGGGTGTCAACCAGCTGTTTCGGGACGACGACCGACTGCCGCTCGGCCGCTGGCCGAATCTCGACGGCCATCCCGAGGGCGGCTACTCGATCGTCGATGCTTCGCCGAGCGGGACCGAGATGACCGACGCCTCGCTGCCGGCAGAGGACTGGCGCGGCGCCGTCCTCCGCCTCAAGGGCATCCGTTGGTATCTGCTCAATCGGCTGGTCACCGACCAGGTGGGCCAGACGCTGACCGTCGAACATCCTCTGGTCTGCTTTCAAGACGACGGCACGCAGGTCATCGGTCAGGGCGGCGACTGCGCCGGCTGGGGCTACTACCTCACCGACCATCCGGCGACTCTCGACCGCGAGGGCGAGTGGTTTTTCGATTCTGCGACGCACGAAGTCGTTCTCTTCAGCCTCGGGCCGCCGCCCGCCGACGGCGAGATCGAAGCGTCGGTCGTTCTCGAGACGCCGCCGGAGGCCGGCATCTTCCAGGGCGCGGTGACTCTCGGAGCACGGACGTTCGACGTCAGCCGCCACATCGCTTGGGTCACCGTCGAGAACCTTCACGTCGAGCGCTGGTTCGAGCACGGCATCACGTTTCCCGAGAATCTGCTCGAGCAAGAGAACAGCCATCTGACGCTGCGCGGCAACGTCGTGCGTCAGGTCGACGGCGTCGGCCTCAACCTGCGCACCTGGGTGCCGCAGCCGGCGGCAGGCACCGGTCCGGTCGGCTGGCGCGGTGGGCGCGAGCTGCGGATCGAAAACAACGTCATCGAAGGCGCCAACAATCGCGGCATCTACGCCTACTCGGTGGAGTCGGAGTTCGTCGGCAACGAGATCCGCGATATCGCCCTGCTGTCCCAGCTCGGCCGCGCCGGCATGGGCTGCGGATTCGACACGGCGGGGGAATGCACCGAGAACGGCGACGGTCTGCAAATCGCCTCGGCACCGTCGGCGCCGGATCACACGGCGCGAGCCAACGTCGTGCGCGGCAACCGGCTCGAAGAGATCGGCATGAATGGCATCGACGTCTACGGCCGCGACCATCTGATCGAGCACAACGTCATCGATCGAGCCTGCGTGTCGAAGGGGGACTGCGGGGGCATTCGCGTCTACGGACGCGTCGATCTCGCCTCGACGCCGACGCATGACGTGACGGTGCGTGCCAACGTTGTCCGGGGCACGGTCGGCAACGTCGACGGCGTGCGCCCGTTCTTCGACTACCTCTTCGGCTTTGGGATCTACGTCGACAATTGGACGCGCGACATCGTGGTCGAGCGCAACGTGGTCACCGGCAGCTCCTGGGTCGGCATCATGTTCCAGCTGGCGACAGGCGTTGTGCGCGACAACCTGCTCTACGACAACGTGGCGACAGCCTACGGCAGCGAGCTGTCGTTGATCGGTGCGGTCAACGACGTCGACGTCGTGGGCAATGTCCTCTTCCCGATCGGCTTTCTGCGCGAGAGCTTCCGCGTGTCGGAGCTGGCGGCTCTCGGCGTGAGCGACGACAACCGATTCTTCAGTCCCTACGACGGCACCAGCCTGTGGGACGAGACCCTGGCCGGCGATCCCGAGCAGGACGATCGATTAACGCTTGCGGAATGGCAGGCGCACAGCGGCCGGGACGCAGGTTCGAGCGCTCATTGGTACACGCTCGACACCAGCGAGCCGCCGAGATCGCGGCTCCTGGTCAACGCGTCGGATCAGCCGATGCAGGTGCCGCTCGTCGGCTCGTTCTTCGATCTCGATCAGATTCCGGTCGCCGGCAGCCTCGATCTCGCGCCGTTCTCCGGGCGAATCCTGATCGAGGCGTCCGACGTTCTTTTTCGCAACGGCTTCGAGTCCGGCGATGTCCAGGGCTGGTCGTCGGCCGTCCCGTGAGCGAGCGTCGGCTCTGATCGGCCTCAGGCGGCGGCCGCTTCAGGCTTCTCGGCCGGTCGCCCTCGGCCCTTGTCGAGCACGCGCTTCGGCGGCTCGTTGATGTCCCAGACGATGCCGAAGAGCTCGAGGAACTTCAGCGAGTAATAGCCGATGTCAATCTCCCACCAGTAGAAGCCCTGCCGCGCCGAGCCGGGGTAGTAGTGGTGATTGTTGTGCCATCCCTCGCCCAGGGTGATCATCGACAAGACGAAGCTGTTGCGGCTGTTGTCCTTGGTTTGGAACCGCCGCCGGCCGATGACGTGCGCCAGAGAGTTGATCGTGAAGGTGCCGTGCCACAGGGCGACGGTCGACACGATGCCGCCCCAGATGAAGGCCTCGAAGCCGAAGATCGCCCACAGAAGGCCACCGGCGGTCAACGGCACCACCAGGTGATGGCGATCGAGCCAGCGGAGCTCCGGGAACTTCATCAGGTCCCGGACGCGCTGATGCTCGGTGTTGCAGTACTGGCGCGAGACGATCCAGCCGACGTGGGCCCACAGCATGTCGCGCACGATGGGCGAGTGAACATCGCCGTGCTGATCGCTGTGTCGATGGTGATGGCGATGGTGGGCGGCCCACCAGAGGGGCCCCTTCTGCACGGCCGCAAGGCCCACGATCGCCATCACGAGCTGGAAGGCGCGGCTGGTCTTGAAGCTGCGGTGCGAGAAGTAGCGGTGGTAGCCGACGATGATCGCCCACATGCGGACGAGGTAGAGACCGACGGCGAGGGCCACCAGGGGCCAGCTCGGTGGGACCAGGAACACGCCGACGATGGCGACGACATGCACGGCGAAGAAGGGGATGGAGCGGAACCAGTCGATGTCTTCGGGATCGTATTCGGCTTCGATCATGGAGAGGCTCTCCTGGGGCGCGGTGGAAGGACGACACGGACGAAAAGGACCGCCGCCGGCGGCCGTTGTCTCGCGTCCTCCGTATAAGATCAACGGAGTTCCGAAGGCGGCTATCACGCCCGCGTCACGGAATGTCTCTTTTCTGAAACGTCCGCGCATCGCGCGCTGCGCATGTCCCCCCGCCCGCGGACTCACGCCCGAGGAGAACCTCATGCCGCGAGCCACGTTGATGCCCGTCCTCGTTCTGCTGGCGCTGTCGGCCTGCTTTCTGGCGGTCGCCGCCGGCGCAGAGACCGGCGCCGACTGGACCAGCCTCCGGGGCCCTTACGGAGATAGCAGCGCCGACGCCGACTGGCCCGAGACTCCGCGGCTCGAAGTGCTGTGGAAAGTGCCGCTCGGTTCCGGCTATTCGGGCGTCGTGACCTCGGGCGGGCGTCTGATCACGGCCTGGGCGGAGGGCGGCCGCGACGTCGTCGGCGCCTTCGACGCGGCGACCGGCGAGCGCGGCTGGACACTCGATCTTGGCGCGATGTATCCGGGCCATGACGGCTCGCACGATGGGCCCCTGGCGACGCCGCTGGTCGCCGACGAGCGGATCTACGCGATCAGCGGTTCGGGCCGTCTGATCGCCGCCAATCTCGATGGCGAGGAGGCCTGGCGCCTGGAGTTGGGGGAGCTGGGAGAGGCGCCGTTCTACGGCTACGCCTCGTCGCCTTTGATCGTCGACGGCACCCTCGTCGTCCAGGCGCCGCTCGAGGATGGATCCGCCGCGATCGGTCTCGACCCGGCGACGGGCGAGCGGCGGTGGACGGCGGCGAAGGATACGGTCAACTACCAATCGCCGGCGGTGGTCCGTGTGGACGGCGCCGAGCAGGTGGTGTTGGCTGGCGACAAGACGCTGTTCGGCCTCGATCCGAACGACGGGTCGATTCTCTGGGAGCATCCATACGGCGTCGAGCGCGGCACAATGTCGATCCATCCGACGCCGGTCGCCGGGGGCGTCCTCGTGCGCCCGGGCTCGCTCGGCGGCGTGCTTCTGACGGTCGATGCCTCAGGCGACGCGCCGAGCGTCGAGACCGTGTGGGCGAATCATGTCCTGCAGCGCTCCTACGTCGTGCCGGTGGCCGCCGGCGATTGCATCTTCGGCTACAAACGGGCATTCCTCCACTGCCTCGATCCCGAGACCGGCGAGACGCGGTGGGGATCGCGACCGCCGGGAGACGGCTTCCTTGCCGCCGCTGACGATCGTCTGGTCGTGCTCACCAAGCGCGGCAAGCTGCACCTGGTCGAAGCGACGGCGGCGGAGTTTCGCCCGCAGGCTGAGCTGGAGCTCTTCGACGCCGACACTTGGACCGCCCCGATCGTCGCCGACGGCGTGATCTACGCGCGCAATACGGCCGAGCTGGCGGCCGTCGCCGTGCGGTCGGCCGAGCGCCGGGCTGAGGCCGCCTGGCCGGGCACCGAGCTGCCGGCCGAGTCGACGTTCGGCACGTTCCTGCGCGGCCTCGAGACTTCGTCGAATCGCCAGGCGGCGGTCGAGAGCTACCTGGAAAATCAGACGACGTTCCCGATCGTCGAGGGTGATTGGGTGCATTTCGTCTACCGAAGCGAGGAGACGTCGGTCGGCATTGAGAGCGATCTCTCGGGCGATCGGATTCAGCCTGAGATGAACCCCGTGCCCGGTACCGATCTTTTCTATTGGTCGTTCGAGGCGCCGCGCGATGCGTGGGTTGCCTATCGCTTCGCTCCGGGCATGGGCGACGAGGTTGTGGATCCGCACAACGCCGCCGTCACGCGGCGCGATGATGCCGAGTTCTCGCATTTCGCCATGCCGGACTGGCCGCGCCCGGCCTGGGCCGACGCCGAGCCGCCGGCACGCGGCCAGATGATGGTGGTCGAAGTTGACCGGCCCGAGCCGCCGGCCGACGCTCCGCAGCCGCCGCGTCCCGAAGGCGCCGAGCCGCCGGGGCCGCGCACCGTGACGCTCTTCGTGCCGCCGGGCGCCGACGGCGCGGCCGAGCCGCTGCCGGTGGTCTACGTCTTCTTCGGCGACGCCATGCTCGAGCACGGCTCGATCGATCGACCGATCCGGGCGCTGGTCGGAGAGCGCACCCGCGATGCGGTGGTGGCGCTGGTTCAAGGGCTGGCGCCGGGTGAGGGGGACAGCTTCGGCGGCTTCGCCGCCCATGCCGATCATTTCTTCTCGTCGGTGGTCCCGGCGGTCGAGGCGAAGCTGCCGATGTCTTCCGCACGCGGTGACCGTGCCTACGTCGGCATGGGCTTCGGCGGCACCGTGGCGATCCGCACCGCGCTTGATCCGCGCTCGCAGGCGGGGCGCGTGGTCGCCATCCAGCCGTTCATGATGGAGGGGATGCAGTCCCAGGTGATGGAGGCCGTCGAGACCCGCGGCGAGGCCCCGAAGCCAACGTTCTGGGTCGAGACCAGCACGCTCGATCTGCGGGCCGAGCACGAGGGCTGGGACGTCGGCCTGCACGCTCAAGAGCTGGTCGAGGAGCTGCGCGCCCTCGGCTATCAGATCCGCACGACCCGAACCAACAACGGTTTCGGCTGGGAAGGCTGGGCCAGCCGCACCGACGACGCTCTGGTCTGGTCGCTCCAGGCGTCGGCCGCGACCCGGTGACCTGACGACTCGACCTGCCCCGGCGGGTCGAGCGCGACCGCTCGACGCAGACACGCAGACGCCATCCACGCAGTCCGAAGAGGGAGATCGCTGTGAAGACCTGGACGTTCTCGCACCTCAGTTCGATGACCTGCACCGGCCTCGTCGCCTGCCTGGCGTCGGCGCCTCTCGCCGCCGAAGTCGTCGGCTTCCGCATGGACGGCGACGGCCGATATCCCGACGCGAAGCCACCGATCAACTGGTCGCCCACCGACAACGTGGCCTGGAAGCTGCCGCTGTCGTCGTGGTCGAACGCCTCACCGGTCCTGCTCGAGGCGACCGGTGTCGTGGTCGTCATGAACGAGCCGGACGAGATCGTCGCCGTCGACATGGTGACAGGCAAGGTCGCCTGGCGAGACTCGATGGGAGACGTCCAGGTCGGGGAGAACAAGGCCCACGACGACAACGGCTGGACCTCGCCGACGCCGGTCAGCGATGGCACGCACGTCTTCTCGGTGCTTGGCTCGGGCGTCGTTGCGGCTCATACGGTCGACGGCGAGCGCAAGTGGGCGCGTGTGGTGCAGACGCCGGAGCATCGGTGGGGCTCGAGCGCGTCGCCTGTGCTGGCCGGCGGCCGACTCATCGTGCAGCGCTCGCAGCTCGTGGCGCTTGATCCCAAGACCGGCGACGAGGTGTGGGCGGCGGAGTCGGATCCGAAGTGGGGCTCCCCGATCGGCGCCACGATCGGCGGGGTTGACGTCGTGATCACGCCGGCAGGCGATGTCTTCAGTGCCGCCGACGGTGAATGGATCGCCGCCGGCCTTGGCAATCTGGACTACGCGACGCCGGTCATCGACGATGGCGTCGTCTACTTCATCGAGAAGCGCGCCCTTGCCGTCCGGCTACCGAAGACGGTCGAAGGCAGCTTCGACCAGGTCTGGAAGAGCCGCGTCAAGGGCTCGCGCCACTACGCCTCTTCGCTGATCCACGACGGATTGCTCTACGCCGTGTCGCGCGAGCAGGACTACACGGTGCTCGACGCCGCGACCGGCGAGGTGCTGCTGGAGCGCAAGCTCGACCTCGACGCCAATTCCGGCTCGAACAGCGCGTATCCGTCGATCACGATGGCGGGCGGCAAGATCTTCGTCGGCGCGGTCAACGGCACGACCGTCGTGCTCGAGCCGGGCAGCGAGTACAAGGAGCTCGCCCGCAACGCGACCGAGGGCTACCGCTCGTCGCCGGTTTTCGCCGGCAACCGGATGTACCTGCGCGCCTTCGACCACCTCTACAGCTTCGGGGCCGACCCAAGCGGCTCGACCAGCGCGACGTCGGCCTCGCGCTGAGCGATCCAGACCGCGGGGGCGCGATCTCGCGTCACCCGCGGTCCGGACGGGCTCATCGCTGCAGAAAGTCTAGAAGTCGAGGCACGACGAGTTCGTGTGCATCTTCCTGGATGTAGTGGCCGGCATCCTCGACGCGCAGCACCTCGGCATCCGGGAAGTCGGCGAGCCACATCGTGTCGAGCAACCGGGGTGAAAACGCGAGATCGCGCATTGGCCAGGCGATGAAGACCGGCCGATCGCGGAACGCCGGAACCAGGAGATCGCGAATCTCGGCCACGAAGTCGCTCACTGGATGATCCGGCCCCGACGGGATCTCACGCGGGAAGACAAGCATCGGCGTGCGCGAGGACCAGGTCGGATGCGGCGCCAGATAGGCCGCCCGCTCCTGCGCGCCCAGCCGTTCCGGGTGAACGACGCCGCCTTTGAACAAGAACAGGCGAACGAAGGCGTGGAAGCCCTTGATCATCACGTCGCCGACGCCGGGCATCCGAAAGAGCTTGATCGGCAAAGGCAGGGGCACAGGGCCCGGCGGTCGATGCAGGAAGGTGTTGAGCACGGCCAGGCTGCGCACCCGCTCGGGATGTCGCGCCGCCCACGTCAGACCGATCGGGCCGCCCCAATCCTGAACCACCAGGGTGGCGTCGTCGAGATCGAGGGCCTCGAGAAGCGCCTCGCAGCGGTCGGCATGGCGCGGAATCCGGTAGAGCTCGGGATCATTCGGCTTGTCCGATCGCCCGAAGCCGAGGTGATCGAGAACGATCGCCCGTTGCCCCGCTGCGGTCACCGCCGCCACGAAATGTCGGTAGAGGTAGCCCCACGTCGGATTACCGTGCACCATCACCACCGGCCGCCCGTCGCGCGGCCCTTCGTCGATGAAATGCATGCGTCCGTCGGCACTGTCGAACCATTGCGGCGCGTACGGCCACGTGCCCCCAAACGTCCAATCCTGATCGCTCGTCGTCATTGCGAATCCTCCTGAGCAGAGTATTGCATCGATCAGTGTAAATTGGGAGAGGCCCGGGTCGACGAACCGGACGGCACAGGCGGATCACGGGAGCTTCGAGGCTTTGCTCGTGGTGGGACCGAACCAAGAGCGCACGACCGACGGATCGGCGAACGCTTCCGACGCCCGGTCGGCGTTCTGTTCAGACGGTCTCGAGCCTCATGTCAACGGGTAGCGTTCGAAAGCGTCGATCCATCGTCAACATCGCGGCGCCCTGCGGGCTCAGTCGCTGCTCGCGGTCGCGTCGCCCCAGTCGAGGATCGCGTCGATCGTCTGGGTCGAGACCGAGTGATATCCCGGCCGCGCCCGGCGGTAGATGTCGATCGCCATCGCGCGCGTGTCGTCGCCCGCAGCGAGGCGGGAGTAGAGCGGCTGGAGAAACTTGCGGCGCCCCATGCCGGTGAGGAAGTCGTCCAGCGCGGGGTAGGCAGCCTCATAGCGATGCGCGATGGCGTGGTGCAGCCAGGCGTGGAGCATCTCGCTATTGCCGGTCTCGGTGAAGCCGAAGGCTGCATCGAGCTCGGCCAGCTGGGCGGTGGTCATCGTCTCGGGCAGTCCGCGCAAGAAACGAAGCCACTCGTGGGTGGTCCAGCGAGCCGTCTCCAGCTGCCCGGCGGTTTGGCGACCGTCGGCCCACGCCGCGAGCTGTCGATCGACCTGCTCGAACCGCTCGCTCACGACCGCCGGTCGGACCGGCAGGCCCGGGCCGTAGACCCAACGATCGACCTCCAGCTCGCGCCGAAGCGCGGCGTCGTTGCTCAGCAGCTCGCGGTCGAGGAAGGCGAGAAACGTCTCCGTGTCGGCCGAGCGAAAGGCTGAACCCTCGAACCAGCGCTCGATGAAGGCGTCGAAACGCTCGCGGCCGACCGCTGCCTCGATCGAGAGCAAGAAGAAATAGCCTTTCTCGTAGGCAACGTCGGTCATGCCCTCATCAGGATCGCGTTGATGCAGCGACAGGTGGAGGTGCGTGTCGCGGGCATCCAAACCGGCCATCGTGCCCTCGAGATCCTGTAGGCCGAGCAGGGTCAGCATGTCGGCGTAGTCGCGCCCCTCCAGCTCTTCCATGATCCGGCGCTCGAGATAGACCGTGAAGCCTTCGTTCAGCCAAAAGTCGTTCCATGTCGCATTCGTCACCAGATTGCCGGACCAGGAGTGCGCCAGCTCGTGGGCGATCAGCGAAACGAGCGATCGATCGCCAGCCAGAATCGTCGGCGTGACGAAGGTCAGGCGCGGATTCTCCATGCCGCCGAACGGAAACCCCGCCGGCAAGACGAGAATGTCGTAGCGCCCCCAGCGGTAGGGACCGTAGAGCGCCTCGACCGCCGTCATCATCTCTTCCGTCTCGCCGAACTCGTAGACCGCCCGCTCGAGCACCGGGGGCTCGGCATAGATCCCGGTGCGGTCGCCGATGGGGGCGAAGGTGAGGTCGCCGACCGCGAGTGCCAAGAGGTACGACGGAATCGGCTGCGGCATCCGGAAGCTGTAGACACCGGAGGCAGAGCGCTCGATCGGATTCTCGGCGCTCATGAGCGCAATGAGCGGCGTCGGCGCGCGCACCGTGGCTTCGTAGGTGAAGCGGACGCCCGGCGAGTCCTGAATCGGAACCCAGGTACGCGCCAGAATCGCCTGGCTCTGGGTGAAAAGGAAGGGATGTCGACCACCCGCGGTCTGCGACGGCTCGAGCCACAGGAGGGCGCCGGCGTCGGGGGAGGTGGCGTAGTCGACGTGGACCGAGCGGGTCGCGTCCTTCAGCTCGATCTCGAGCGGTCGCCCGAGAAACTCCACCGCCTCGCCAAGTCGCCAGACGGCCGGCGTCGTGCCGTCGTCGAGAAAGACACCGCGGATCTCGAGGTCGCGCGTGTCGAGCACCAGCCGCGAGGTCGGAGCATGGCGGTCGAGGTGCAGCGAGGCGCGACCTTCGAGCCGCCGCGTCTCGAAATCGACGTCGAGATCGAGGGCCAGATGCTTGACCGTGACCTCGACAGCGTTGGCGAAGGAGTGAACGTCGGGCTGCTCGGGCGCGGACGCCGTCGAGTCGACGGCGCCGGCCGCTGCATCGCCCATCGGCGTTTGCTTGGAGCGCATCGTCTTGTTGGTCTCCTGGGTGATGCCAGCGTCGTCGCCCATCGCGGAGTCGCTCGGCGTCGGGGCGTCGGGCAGAGTCGCCGTTCTCAGATCCGGACCGCAGCTGATGAGAACAATGCCGGCGAACAACGCGCCGGCGATCGCGCGGAACGCGACGAGCTTGGGAGTGAAGCGACGCGACACGGACGACATCCGCGGTCTCTGGGGCATCCACGGTCTCCTGGAGGGTGCGTCGCGGGCGGGAATTTCGGCGATCGCACGATGAGTTCGACGGGAGGGTTTGCGGCCGGCGCGTTACGGTGCTGCCGCGCCGAACCTCCCGAAGCGACCGTTCGAATACGCTAGAGTCGGCCGCGCCTGGGTCGCGACTCTATCGCGTCCCCCTGCAATCCCTCGCGAACATCGCGACGCCACGCCAAGCCAAGAGCCCATGGACGAAACGCCCGCCATCGCCCCGCGCCGCGTCGGCATGATCAGCCTCGGCTGCCCGAAGAATCGGGTGGACAGCGAGATCATGCTCGGTGAGCTGGCGCGCCAAGGCCACGACATCGTCGTCGATCCCGAGGACGCCGACACGCTGATCGTCAACACCTGCGGCTTCATCGACGAGGCGAAAGAGGAGTCGATCGAGACGATTCTCGACATGGCGGCGCGCAAGGCAGACGGTCGCGCGTCGAAGCTCCTGGTTGCCGGCTGCATGGTCAATCAATACGGTGCCGAGCTCGAGCGCGAGATTCCCGAGATCGATGGCTTCATTTCGCTCGACCAGCTGCGCGAAGCGCCGGCGCTGGTCGAGCTCGGCGGTCGCGCGCCCGAGCTGCCGACGCCGAGTCACGTCGTGTTCGACCACACCGCCCCGCGTCGCCTGACGACCCGTGGCTACGCCTACCTCAAGGTCGCCGAAGGCTGCAACAACCCGTGCACCTTCTGTGCGATCCCGACCTGGCGAGGACGCTTCCGCAGCCGCTCGATCGAAGATCTGGTCACCGAAGCGCGCGCGCTCGAAGCAACCGGCGCTACGGAGCTTTGTCTGGTTGCGCAGGACACGACGCGCTACGGCGAGGATCTGGGGCTCGGACGCCACGGTCTCCTACGCCTCGTCGAGGCGCTGCTCGCCGGCACCGAGCTGCCTTGGATTCGTTTCCTCTACGCTTATCCGACCACGCTCGACGAAGAGCTGATGCGGCTGATGGGGCAGGAGGAGCGGTTCTGCTCCTATATCGACATGCCGCTCCAGCACAGCCATCCCGACATGCTGCGCGCGATGCGACGCGGTGGTCGGGCGGCGCGCTACCTGCGCCAGCTCGAGACGGCGCGCGAGCTGGCCCCCGACGTCTTTCTGCGCTCAACCTTCATTGTCGGCTTTCCGGGCGAGACGCAGGAACACTTCGATCACCTGCTCGATTTTGTGCGCGAGGCTCGCTTCGACCACCTTGGTGGCTTTGTCTACAGTCCAGAGAAGGGCACGCCAGGCGCCGAGCTACCAGGCCGCGTTCCGCGCAACGTCGCCAAGCGTCGACTCGATGCTTTGCTCGAGGCACAGCGACCGATTGCTCTCGAGCGGCGCCGAGCGCTGGTTGGTCGTCGCATGACGGCGCTGGTCGAAGGTGTCTGTGAAGAGACTGAGCATCTTCTGCAGGCGCGGCATCACGGCATGGCGCCCGATATCGACGGCCGGCTGTTGATCAACGACGGCACGGCGCCCACCGGTGCGCTCGTCGACGTCGAGATCTCGGACGCCTACGCCGACGACCTCGTCGGCCACATCGTCGGTCCTGAAGACGCACCGGGCGTGGTGGTCTCGGAGATGGCGGCCGAGATCTCTGCCGCGGCGCGTGTCGGCGCCGACTGAGCGGCCATGCAGGTTCTCCGCGACGCGTTGCGCAGTGCCGATCTGCCGTACGGGCCGGTGCTGACGATCGGCAATTACGACGGCATTCACCTCGGTCAGCGCAAAGTTCTCGAGAAGGTCGTCGAGCGGGCGAAGGCGCGGTCGACCGAGGCGGCCGTCGTCACCTTCGATCCGCATCCTGTCTCGGTGCTGCGGCCGTCGGAAGCACCGCCGCGGCTGACCCTCGATCGGCAGCGAGAGGCGCTGCTTGAAGAGATCGGCATCGACGTCTTGTTGATCGTCCGCTTCACTCCCGAAGTTGCGCGGATGTCGGCCGAAGGCTTCGTCCGCCGGTTTCTGCATGGCGCGATGTCGGTGGAGGAGATCTACGTCGGCGACGACTTCGTCTTCGGTCGCGAGCGCGGCGGCGACGTCGCGGACCTGCAGCGTCTTGGGGAGACTCTCGGCTTCGTCGCCGAAGGTGTTGACGAAGCGACGCTCGGTGGCGACGTCATCTCGGCGACTCGCATTCGTGCTGCCGTTGCCGCTGGCGACGCGGCGCTCGCCATGGACATGCTGGGCCGCCCGTACTCGCTCTGCGGCACCGTGGTCCAGGGGGACCGCATGGGCGCGCGCCTCGGCTGGCCGACGATCAACCTGCGGCCCGAGAATGAGCATCTACCGCACGACGGGGTCTATTGCGGGCAGGTGCGGTTCGCCCACATTCCGGGGGCCTACGACTGCGTGACGAATATCGGTCAGCGGCCGACCGTCTACGAGAACTACCAGCGCGTGGTCGAGAGTCATATCCTGGACTTCCACACCGATGTCTACGGTGAAGACGTCGAGGTCTTCTTTCACAAGCGGCTGCGCGAGGAGAAGCTGTTCCCGAGCGTGATGGATCTTTCGGCGCAGATCGCGCGCGACGTCGAGACCGCGCGGGAGTACTTCGCGGCTCGGGCTCGCCGCGATCAGAACTCGGTTTGATGTGGACGACAGCCCCCGATTCGACCGGCCATCCCTGGCAGGATCGTGCTCGGAAATACCCGTTCCGCACGGGACGTTGATCGACAACGGGCCATGAGACGGCCTCTCGGCGCCTCGATCGCCGTCGTTCCGACGGCGGGCGCTCACTCGACGAAAGGAATCCCCGATGGCGAACGATAAGATCCTCCAGCTCGACAGTCAGAACTTCTCCAAAGAGATCGCGAGCGACGAGCCGGTCCTGGTCGACTTCTGGGCCGCCTGGTGCGGACCGTGCCGCATGGTGGCGCCGGTGCTTGACGATCTGGCGGACGAGTACGACGGCCGAGTCCGAGTCGCCAAGGTCGACATCGACAGCAACCAGGCGATCGCAGCGCAATACGGCGTTCAGAGCATTCCGACCTTCGTGCTCTTCCAGAACGGCGAGATCAAAGACCGGATGATGGGAGCGATGCCCAAGTCGGCCTTCTCGAGCTTCCTCGACCGCAATCTCGCCTGATCTGCGTGCGCGCCTCAGCGCTTCGATGACCGTTCGCTCTCGATGACGTTCTCCTGGAGCGAAGAGCTCGAAGCGCTCGGCTGGCGCGCGTTGGTCGTGGTGGCCACCGGCTCGCACGACCCCTATCTCGCCCCCTTCGTCGGCTCCGGCCGCGTGGGGGCGTCGCTGTTTCTGGCCACCGACGACGGAGAGGCTCGTCTCGGATACTTGAGCCCGATGGAGCGCGAAGAGGCGGCGCTCAGCGGTTTGCCCTTGCTGAGTCCCGAGGTGCTCGACGTGGGTCGGCACGCGGCTGCGAGCGACAGCCAGGGGGAGTTGTGGGCTCGCCTCCTGAGCACGGCCCTGGAGTCCGCCGGGATCGAGCCGCCAGCGCGAATCGGGATCACGGGTCTTTTCCCGGCCGGCGCGGTGCGCGAGATCTGTGAGCGGCTCGAGGTCGCTGGGTGGACCGTTCGCGCGGGCGACTCCGCGGTCGAGCGTTTGCGCAAACGCAAGCGCGACGACGAGACGGCTGAGATCACCCGCGTCGCGGGCTCGGTCGCCCAGGCATTTCGGACGGTGGCACGGCGCCTTGTGGGAGCTCGGCCGGAACGCAATGGGGCGGCCGGCCAGAGCCTGTTTGACGTCGAAGGGATGTTGACCGTCGGGCGTTTGCGCCGCGAGATCGCCGGCGTCTTCGCCGCCGAAGGTCTCGAGCAGCCGCTGCGCAACATCGTGGCGCCGGGCGGCGACGGTGCGGTGCCGCACAACGTCGGCAACGACGCCAGCCCGATCCGGACCGGCGAGACCCTGATCGTCGACCTCTTCCCCAAGGGGCGCCTCTTCGCCGATCTCACTCGGACGTTCTGCCTGGACCCGGTGCCGGCCGACGTGGTGCGCGCTTCCAGTGACGTGGCGGCCGCGCTGGTGCTGGCGGAGTCGTCAGCGCGGCCAGGTGTTGCTGCTTGGACGCTGCAGCAGCAGGTCTGCCGTCTTCTCGGTGAGCGCGGGTGGCCGACGCCGATCTCCCATCCCGGCACGACCCGAGGGTACGTGCACGGTCTCGGCCACGGTGTCGGCTACGACCTGCACGAGCTGCCGATCTTTGCCGAGGAGGCAGCCGAGAGCGATGGCGTCCTCGAAGATGGCGACATTCTCACCCTCGAGCCGGGGCTCTACGATCCGGAGGCCGGCTGGGCGGTGCGCCTCGAAGATCTCTACCGAGTGACGCCCTCGGGCGTCGCGCGCCTGGTCGATCTGCCGCGGGAGCTCGACCCGCGTGCCGTCCTCGACTCTGGCTGAGCGGCCTCCGCGGGCCGTGCGCCCGGGCCTCCCGCGTGCGAACGGCCGCCGGGGTCTGCGCGCAAAGAAAAACGCCCGCCGGTCGCAACCGGCGGGCGTTTCGATCAGGCTCAGGCGGCCGACGATCAGAGCTCGATGCCGAGCTCCGCGGCGGTCTCCGCGGCGAGCGAGGCGGAGAGCGGCACGTAGCCGTCCTTCACCAC
>JBCBCF010000067.1:0-16735 GCA_038530905.1 Acidobacteriota bacterium
AAAGCCTGGCGCGATGCAGGATCTCGTCGGAATAGGCGTTCCCGATGCCGGCGAAGATGCGCGGGTCGGTGAGCGCACGCTTCAGCGTGTGGTTGTTGCGACGCAGCCGTGCATCGAAGGTCTCGAAGTCGACGTCGGCGACTTCGAGACCGCCGCGGTCGTGCTCGGCCAGGGCCTCTTCCCCGCGCACGAGGTGGAGCGACGCCCGCTTCTTGCCGACCTCGGTGAGCATCAGCGTGCCGTCGCCGCGCGGGCCACCGGCGACGTCGAACGCGGCGAGGCCGACGCGCCCGGGGATCTTCGCGCCCGCCGGCCGCCACCGCAGCCGGCCGGTGATCATCAGGTGCAGGACCAGAAAGAGATCGTCTTCGAGGTGCAGGACCAGCCGCTTGCCGAGTCGTGACACCTCGAGGATGCGTCTCTGCTCGGCGGCGGCGAGCGGCGGATCGAAGGAGCGGAGGAGAAACGCGCTGCGCAGGCGCACCCGCTCGAGAACGCCGCCAACGGCGAACCGCCGCAACCCATCGAGATACACCGTCAGGTCGGGAATCTCGGGCATCCTGACGATTCTGACATGTCGTCGCTCGGACCAGCGGGCGGCGGGTATAGCCTCGGAGACGATTGAAGATCCGCGCCGCGACCCTGCGCCGCGACCCAAGAGGAGCTTCGCGATGGCCACTGCGATTCAGCCACCCTGCGACGAGACGGTCGGCATCGCCGATTCAGGAGGCGACTGCCGGCATCGCACCGGCACGCTCGTGGCCACCGTTCTTGGGTCGAGCCTCGCCTTCGTCGTCGGGTCGATCATCAACGTCGCGCTGCCGGCGATGCAGAGCTCCCTCGAAGCCGACGCGTCGGGCGCCCAATGGATCGTCAACGCTTACCTCTTGCCGCTCGGCGCGCTGGTGCTGATCGGTGGTGCCCTAGGCGATCATTACGGGCGCAAGCGCATCTTTCTGTCCGGGGTGGCGATCTTCACGCTCGGCTGTCTGGGCTGCGCGGTCGCGCCTTCGCTCGGCGCTTTGCTCACCGCGCGCATCGTCCAGGGGCTTGGGGCGGCTCTGATTGCTCCCAACAGCCTCGCCATCCTGGCCGACAGCTTCAGCGGCGAGGCGCGCGGAAGGGCGATCGGAACGTGGGCTGCGGCCGGCGCGGTCGCCGGAGCGGTGGCGCCGGTGCTCGGCGGCTGGCTGGTCGATGTGGCGAGCTGGCGCTGGGCCTTCCTGGTCGTCGTGCCGCCTGCGCTCGCGGCCTTCGTTGTCGGTCAGCGGGCCATCTCGGAGAGCCGCGAGCCGGCCGACGAGGCGGCACCGCTCGACTGGTCGGGCGCCGCGGCCATCACGCTCGCCCTCGGCGCTTCGATCTGGGGCCTCATCGCGTTTCCCGAGCGCGGCCTCACCGATCCGGCGGTGCTCGCTAGCCTTGCGCTCGGCGGGGTCGCCGGCGCGGTCTTCTTAGCCGTCGAGCACGCCAAAGCCGAGGACGCCATGATGCCGCTCGGACTCTTCGCGACCTCGAGCTTCACCGGGATCTCGCTGCTGACCCTCTTCCTCTACGCTGCGCTCGGTGGGGTCTTGCTGCTGCTGCCCTACGTTCTGATCACCGGCTATGGCTTCGACGCGACGCGGGCCGGTGCTGCCATCTTGCCTTTCCCCTTGGTCATGGGCCTGCTCTCTCGCTCGGCCGGAGGCCTGGCGCAGCGCGTCGGCGTGCGTCGCATCCTGACCCTCGGCCCGCTGACCGTGGCCGTGGGGTTCGCGCTCTTCGCGCTGCGCGCGACGCCGGACGGCTTCAGCTATTGGACCGATATTTTTCCGGGGCTGCTGACGGTGGCGCTGGGAATGGCGGCGAGCGTCGCGCCGCTGACCACGGCCGTCATGAACAGCGTGTCGGACGATCACGTCGGTGTTGCGTCGGGGGTCAACAACGCGATTTCGCGGGTCGCCGGTTTGATCGCGACGGCCTTCCTCGGCCTGGTGTTGATCGACGGCGCGCGGGGCGCTGAAGCGTTGATCGGCGGGTTTAGGGGTGCCGCGCTCGTTGGCTCCGTCCTCGCGGCTCTGGCCGCCGCGTCGGCCGCCGCTCTGATCCGGCTCGATGAAGGTGAAGGAGAGCCGGCCACCGTTTGAGCTGGTCTCGATCCGACCTGGCCTCGATCCGGCCTCGCCTTGATTCGATCCTGCCTCAATCCGACTTGGAAGCGCGCAGGCCGAAGCCGATCCGGCGGAGCGTCTCGGCGGCAGCTGCCTCGAGCAGGTCGTCGTCGAGATCGACAGTGTCGAGGGCGTCTGAGCTCATGATGCTTGACAGGCCGTGCAGAGTCGACCAAACGAAGAGCGCGTCGAGGTGAGTGGCGCGCAGATCGCGAGCGCCTTCGGTGCTCGGCAGCTCGGCGATCGCGTCGCGCAGGAGGCCGAACGCACGCTCGGCGTGCCGCATCATGTCCGGATGCTCGGCGGGATTCGGCAGCGGCGTCCCGAACATCAGGCGATACTGCAGCGGGTGAGCCCGCGCGTAGGTGAGATAGGCGCGGCCCATCTCGCGCAGATCTCCCTGCGCGCCGCCGGTGCGCGGGCGCGCCTCGAGATGGGCGACGAAGGCTCGGTAGGCGCCGGCGACGATTTCGGCGAGCAGATGGTCGCGGCTCGGAAAGTGGCGATACGGAGCCTGATGCGAGACGCCGAGGCGGCGCGACACCTCCCGCAGGCTGAGCGATTCGACTCCTTCACGCTCGATGATGGCGAGCGCCTCCGCCAGGCAGGCGTCGCGCAACGATGGCCGTTCAGCTCGTCCGCTCGATCGCCCGCCCGCCATCCGGCGTTCCTATCATCGATCGCATCACCTGCCCGATGACGCGGCTGCGCACGGGGCGGGGCAGCGTCGCAAGCGAGTAGCCCAGCACCTTCGACAGCCAGCCCGGGCGGGCCGTGCCGCCGCCCGCCAGCGCGTCGAGAATCCCGTTCGCCACCTGCCGCGGCGTGAGCGCTTTGCCCATGGTCATGCCGGCGCGCGCGGCGAAGCCGCTGTGCACGGGGCCCGGCGCGGCGGCCAACACGTCGACGCCGCGACGCGCCATCTCCGGCCGCAGGCCTTCGGCCAGCGTCTGCACGTAGGCCTTCGTCGCCGCGTAGTGCGCCGCGTGCGGAGTGCCCTGGAAGGCGACGATCGAGCTGAGCAGCACGAGCCCGCCGCGTCCGCGCTTCACGAGCCGCCGGCCAAGCCGCCAGCTTGCCTCCGCGACCGCGCGACAGTTGACGTCGACCATCGCCAGCTCGGCCTCGAGATCGCCCTCGACCAGCGGGCCGGAGGTCCCGAAGCCGGCGGCGAGGACGACCAGGCCCAACTCGAGGTCGGCGACCGATTCCACCAGCTCGGCGCCGGCCCCGGGGCGCCCCAGATCGAGCGCCAGCACCCGCGCGTCGACGCCCGCGCGTCGCGCCTCGGCGGCCACGTCGTCGAGCGACTGCCGGCCTCGCGCCACGAGCGCCACGTTGAGCCCGGCCTCGGCGCAGCGCCGCGCGATCTCGCGGCCGATGCCGTTCGAGGCGCCGGTCACGACCGCCCACGGGCCGTAGCGCGCGCGCCAGGTTTCGGAGCGTCGAACGATGGGCGTCGCGGGTGGGGTCGTCGGAGACGGGATCGGATCGTCGGTCGGCGCCATCGGAATCTCCTCGTCGAGTTGAGCTGCGGTAGATGTTGACACTGTCAACTCCAGCCTAAGGCGAGATGTTGACAGTGTCAACGCCGCCGCAGAGCGTCGACGATGCCGCGCCGAGGGGTTCAGTCGACTCGCCGCGTCACCCGCGCGGCGAAGCATCCCGGTTTGGCGTAATGCAGGTGCAGCTGGTCGACGCGCGGTTCTTCGAAGAGCGTCTCGATCGCGGTCGCGGCCTCTCGGCCCTTCACGACGTCAGCCGTGATCATCATCTGATGGCGATCGAATGCGCGGACCGACAGCAGGCGCCTTGTCAGGACCTCCGGCAGTTCACCTGGGGCGGGCTGGGCCTGCTGCGCCTCCTCGCGCACGAAGATGGCGTGCGATGACCGATAGGGCGAGTCGGTGGGAAGGTGCTCAAAATGGAGCAGGATGACCCGTTCGCCGATCTCGGCGTCGGCCAGGCTGACGCGGCACGGATAGCCCGGATGACAGTCGACCGTCATCCGGCGAGCGCGCCGGGTGGCAAGCTCTTGGTCGTCGAGGATGAACAGGTCGCGGAACGGCTCGGCGGCGAGTGCGTGAATCTGAAACATGGTCGATCTCCTTTCGAGACCGAGCTTAGGGAGCGAGCCGCACGGCGCCCACCCGATTCTTGCTACTTGCATATCAAGATCGAACGATCTTAAAATCGTCGAGCGATGGCGAGGCGGCGCGAATTCGATCCCGAGATCGCACTCGATCGAGCGATGGAGCAGTTCTGGCGCAGCGGCTATGCCCGGACCTCGGTTCGCGATCTGGTGCGCGAGACCGGCGTCGCCCACGCCGGGCTCTACGCGGCGTTCGGTGGCAAGGACGGCCTCTTCGCGGCGGCGCTCGATCGCTACGACGAGCGCGTGGTGGAAACGGTCTTCGGACCGCTCGAGCGGCCGGGAGCAGGCCGGCGGGAGATCGAAGCGCTCTTTCAGCAGGTCGTCGACGGCGTGCGCTCCGGGAGCTTCCGCCGCGGCTGCCTGATGGCGACGACGGCCGTCGAGCAGGCAGCCCGGGACGACGCGGTCGGTCGGCGCGTGCGGCGCAACCATCGGAGGCAGGTGGCAGCCTTCGAGAACGCTTTGCGCGTCGGCGTCGAGGTCGGAACGATGCGACCGGATCTCGACGTGGCCGGGACCGCACACCTTCTCGCAGCCCAATTTCACGGCCTGTCGGCCCTCGCGCGAGCCGATGTCGAGGTCGAAGCGATCGAGCGCGCGGCCATGGCAGCCATCGCGCTTCTCGACTGACTGTGCATCGTCGTGCCCGATTCAAGATCGATCGATCTATTTCTGGTCCAGCTGGAGGCTTCGAATGACTGAGTTTTCGACCCTTCCGTTTCTGCTCGCGTTCGAGATCGGCGCCTTCGTCTGGCTGTGGCGACGAGCCGGCCTGCGGGCGGGAACGCTCGCCGCGCTTCTTCTGCCGCTGACCGCCTGGGTGTCCGCGACGGTCGCGGCGAGCGCGTCCGGATGGATGCGCAGCGAGACGTTTCTCGGTCTGTGGCCTGGCTTTCTGTTGCCGGTAACGCCGATTCTGTTGGTCGCCCTGGCATGCGTTTGGCCGCCGCTGCGCCGCGATCTCACCACCCTGGCGCGGCGGACGCCGGCGCGGATTTGGATCGCGCTGCAGATCCCGCGGCTGGCGGCCATCGGCACGTTGATCAAGACACTGCGCGGCGAGTTCCCGGTTCACGTGCAGCTGGCGATCGGACTGGGCGATCTCGCCTTCGGCGCAAGCGCGCTCCTTCTCTACTGGTTGGCTGGGCGACGTCTGCTCTCGGCCGACGCGCTCGTCCTCTGGCACGCGGTCGGAATCGCGGTCGTCGTGCTGCCGGGAGAGCTGGCGATCCAGGCCGGTCTACCCGGGCCGTTCTTCATCTTCGATCGACCACCGACGGCGGAGGTCATGCTGGAGCTTCCGATGGTGCTGGCGCCCGCCTTCGTCGTGCCCGTCCTTCTCATGTTCAATGCACTCGGCATCGTCGCCGCGCTTGCCGAGAGGTCTCGCGAGGCGATGGAGAGGCCTTCGGGCGGCGGGGAGGTGGCGTCGATCTCCTGAGCGGCGTCGATCGAGCGGCCGGCGACCTGTGTCGATCGATGGCCGGCCGGACCGCCCCACGTGTCCTTGGGCGGTGGGTCTCAGCCGTCGCGGCGCAACGCCGCGAGCCGCTGGCGGGCGTCGTCTTCGCTCAGCCGTTGGGCATAGAGCGGAGCGTCGGTCTCGAAGTGGCGGCCCTCGGCCAGGGCGCCGGCGTCGACCGGGGTGAACCGCGCTTCCTCGACCAGTTGAGCGGCGACGCTCCTGGCCTCGAGATCGTCGCCCGCCAAGAAGATCGTCCAGCGGGGCAGCGAGTCGTTGTCGAGGCGGGCCGTCATCTCGCCCGCGAACATCATGTTGAAGACCTTGACGACGCGGGCGCCGGGAAGCCGCCGAGCGAAGGCCTCGCTTTGGCTGAGGCCGCCGAGATCAATGGCTCCATCGCGGTGCGGATAGTAGTTCGAGGCTTGGAGCACGATCTTGCCGGCGACGGCGCTCGGCGGTAGCTCCATCGCTGCATGGAACGGGATCGCCTCGAGGAGGACGTCGGCGAAGGCGAGCGCGTCGTCGACCGTGCCGGCTTGCGCGGTCGATCCGGCCTGTGCCACCAGCGCGTCCAGCGTCTCGGGATGGCGCGAGGAGAAGAAGACCTCGTGACCTTCCCGCGCCCAATGCTGCCCAAGCGCTCCGCCGATGTCTCCGCTGCCGAGGATGCCGAGTTTCATGAGATCTCCCGTCCGGTTTCGTTGATGTTCGGATCGCAGTCCGGGCGCGGTCGATTTTGCACAAAAACAAACGCCGCCTCGGAAGAGACGGCGTTTGGAACTGGCGATGGTTGCGGGGGCAGGATTTGAACCTGCGACCTTTGGGTTATGAGCCCAACGAGCTACCGGACTGCTCCACCCCGCGTCAGGCCGCCGCGGTGTCCCGCGGCGGGTTGGAGAAGATCTCACGCGTTGTCGCGCCTGTCAAGCATCGCGCGCGAGATTCTGCTTGTCCTCGTCAGGCGTTGAAGCCGCCGTCAACGTCGATTGTTGCTCCTGTGATGTAGCTCGCGTCGGGGCCCGCCAGGAAAGCGACCAAGGCGGCGACTTCGTCAGGACGACCGTAGCGGCCGAGTGCGGTCATGGCCGCGAGGGTTTCGCCGAAATCGCCGTCGGCGGGGTTCATGTCGGTGTCGATCGGCCCCGGCTGCACACAGTTGACCGTGATGGCGCGGTTGCCGAGATCGCGCGACCACCCGCGCGTCAGGCCGGCGACGGCGGCCTTGGTCATGCCGTAGACCGAGCCGCCGGCGAACGGGATGCGGTCGCCGTTGACGCTGCCGATGGTGATCACCCGGCCACCTTCGGGAAGGATCGTCGATGCGGCGCGAACCGCGTGGAAGACGCCCTCGACGTTGACGCTGAGCAGGCGGCGGAAGGTGTCGTCGTCAACCTGAGTGACTGGCGCCATCTCGAAGACGCCGGCGTTGTTGACCAGGATGTCGAGATGGCCGAAGTCGCTCGCGACGCGCTCGACGAGCTCCGTGCTCGCCTCTTGGCTGCCGGCGTCGGCGCGATAGGCGATCGCCCGGCGGCCGGAGCCCGTGACCTCGGTCACGATTTCCTCGGCGGCTTCCGCGGACGAGCTATAGGTCAGGGCGACGTCGGCGCCCTGACGAGCCAGATGCCGAACGATGGCCGCGCCGATGCCGCGCGAGCCGCCGGTGACCAGGGCGACCTTGCCGGAGAGCGGGAGAGAACTGGCGGATGAAGACATGTGGACTCCTCGATCGATGGGAAGCGCCGGATCGCGACGCACGTCTTTTGTATCGATCGGTACAATATTGGGGCATCGCCCGGGCGTCAAGTGATTTTGAACCGACTCGGATAAAATTTGCCCATGCCTCGTGGCCGACCGAAAAGCTTCGATGTCGACGACGCGCTGGATCGCGCGATGCGCGTTTTCTGGCGGCGCGGCTATGCCGCGACATCGCTCGACCAGCTCACCCGCGCGATGGGCATCCATCGGCCGAGCCTCTATGCCACGTTCGGCGACAAGCGCGCCCTCTTCCTGGCGGCGCTCGATCGTTATGTCGAGCGGCATGGCGCTCGCTGTGCCGCGGCGCTCGACGGTACAGCCGATGCGCGCGAAGCGGTGCGTGCGTTTCTCGGGTGCCTTGCCGATCAGTTCTCAGATGCCGGGCTGCCCTGCGGCTGCTTCATCGGCGGCCACCTGGCGAACGCCGAGGCTCTTGAACCGGAGGTGGCAGAGCGTCTGGCGGCTGCCGCATCGGCCACCGAGGGCTTCCTTCGCGCTCGACTCGAACGCGCCGAGATCGACGGCGAGCTGTCGGCAGGCGAGGTCGGGCGTCGCGCCCGCTACGTCGCGTCTCTGCCGCACGCTCTCAGCGCAGCAGCGCGCCGCGGCGCCGATCGGGCAGAGCTCGACGACTGGATCGAGCTCGCGCTCTGCGCCTGGCCGCCCGGGGACGATCAGGTGTGACGAGCGGCCGGGCGCGCGCCGTCAGACTCGTTCAGCGGTTGTCGATCAGCTCGATGTCGAACGCGTCGAGACAACGAAGAAATGCGCCTTCGCGGACGAGCGCTCGGACCGATCGACTGCGGAGAAGAAGGAGCGACCGGTCGAATACGGCGACGCAGGGATCGTCGGTGAAGCGGGACGAAAAGAGAAATCCGTCCGCGGTTGGCACGTTGCGATAGACAAACGTCGACAAGGCTTGACCGGACGCGTGCCGCGCGCTCTTCGTCACCGCAGTGGGAGCGCCAATCGCTCGACCGCGCCCACCGCGAAGATCCACGAGCCGGAGAGGTTTCGTTGAGCGAAGTGTCGCGAGGTCGCGCGATTCGATCTCGGCTCGATCGATCGTCCGCCGCTTTTTGCGATCCAGGCGATTCCGGAGAATCGCCTCCCAGACTGCGCAGCAGACTGAGGTCGATGCGTAGAGCACGCAATACTGCCGATCCGGGTCCGAGAATCGGCTGGGACCTGGAGCGACACCAAGCGGCTGGTGCCGATATTTGGAGCGGAGGATGCGGTAGGCGCGCGGGAGCTGGACGTGGCTGAGGAGGCTTCGGACGCGTGCTGCGTCGTAGCCTCGGCTCACAAAAAGTCGCCCTGAGCGAAGCTGACCGCAGCCTCCATCACGCGGGGACCGCCTCCCGAGCGCAGGACGTCGAGCGGTCGTTGACCGTCGAGCGCCGGTTCTGGATGCGTCAACCAATTCCACGCAGCGAGCGGCTCCCCGAACGTTTCCTGAACGTCCGCGAGCTGCGGCACAAGACGACCGTCCGCGGCGATCTGCTCGGCGGGAAAGACGTAGCTGCGCTTGGCCGTTTTCCAGCCCACGATGTCGCCTCGCTGGCGCTTGTTGTGGACGGTCTGTCGACTCGAGATCTTCAGGCGCTCAGCCATCTCGTCCGACGTCAGCAGCTCGTCGTCACGGACGACACGGCGGGTGCGAGCATCGAGGCGTCGCTTCGATTCGTCTGCGCTCACGAGCTTCGACGGCTCGCCGACGAGAACCTCGACGGTGTCGTCGGGATCGGAGTCGATCGGTCGCGACTCGAGAACGTTGACGACCTGGTCCACCGCCACGCTGAGGATCGGCATCAGGCCGTTCAGCGTCCGCAGGCTGGCGGTGCTCAGCTGATCCAACTCGGCGAAGTCGTCGCGATCGAGGCGGCTCGCGATCTCGGTGAGGGCTGACTGCAGTGCATCTCTCGTGACGGATTGCTCGCGAACCGAACCGTGCATGATGCCCTCCCGCGGCGATGGTGAATGTCTTCAGGTCTCGACGGCGCTCAGAGCACCCGTCGAGATCTATTCAACATCATTGTCCAGTTCGTCCATTCCGTCAAGGAGCGAGAGAAAAAGGGCGGGAGGATTCAGTTCGCGGTTTCGTCGACGCGCCCTTCGCTCTGGTCGAGGAAGTCCTGGACGCTCTTGCCGACGCGCCGTTCGAACGTCTGCGCCATCGACTCGACCATGCCGACCGGCTCGTCGAGGAAAATGCGCTCGACGCGGTGGAGAGGAAAGAAGATCGTCGCCAGCCCGAGTCCGATCTCTTCGCCGTAGATCGCCGAGCGCATCCAGTCGTCGAAGCTCGACAAGTTGATCGCCCGCAGGGCGACGCCGGCGGTATCGATCGAGTGCAGCAGGCCCCAATACTTTTCCGTCGGCCGCACGAGATGGGCGACCACGATCGCGCCGGGCTCGAGGCGCGGATCCATCCTCAGTCCTCGGCCCGAGGCGCCGCGTCGGCCGCGGGCTGCGCGAGCTCGAGGAGCATGCCGCCGGCGCTCTTGGGGTGCACGAATTGCACCCGCATGCCGCCGGCTCCGGCCGTTGGTGCGTCGCGCAGGAGGCGCAGACCGGCGGCGCGCAAGCGCGCGTCGTCGGCGTCGAGATCGTCTGAGCGCAGGCAGAGATGGTGAATGCCGGGGCCGCGTGAGGCGAGGAATTTGGCCACCGGTGAGTCCTCGGCGGTCGGCTCCAGCAGCTCGATCAGGCTCTCGCCACACGGGATCATCGCCACTCGCACCTTCTCGTGCGGAACCTCCTCGATATGCGAGATCTCGAGGCCGAGCGCGGCGTAGAGCGGGCGCGCGGCCTCGATCGAGTGGACGGCGATGCCGAGGTGGTCGATCTTGTCGATCATTGGGTGTGCCGCGTCGGCTCGGTGGCGATCAGCGGCCGAGGACGTTGCGGGCGATGACCATGCGCTGAATTTCGCTGGTGCCCTCGCCGATGGTGCAGATCTTGGCGTCGCGGTAGAACTTCTCGGCGCGATAGTCCTTCACGAAGCCGTAGCCGCCGTGAATCTGCACGCCGCGCTCGGAGCAGAACACCGCGAGATCGCCGGTGTAGAGCTTGGCCTCGGAGGCGAGCTGGCTGGCACGCGGGCCGCCCCGATCCGCTTCGACAGCGGCCGCCATGGTCAGCGCCTCGCCGGCCGCGATGCGGGTCGCCATCTCGGCGAGCTGGAACTGCACGGCCTGGAATTGGGCGATCGGTCGGCCGAATTGCTCGCGTTCTTTGGCATAGGCGAGCGCGGTGTCGTAGGCGCCCATCGCCGTGCCGAGCCCGAGGGCGGCGATCGAAATGCGCCCGCCGTCGAGGATCTCCATCGCCTGCAT
Source organism: Acidobacteriota bacterium (assembly GCA_038530905.1). Classification (GTDB taxonomy): domain Bacteria; phylum Acidobacteriota; class Thermoanaerobaculia; order Multivoradales; family J023; genus JAUIJL01. The sequence goes on from JBCBCF010000067.1 coordinate 10,870, forward strand.
GAAGCCGCGGCCTTCCTCGCCGAGCAGATGCTCGTCCGGCACGAAGCAGTCCTCGAGGATGACCTCGGCGGTGTCGGAGGCGCGGATGCCGAGCTTGTTTTCTTTCTTGCCCGGACGGAAGCCGTCCATCCCCTTTTCGACCACGAACGCCGACATGTTGTGCGCTCGCTTGCCGTCGGGATCGGTGACGGCGATCACGACACAGACGTCACCGACAGAACCGTGGGTGGTGAACTGTTTGGTGCCGTTGAGAATCCATCCGCCGTCGACGCGCCGCGCTGTGGTCTTGCCGGCGGCGGCGTCGGAGCCGGCGCCGGGTTCAGTCAGTCCCCAGGCGGCGATCTTCTCGCCGCGGGCGAGCGGAGCCACCCAGCGGTGACGCTGCTCGTCGTTGCCGAACTTGAAGATGTGGTTGGTCCCGAGCGAGTTATGAGCCGCGATGCTGATGCCCACCGACGGGTCGATCTTCGACAGCTCGGTGACGACCAGCACGTATTCGACATAGCCCATGCCGGCGCCGCCGAGCTCCTCGGGAAAGATGACGCCGAGAAACCCCAGCTCGCCGGCCTGCCGGATGACATCCATCGGAAAGCGCTGCTCCTCGTCGGTGGCGTCGACGATGGCGTCGACCTCACCGCGCGCGAACTCGCGGGCGGCCTCCTGGACGGCGCGCTGATCTTCGGTCAGAGAGAAATCCACGACAACCTCCGATGATTGGGTTCGCGCGGGTTCGGCGGCTCGATGTCCGGCGCGAGGCGCCAGCTTACCGCAGGGATCGAGGCCCTCAGCGCTCGGACACGAGCGTCACGCCCGACGAAGTCCCAAGCCGAGAGGCGCCGGCGCGCAGCATGGCGAAGGCGTCGGCCCGGCTGCGGATGCCGCCCGATGCCTTGATGCGGATCGCGTCGCCAACCTCCGCCTGCAGCAGCTCGACGTCGGCGACGGTCGCTCCACCCCCCGCGAAGCCGGTCGACGTCTTGACGAAGTCGGCGCCGGCACGGGCGACCAGTCGGGCGGCGCGACGCTTCTCGTCGTCGTCGAGCAGGACCGTCTCGAGAATGACCTTGGTGACGGCGGTCTCCGAGATCTCGCGCACGGCATCGACCCAGGCCGACAGATCGGCCAAGACCTCTTCGTCGCGCCCGCTCTTCAGCCAGGAGATGTCCAGCACGGTGTCGAGCTCGTCGGCGCCGCCCTCGAGGGCGCGCTCGGACTCGAAGATGCGCACCTCGGGTTCGATATACCCGAGCGGAAAGCCGACCACCGTGCACACGGCCGTGCCGCTGTTCTTGAGCGCCGCCGCGGCGCGGCGCACGTAGACCGGCGGCAAGCAGACGGCCGCGAAGCGGTGCCGCCGCCCCTCTTGAATCAGTCGGTCGAAGGCTTCGGACGGGGCGTCCGGCTTGAGGAGGGTGTGATCGATCGAGCGCGCCAGTGGACGCTCGATCGAAGAGCCAGCGGCGGCGCCCGGTCGGGCGCCTGGATCAGAGGTCGTCACGGGGGCTCCTGGGAGGATTGACGTCGTTGAAGCGCGGCCGCGGGCCGAGCGGCCGCAGGCGACCGAGATCGATGTCGGTGTAGTAGTGGTCGAGAATGTCGCGATAGCCGGCACCGCGCTGCGCCATGGCGAAGGCACCGGCCTGGGCCATACCGACGCCGTGGCCCCAGCCGCGACCGCGGAACATCCAGCCGTCGCGGCCGTTGTGGCGCAGGCGCTCGGCTTCGAAAAGGGTATCCGGGAGGTCGAACGTCCAGCGAATGGCGAGTCCCTCGACCTCCAGGCGTTCGCCGCCCGTGCCGATCAGGACGACGCGTCCTGCGCGCCCCGAGACGCCGCGCTCGAGCACTTGGAAGTTGATGAACGGGAAGCCCGGATAGCGCCGCGCCACCGACGCGGCGAGATCTGCGTCGCTCTTGAACAACGTCCATCGGCGGCGGGGCGCGTGTTTGTCGAGCAGCTTCACCGGCCGAGTCGCCTGATTGTGCGCGATCGCCACCAGCGTGCCGCGACGACGATAAAGCTCGAGCGCGTCGCCCGCCATCAGCTCGAGCGCACTCGCCCGTCCGCGCCGCAGCGTCGCCAGTCGCGTGGGCAGCTCCAGACGACGCGGCAGCCGATCGAGCCGCAGGTCGATGTGGCCTTCGCCGACCGCGAGGAAGCGGGCCGGTTGGTGCTCGAGGGCGCCGAGGTCGAGGGCCAGGGCCAGCACCAGCGCGTCGGCCTCGTCGCGGCCGAGGGAGCGCCGAGCGGTGAGGTCTCCCAGCTCGGCGAGCCTCGCGGCCAGGTGCGTGCGGCTCGCGTCGGCCGCCTCCCCTCCTTCAAGCTGGCGCAGCACGTCGCGATCGAGCGTCAGATCGAAGATCGATGCCAGGTAGCGGAGGACCTCGCGCAGCTCGAGTGAGGCGAGGCGGTCGTTGGGCACCTCGACGCCGGCCTCGAACGCCAGGAGGTCCAGGCGCGAGGCAAGCGCCTGGGCCGGCGTGCCGGCGCCCGGCGGCCACAGGCGCGCGGCCAGGCGCCCGAGAGGCTCCCCGTCTCGCAGCAGGCCGCCTGCGAGCCGCGTCGCCCCGGCCTCGATGCACGGCACGCCGCGCAGCCAGGCCGCTTGTTTGGCGGGAAAGACGACCTCGACATTCTCGGTATGGCCGCCGCAGGTGGAGCTGTAGAGGGTCTCCGCGAGGCGCCCGTCCCAGAGCACCACCTCACCGGCGGTGTCGGCGACCGCGCGATCGCTCAGCGGATGCTCGACCTCCATGCCGCCGTAGACCTGACAGCGCGGGGTCGAACAGATGTCGTAGCCCTCGGCGACGAACTCGCCCAGGTTGTGCAGCGTGTAGGTGCGCGCGGCGACGGCCTGCGCCTTGAGCGCTTCCAGCTCGTTGTAGAGCGCCGGCCCCATCTCCTTGGGCACGACACCACGCAGATAGTCCTCGATCGACACCTCGTTGACCACGTTGAGGCGCCCGCGGCGGTTCAGGTGGATGGCGAGCGTGCCGCGGAATCGGCGGCCGTCGAACGGCACGCCCAGCTCCGTTGGTCCAGCCAGCTCGAGCCAGCGGCCGCGGACGCGCCACGCCTCCTCACCGTGGCGCACGAGAAACGCCGGATCCTCGAGCGAGCCGCCTTCGCCGACGACGAACGAGCGGTCGACGCCGAGTGCCTCCAGACGGCCGATGGCGGCACGCGCTGCCTCGCGATCGGCGAAGCGGCCGAGGCGGACGCGATAGAGGTCGGTCTCGGCGTCGAAGACCGCGTCGGCCGGCAGGCTTGAGCGACGTCCGAGGTCGTCTGCCAGGCGACCGGCCTGGCGCTCGTCTTTGAGCGCCGCGACCTGCAGGCGATAGAAGCCGCCCTTGCTCGACGCCGGATCCGGGCGGATCGAGGTCGGCCGGTCGATCAAGAGAGTCTTCGTGCCGAGGCGGAGCTCGAGCCGCGGGTCACAGCAGGGGACCGTCAGAACCTCGTGGTCGGTGGCGAGGCCGACGCGGAGCAGAACCGGCGTCAGCTCGCCGTTGACCGGTGCGTCGAGCGGCGTCACCTCCACGGGTCCGAGCGACGCCGGTCCGATGGCGCGGCGCGGTGACTCCGCCGTCTTGGGAACCGCCGGCATCGGCTCCGCGGGTGGGGCGGGGCGCGTCGATGGCTCGGTCGAGGGTGCCGGGGCCGTCGGGCGGGTCGCCTCGTCGGTGGCCGTCGGTGCGGTCGTCGGCGTTCGTGCGGTCCGTGAGCGCAGGGGCGAGCGACAGGCCACCGCGGTGACCAACAGGATCAAGCAGGCGATCGCCGCGAGCTGCGCGGATCGGACTGGTCGGGCGCCGCGCCGGGGGGCCGCAGCAAAGCGATCCGGCACCGATCAGCCGCCGATCCGGTGGCGATGGGTCATGACGTTGCGGCGATAGTCGGTGCCGGCGAGCACGAGCGGCTGCGCCATCTCGTAGAGGCGCGACACGAGGGGAGCCGAAAGTCGTCGGGAAAGCAGCGCTTCGCGCTCGACCATCGGGCGGCCGCCGTCGAGGCGACCGGAAGGATCGGCGCGCACCTCGCGATGTGCGGCCGCCGCCGGCTCAAGACGATAGTTTGTGGTGAAGATCGTCGGGCGCCCGGCCGTGTAGCGCGAGTTGAGCACCAGATAGAGCGTGTCCATCACCCACTCAGTCGGCTTTTGCGCACCGAGCTCGTCGAACACCAAGATGTCTGCGTCGATCACCGGCGCCACGATCGACATCTTCGTGGCGCTCGAGCCGCCGTCGAATGTCGACTGGATCTCGTGCAGGAGCGAGGTGAAGTCGATGAAGCGACCGCGCACACCGTAGCGGCGCACGACCTCGGAAAGGACCGCCGCTGCGAGGTGGGTCTTGCCCGTTCCCGGCGGCCCGATGAAGAGCAGGCCGCCAGAGCGCAGTCGGCCGGTCTCGGCATCGAAGACGTGATCGATGTAGCGCTGCGCCACCGTCTTGGCCTCAAGCAGGGCTCGGCGTACAGCGGGCTCGCCGGTCGTGTGGAAGCCGTCGAGCGTGCAGTTTGTGTAGCGGGGCGGGATGCCGGTGGCGCTCAGATGACGTCGCGCGCGCAGGCGCGGGCGACACTCGCACGGCCGCGCGACGCCGGCACCGCGTCCGGTCTCCACCCGCCAGCCTCGGCCGTCGCAGAGAGGGCAATCGCTCGCCGCGAGGTCACCGGCGGGCGCCTCGGAGGCCCGTGGCGGTGCTGTCGGGTCTTCCGAGGCGCGGCGCAGCGCGCGCGACAGTCGTTCCATGCGCTCGGTTGCTATTGCAGAACGACCAACACCACGCGACGATTCTGGCGTCGGCCGTCGCGGCTGGCGTTGTCCGCCACCGGCGCGGTCTCACCGTACGAAATGATCGACATGCGGTGCAGCGGGATGGAGTGCTCGCGGTTCAGGTATTGGCGCGTAGCGGACGCCCGCTCCTCGCCAAGCTCCAAATTATAGCGTTCGGGCCCGGTTGAGTCGGTATGCCCCTGGATCTCCAAGAAGACGGCCGCCTGGCGCGCCTTGAGATCGTTGGCGAAGGCGTCGAGGGCAGTCCGGGCGCCCTCGGAGAGGCCCGAGCTGTTGACGTCGAAGCGCACATCGGCGTCCGACAGCGTGGTCTCGTAGAGAAGCTTTCCCTCGGCGAGCTGGCCGGCCGCCACCGCTCGCTCGAACGCCTGGCGGGCGGTGGTCGAAGCGTTCTCGAGCATCTTCTCCTGCTCGTCGAGACGCCGCTCCTGCTCCGCGACCTGATCCTGCGTTTCTTCGACTTGGGTTTCGACGTCGTCGACCCGCGTCTCGACAGACTCGACGCGCTGGTCGACGTAGGTCTGCATCTTCTTCTCGCTGACGCAGCCGGTAGCCGCGACGACAACGGCGACGCCGGCGGCGACACGGAAGACGACGGGATCGAGGGAACGGAACGAACGGAATGGGAAGCGCATGAAGGGCTCCTCGGGTCGTGGATGGGAAGGGGATGGGACCATCGAATCCTGCCCTGACGGGATCGCGCCACAGCTTGCGGCAGGCGCCGCCAAGGCGTCAGTGCGGTCTCAGGCTTCGGGGTAGCTCCCCGACGTAGCCTGAACGATGCGCCACCTCGAGACGCGGGTCGTCGACCTCCACCTCGATGGCTCGCCAGCGCGAGCCGCCGAAGCGCGCGGTACCGGCCGCAGGCGTCGCGATTTCGAAGCCGAGCGTATAGCCGAGTCGGAGCTCGCCGAGAATCTGGGCGCACGCGGCGGTGACGTCGCCCGCACGATGGATGGTGAAGAGCCGGCCGCCGGTCGCCTCGGCCAAGCGGTCGAGGAGGCGTTGAGCGGGCGGTCCGTCATCGGCGGAGGGCTCGGCGATCTCATCGTCGACCACGCCGT
>JBCBCF010000068.1:0-16729 GCA_038530905.1 Acidobacteriota bacterium
CCTGATCGTGCGGTCCCGGGGCCGCCTCCGGGTGGTACTGCACCGAGAACACCGGTCGGTCGTCGAGCGCAAGGCCTTCGACCGTGCCGTCGTTGAGATTGCGATGCGTCACGCGACAGCCGTTCGGCAGACTCGCCTCATCGACAGCGAAGCCGTGGTTCTGGCTGGTGATCGCCACCTGCCCGCTGTCGAGATCCTGAACCGGCTGGTTGCCGCCGTGATGGCCGAACTTGAGCTTGTAGGTGCGCGCACCCAGCGCCAGCCCGAGAAGCTGATGCCCGAGGCAGATGCCGAAGGTCGGCCGGCCCGAGTCCACGACCTGTCGCACAGTGCCGACGATCTCCTCGAGCGGCTCGGGATCGCCCGGCCCGTTCGACAGCACGACGCCGTCGACTCCCAGCTCGTCGAGCCGAGACGGCGGCGTGCGCGCCGGCAGCACCGTCACCCGCGCTCCCTTGGCGACCAGATAGCGCGCGATGCTGCTCTTGGAGCCGAAGTCGAAGAGCGCGACGTGCGGCGCCGAGGGATCTCCAGACGCCGGTTCGAAGGTGCGCTCGGTCGCGCCTGTCACTTCGTCGACGAGGGCGCGACCGATCATCGGCGGCGTTGCGAGCAGCTCCTCGCGCAGCGCGTCGACGTCCGCGACACGGTCGCTGACGACGCCGCGCATGGCGCCACGCTCGCGCAAATGCCGGACGACCGCGCGCGTATCGACAGCGGCCAGCGCCGGCACCTCGTGGCGGCCGAGATAGTCCGGCAGATCGAGCTCGCTGCCGTGCCCCGACGCCGTGCCGGTGAACCGTCGCGCGACGAACGCCTGCACCCAGGGCCGCGCCGACTCGGCGACCGCGTCGCGCGTCCCGTAGTTCCCGATGTGCGGGTGGGTCATGACCACGATCTGCCGCCGATACGACGGATCGGTCAAGATCTCCTGGTAGCCGGTCATCGAGGTGTTGAAGACGACCTCTCCAAAGGCCGTCCCGGGCGCCACCGCCACGCCGCGAAACATCGATCCGTCTTCGAGCAGCAGCAGGCCCTCGCGCCCCCGTCGACGGCTGCTGCGTGCTGTGGGCGGGGTGGTGGCGGCAGTGGATTCCGGAGTCGGAGAGGACGTCATCGATGGCGGCTCACGGGGAGACGACGCAGCGCGGAGCGCGCTGGTCGGCGCGCTATCATAGCTGCGGTGTCCGATCCGTGGCCGCCGTCCTCCCGAGGAGAACATCGATGCTTCGTCGCCTCGTCATCGTCTGCGCGCTCGCGTTGCTCTGGTCGCACGCCGCCATCGCCTATGTCGTGATCTTCAAGGACGGCTCGCAGATCCTCACCGCCGAGGCTCCGGAAGTGCGGGGCGACCAGGTGATCCTGACGCTGCCCAACGGCACCCAAAACTCCTATCGGGCGTCGGCGGTCGATTTCGAGAAGACCGAAGAGGCCAATGCCGGGAATCGGCTGTCGAACGCGCGTGCCCTTGAAGGCGTCGGCCTGAGCGAGATCGAGACCAACACTGAGCCCGAGGAGCCGACGCAAACACTCAGCGACTTGATAGGCAGCCGACGCGGCGCGGCGGCACAACGCCCGTCAGCGCAAGAGCAGGAACCGCCGCCGGCGACCACGCCGGACCAGCAGCCGGCCGCCGATCTGCCGCGCACGCCAGCCGGGTTCATCGACCTGCAGAGCATCGAGCGTCGTTCGGCGCGCAACTCCGATCGGGCGAACGCGGTCGTGGCTTACCTCAAGGGGCGCAACCACCCGGACGTGCGCAGCTACGAAGGCACCTTGCCGGGCCGGCTGCTGTTGGAGATCGGTGCCACGTCGGAAGCCTCGATCTTCAAGGCCCTGACCGACGCGTCGAATGCCCTGCTGCAGATCCGCGAGCAACACGCCGATCTCGATGCCCTCGAGATTCTCTTGATCGCCGATGGCTCGCGCGCCGGCCAGTTCACGTTGACGCCGGAATTGGCGAACCTGCTGGCGCAGGAGCGCCTCGAATCGCCGAGCTTCTTCGTTCGCTACGTCGAGTTCTAGGCCGCGAGCCGACGTTCTCGGCACCCACGATCCGCCGGGGCCGGGATTCAGCCGGCTGGCGCCACCGCCGGCGCCTGGCTGGGAGACGCCGCGTCGTCCGGCCGCGAAACGGCCGACGGCGCGCGACCGATGACGCGGTTGCGACCGCCGCTCTTCGCCTGGTAGAGGCGCTGATCGGCCAGCGCCAGCGTCTGCTCGAGGTTGAGACCGTCGAGAGGCCAAACGGCGACGCCGATGGACACGGTGACCCGCGTCGTCTCTTTGGAGCCCACGCCGACCTGCAGCTCCTCGATCGAGCGCCGCACGACCTCGAGCCGCCGCATCGCATCGTCGACCCCCATGCCCGGAAATAGGCAGGAGAACTCCTCGCCACCGTAGCGGGCCACCAGGTCGGTGGTCCGGAACGAGTCCTGTAGCTTGCTGGCGACGACGCGCAGCGCCTCGTCGCCCGCCAGATGGCCGTAGGTGTCGTTGAAGCGCTTGAAGTGATCGATGTCGATCATCGCGATGGCCACCGGATCGCCCGTCCGCGACGCGATGGCGCCGATGCGCGCCAAACTTTCGTCGAAGAAGCCGCGATTGGCCAACAGCGTCAGACGATCGCGATTCGACAGCGTGCGCTGCTCGATCGCCCGCAGCACGAGGGTCACGGAGAGGGCGGTGGCCATCGCCAACAGCAGCAGCCGAGCGATCTGCGGCGTCCAGGAGAAGTTTTGGAGCTCCCAATTCCACACCGCGAACGACACGAGCGCCGCATATTGCGCGATCGCCACGGTGCCGGTGAGCACGCTGACGCGCCAGTCGTAGCGCAGGCTCGTGGCTCCGATCACGAGGAAGTAGATCGGAAAGATGACGACGTCCTCGATCGCGTCCCACGGCCGGTTGAGGCGCAGGAAGATCCACAGCGCCGCCGTCACCAGCGTGGCGTCGAGAATGCCGCTGAAGAAGCCGATCCAGCCGCGTCCCCACGAACGCTTGACGGCGGAGTACAAGACCAGCGCCTCGGCCAGGGCGGCGACGCCGACCAACAGCACCATTCGGTCGCCCGGCTCGGGCGACTCGAAATAGTCGCGCAGGGGAAAGTAGAGAACGAGCAGAACCGTCAGCAAGCGGATGCTGGCGATGGTCCACTCGCCGCCGAGACCGGCGTGCACGAGGTCGGGATCGGGCGCGGTCGTCAGCCGACGCAGCAGACGCTTCCAAACGCTCGCTTCGTCGTCCGCCGTCAGTCGCGTGGTCATGCCGCAGATCTCCGCAGCGACGAGCCGGCGGCCCGCCCATGCCGACGCGACACCGCCGACAGGGTCTGGGCGAGACCGGCTCGCGGAGGGAGAGGGAGAGGGCGGCGCATGACGAAGCGACATGAATCCTTCGCCAGCGGGGCGCGCAGAGCGAGCGATCAGCGAGAGTCGGCCGAGGCGGACCGACGATCGCCGGGCCGGGCGCAGGCGAATTCAGGCCGAGCCTAGCGAGGCCTCAGGGGCCGCGCAAGCGACTTCGGGAGAGCAGAAAAATGGCCGCCAGGCGGAGATCTCCAGACGGCTGGCCGCGACAGCGGTGTCATACACTGCTCCAAAGCCGTCCGAACGATCTCACTCGACCTCGCTGTCGCGCCTCGACGCGACGGCACCCCGCGCCGCGGCGCCCGGAGGATTCGTCATGAATTGGTATCTCGAGGTTCTGAAGAACTACGCGCAATTCGAAGGACGCGCGCGGCGCAAAGAGTATTGGATGTTCATCCTCATCCACATCATCATCGCCATCGCGCTGTCGATCGTCGACCAGGCGGCCGGACTGATGGTCGCCTCTGGAACGGGCGTGCTGAGCGCCCTCTACTCGGTCGGCGTGCTCGTCCCGTCGCTTGCGGTCGCCGTCCGCCGCCTCCACGACACCGGACGCAGCGGCTGGTGGCTTCTCCTCGGCCTCATTCCGTGCCTCGGCGCTCTGGTTCTCATCTTCTTCCTGGCGCAGGATGGCGAGGCTGGCGCCAACGTTCACGGTCCGAATCCGAAGCTCGGCGCGACGCACGCCGTTTGACCACCGCGCGGGCGGCCGTCTTCGGTCAGCCGCCCGCCGCCTCGCCCCACAGCTCACGCAGTCGCTCGTCGCGCCCGCAGCCGGCGCGATAAGTCTTGTAGCGCACCGGATTCGTCACGTAGAAGTCCTGATGCTCTGCCTCGGCTGGGTAGAACGGCCCGGCGTCGACCACCGGCGTGACGATCTCGCCTTCGAAGGTCTTGGTCCGCTCGATCTCCGCTTTCGACGCCTCCGCCAGCCGCCGCTGCTCGGCGTCATGCGTGAAAATCGTCGTCCGGTAGTGCGCGCCGCGGTCGCAGAACTGCCGATCCGACACGGTCGGATCGACGTTGCGCCAAAAGACCTCGAGCAGCCGTTCGTAGGTGATCTTCGACGGGTCGTAGACGACCTCGACCGCCTCGGCGTGCGTGGTGCGACCGTAGGCAACTTCGCGGTAGGTCGGCCGCACTTCGGTTCCTCCGGTGTACCCCGACGTCGTGGAGACGACGCCGTCGAGCACGTCGAACGGCTCCTCCATGCACCAGAAGCAGCCGCCGGCGAAGGTCGCCCGCGCCAGTCCGTCGGTCGGCGACGCCGTCGCCACTCGGCCGTCCTGCGCGGTGGACGGCCCACAGGCCAGCAATGAAGACATGAGGAAGGCCAGGGAGAGGATCGTGCGCATCGAGGCTCCTTTCAGTCAGCGACTCGGCGGCGCCGCGGCGATCGGCCCGGCGCGTCGTTGAAACGGTTCGGCGGCGCGCCTTCAGCGGATTGCCGAGGAGCCTGACGGCTCGATCGACGGTCTGGCGGCTGCCTCAGGTGGCTCACGACGGTGCTAGGCTCGCGCCTGCGGCTCCCGGGAGAACCGCCCCTTCCCATGCCTCCTCTTTCGCGCAGACCTTCTCCGCTCCACCGCTGCTTCGTCCTGGGCCTCGTCGCCCTGGCGCTCGGCTGCTCGCCAAGCGACGACGGGGACGAACACACCAGCGGTGTTCCGCAGGAGCCGGTGCGAACCGCGCTGCCGGACTCGACGCTGGACACGCCTCGGCATGTGGTCCTGATCTCGATCGACACGCTCAACGCCTCGGCTCTCGCGTCCTATGGCGGCGACGCCGACCGCCAGCCTCACCTCGACGCGCTGGCCGAACACGGGACCGTCTTCGTCGATGCCCTGTCGCCCGCGTCGTGGACACTGCCGGCTCACGCTTCGATGCTGACTGGGCTTTATCCGGAGCACCACGGAGCGACCGCTCCGAATCTCGCCATTGCCTCCGAGCAGCCGAAGCTTGCCGAGTGCTTCCAGCAGGCCGGGTACCAAACGGTCGGCCTCGTCGACGGCGGCTATATGAAGGGGCCGCACGGCTTCTCCGACGGATTCGAGCTGTGGGACGACCGCGGTGAAGTGCGTCGCAATCACCACGTCGCGGAGAAAGGTGATCCGTTCCATCGCGCGCGGCGTTTCATCGACTCCCGCGACGACGACCGGCCGCTCTTTCTCTTCGTGCAGACCTATTTGGTCCACGACTACCTGCACTTCCGGCCGTGGGCGGCGACGGAGCAAGACCACGACGACGCGGGACGAGAACGCCTCGGCTGTCTCCTCGGAGAGATGGAGTGCGCCGCTGAGTTCTGGACCGCCGTCCAGCGGGTGTACGCCGCCGAGGTTCGACAGGTCGACCGCATGCTTGGACGCTTTCTCGAGAAGCTCGAGGACCAGGGGCTGCTGAGCGAGACGCTCGTGGTCTTCACCTCGGATCACGGCGAGGGGTTCGACAACGTTCTGAAGCGACTCCATCACGGCGGGCGCCTGCACGGCGACCAGCTGCGGGTGCCGATGATTTTTGCCGGCCCGGGCGTCCGGTCGGCGGCGATCGAAGGGCCGGTCTCGCTGGTCGACCTCGCGCCGACGCTCGACGACTTCGTCGGCCTCGGCTGCAGTGACGAAGCCGCTCCGCTCGACGGCGTCTCGCTCGCGCCCACGCTGCGGGGCGAGACCGCGGCGCCGGACGCGCGCACGATCTTCGCCTACGAGTCGTACTACTACACCGAGGACGGAGCGCGGAAGAAGCGCGGGCGCAAGCGGCGCGACTGGGTCCTGCGCGCGGCGGTCGACGACGCGTCTTGGCTGATCGAACGTCGCGGAGCGCCCTACGAGCTCTATCGCTTCGACGATCGCGACCAGCTCGAGCCGAGGGCAACGCTCGACGACGGAACGGAAGAGCTCGCACGCCGGCTCGGCACGCGCGAACCAGCGGAGCTGCCGGTCCTGACGATCCGCGAGACCGCGGCTCTCAGGGCGGAGCTCGAGGCGCTGGGCTACCTCTGACCTCGGAGGTGCGTCCCCGGCCAGCCTCTCGACGACATCCTCTCAAGTCGGCGCACGCGGTGGATTCCCAAGCCTAGGCAAGCACCAAGAAACCTGCCGTGACGGCGGGTTTCTCAGAATCTGCGATGATGGTGGAGCCGATCGGGATCGAACCGACGACCTCCTGAATGCCATTCAGGCGCTCTCCCAACTGAGCTACGGCCCCACGGACTGCTCGGAGGGACCCTCCGACTTGGGAGCGCGGATTGTATGGGCGCACCCTGTTGGTGTCAACCGATCGTCGAGCGGCTGCTCGGTGCCGCTGACGCTCCCGCTCGAGCTGCTCCAGAGGCACAGCCTGGACCAATGACGGAGACCGGAACGGTGAACGACGACGCGACCCGAGACGACGACTCGCAGACCGCTCCCGCGGCCGATCAACCGATGGCGGCGGACACCGCGCGCTCTGAGGCTGAGGGGGCGCCGAGCGTCGAACCGGCGACCGCCCGGCCGATGGGTCGACAGGCCCGCGTGCTGCTCGGCGTCCTGATCGCGGGTGCCCTGGCCACGCTCTTCTGGCCGCGGGCCGAGTTTCGCAGCGCTCCCGACGGCCCGCTCGAGACCGCCGAGGGTGTCAAGACGCGGCTCGAAGCGTCGATGGCGCCGGTGACGCTGCTGCACTTCTGGGCGACGTGGTGCATTCCGTGTCGGGTCGAGACCCCGGCCATTCAGCGGCTCGGGGACGACTTTTCCTCAGCCGACGACGGCTTCTCGCTCGTGATGGTGGCGGTGGCCGACGATCCTGCGAAGGTCGAGGCGATGATCGGCGCCCGCGACGCGACGCTCTACGACCCGTTCTGGAAGGTCGCAAATAGGTACAACACCCGGGCGCTGCCGGAGACGCATCTGGTGATCAACGGCAAGATCGTCGAGACCTATGTCGGCGCCACCGATTGGGACGCGCCGGAGGTTCGCCAGGCGATGGAGACGACGATCACCGACGCGCGCGCACAGCCGTGAGCCGCGACCGCCCGACGCGCGGGCTCGACCTCAGAAGCGGAAGACGACGCCGCCGTGGCCCATGATGAAGCCCTGCACGTCGTCGAGATCAGCCCAATGGCCCGACAGCTCCACGACGATGCTCCAGCGCGGCGTCAGCTGGAAATCGCCCGTGACGCCGAGGGTGACGCCGAGCGCATCGTCCGTCACCACGCCGTCGTCGCTTTCGACGTCGTAGAACCCGAGACCGAGGAAGAGGCCCGACTCGTAGAAGTCGGTCGGCATCCTGTACTCGCCCGTGAGCGTCAAATACGAGAGGTCGCCGGCGCGGGTCTCGTCCGTGTCATCGATCTCGAGCTGCCCCGCACGCACGGTGAACCAGGTGCGGTGCGCGATGTCGACGGCGAAAAGCCCCTGGAACGACGCCTCGCCGAACTCGTCGGTTTCGGGAGAGCCGCCGATGCCGCCGAAGGCGCCAACAGCGTAGTTGAAGCGATTGACCTGCGCGGCGGCCGGCGAGGCGGCGAAGACCAGGCCGAGGGCGAGCGCCCCGAGAGCGAAAATGCGACGAGCCACGGCGTTCTCCTGAGTTCGTGTGGCGCGGGCGCGCGCCGATCCATATTGTTCCAGATTCTCGAGCGTCCGGCGGCCATGCGGTGCGTCGATTAAGCGGTGCGTCGAGTCGTACGAGCCAGCCTCGACATCGTCCTGCCACGCAGGTGCCTGCACTGCGGCGTCTTGCGGACGGATGCCCGGGTTCCCGATCGAGATCTTGGATTGTGTGAGGAATGCTCAGCGCGGCTGCGCCGGGTGCAGCGACCCACCTGCCTGGGCTGTGGGGTCGAGGTGGCCCGGTTCGCCGCTTCGGGCCGGCACTGCGCGGCTTGCCGCGATCGTTCGTCTTCGCTCGACGCGCTGTGGTGGACCTGGCGATATGCGGAGCCGTTCGACGCGGTCGTGCAGGCGCTGAAGTTTCGCCGGCTCGACTATCTCGGGAAGGCCCTTGCGCGGCAGATGGCGACGGAGAAGGACGAGATCCGCCGAGCTGCCGCCACCGCGACCGGGCCTGCCGAGATGGCAGATCCGTCGCAGGTCGACGTCGTGACCCACGTGCCGCTCCACTGGCGGCGGCGGGCGGTCCGCGGCTTCGACCAGGCCGAGGCCATCGCCCGGCCGCTGGCGTCGGCCCTCGACCTGCCGTTCGAGTCGCTCCTGCGGCGCCGTCGAGCCACCGCACCGCAAAGCCGTCGACCTCGGCGCCGACAGCGATCGGAGCTTCGGTCGGCCTTCGTCGCCCCGCGACCGGGCCGCTGCGCCGGCCGCGCGATCCTTCTCGTCGATGACGTCTTGACCACCGGCAGCACCCTCGACGACGCGGCGCGGGCGCTGCGCGCCGCCGGCGCCCGCGCCGTCGTCGCCTGGGTCGCCGCACGGACGCCGGGCCCCGACGAGCTCGAGCCGCCGCGCGTCGGAGACCACACGCCCGACGCCTCGTCAGTTTGAGGCGGCCGCCTCCCCGGACAGCAAGGCCGGCTCAGTCGGCGGACGCAGCGCAGCAAGATCATGAGCCTCGGCCTCGTGACGAGCGAGCGACGTCTCGAGCTCCTGGAAGAGCGCCTCGAGCTCGGGATCGTCGAGGGTCTTCCGCGGCAGCGACTCGATGTAGTCGAGAAGGCCTGGAGCTGCGAGATCCTCGACCGTCGGAGCCGGCGAGACCACCTCGGGGAGTGCACCCTTTTCCGCGGCCAGACGCATGAAGTCCGGGCGGCGCCAGCCGCCGGCGATCAATTGTTCGACAAGCGGCCTGGCCTCCTCGACGCGATCGGCCATCAAGAGGGCCATAGCGTATGCGTTGTCGATATAGATCACTTCATGCTGTTCGCTCAGTGGCCGGAGGTTCTCTATCGCTTCAGCTAGGTTCTTCTCTTCAGCCTTGGCTGCCCCTGCACGCCGAGCGGATTCCGCGATGTAGAGCGGAATTAATGCACGCTGATACTTCCTTCGGATGTTGCCGGCCTCGAGGCTCTCGCCTGCGTCCAGTGCTGCATATGCCTCACGAGCTGCACTTGTTGCATCTGCGAATGCGGAACACCTGACCAACATGATTAGTCGCGCACTGTGCTGAGTATCTTGGACATGAAGGTTCGCGTCGGAGGTCCGCAAGATCCGGCCAAGCGCTTGCTCGCATGCGCGGTAAGACTCCAAGCTGAGGAAGTAGCGAGCGACGAACTCGACCGCTCTCATACACCAAAATGAATCTGGTTCATTGCAGACGCGGCTCCGAACCGCTAGAAGTGTCGATCCCGCAGCCGTTGCATTTCCTGTCTCCAGGAGGGCTCCACTCAATCCTAGAACTGTCGCGAGTTGATCTTCACCAACAGTTGACACACTGCGCAATCCACGATTCCCTCCCTTTTTCTGTGCAATCTGGTTTAGGCGTCCTCTGAGAAGCGAAAGATCGTCAACTGCGGAGAGTGCGACGAGACCGCTGAGAAGCCCAGCGTCGATCAGTCTCTCTGCCAGGTCCTCGGCCCCTGCCGGATCAAACGATGAGAATCGGTTGACTGCTCCAGCGCCCTCGGGGCCTAGATCAAATTCAGAATCATTTTCTGCTGTTGCAGCAAGCTGCAACGCAAGCTCTAGCGTTTCTCCGAGATCACTCGGAGTTCCAAGATCTAGCTGAACCCTAAGAACGACTCTGAGCAGGGCGAACCTTTCTGTCAACGGACTTTCGGTATTTTGACGTACACGAGAGAGGCCTTGCTGCAAAATCTCACGAAGGCCAACGTCTCGACCTCGAAGGGCCTCTTCGTCGGCGGACCTCAACAGATCGGCGAGGAAGTCTCGTGTCTGTTCGGCGCGTTCGGCCTGCTCTTCGGCCCGGAGCGCCTGCTCGCGAATCTCTGCCGCCTGCCGCTGCGTCACGATGGCGAAGCCCAGCACTAGGGTGAGGATCGCGGCGACGGCGAAGACGCCCGCTCGGTACCGACGCACGAATTTGCCGAGGCGATAGATCGGCGTGCCGCGGCGGGCGCGGACCGGCTCGCCGTCGACGTGGCGACGGAGGTCGTCGTCGAGCGCCGAGACTGAGGGATAGCGCTCTTCGGCCTCGAAGCGCAGCGCCTTGGCCACGATCGTGTCGATGTCGCCGCGCAGATGGCGGGCGACGCGACGGCCCTCGGCCGGCGACCACGGCACCGACGCACCCGCCTCGAGCCGCCGCGAGAGGGCCCGGCTGGGCGGCTCCGGCGAGCGCTCCATCGCCTCGAGCAACAGCTCCGGCAGCGGCGAGGACGGCGCGTGCGGGAAGCCACCGGTCAGCAGAAGGTGAAGCAGCACGCCGAGCGACCACACGTCCGACGCCGTCGTGATCGCGCCGCCCCGCACCTGCTCTGGGCTCGCCCAGCGCGGCGTCAGCGGACGCATCGCCGTGCGCGTCACCTCGTCGAGCGGCAGCGGAAAGGCGTCAGGATCGAGAAGCTTGGCGATCCCGAAATCGAGCAGCTTCGGCGTGCCGTCGGCCGTCACCAGGATATTCGAGGGCTTGAGATCCCGATGCACCACCAGCCGCCGATGTGCATGCTCGACCGCCGCGCAGACCTTGCGAAACAGGTCGAGGCGCTCGTCGAGCTCCAGGCGATGGCGGTCGCAGAAGCGGTCGATCGGCAGCCCGTCGATCGCCTCCATCACCAAATAGGGCCGGCCCTCGGGCGTCGTGCCGGCGTCATACAGACGAGCGATGGACGGATGGTCGAGGCCAGCGAGGATCTGCCGCTCGGAGAGGAACCGCTGCTGGACGATCGGCAGGTCGAACCCCGTGCCAATCAGTTTGATCGCCACCCGCCGCTCGATCTCGCCGTCTGTGCGCTCGGCCAGGAACACCTGGCCCATGCCGCCGCGTCCGATCCGCTCCAAGACGCGATACGGGCCGATGCGCTCGGGATGATCGGCAGGCGCCGCGCCGACCGCCGGCTCGAGGGTCGGCGCGGCCTGCGTCGCGCCGCTCCCGCTCTCGTAGCGACGGAGCTGCGCGCGCACCTGCCGCACAAGCTCGACATCGCCATGAGCCAGCTGCTCCAGGTAGGCCGCGCGGAGCGGACGCGGGAGATCGAGGATCATCTCGACCAGCGCAGCGATCCGCCGCCAGCGGCCGATCGCATCCGCCGACGAGGCCTCGCCTGGGGCCCTCGCCGGCTCACCCTCAGACCGCGTGCTCGCTGCACCTTGTTTTCCGGTCTTTGCCGACTCCGACATCGATCGCGCTCCCATCGCCGACCCGCCTCAGATCTTCCTGGCGATTCTATCGGCGCGGCCAGGGAAAACCGCCGAGGCAGGCCTGGCGATTCAGAGCACGGCAGACGACGAGCGGCTGCGCTCTCTTGGTCCCTGCACAACCGTCTCTCAGCGCGGCTCGCGAGAGCCGGCTGAGCGCTGCGCGCGGAATAACGAGCGCGCCGATTCGGTCTTTGAAGGCAGCATTGCCCGACCCGCCGCACTCTGGGGTCTGCCGAGCGCCTCACGGCGCCGGCTTTAGCACTCGGCCACCACGGCGTTTGCATCGACCAAGGATTCGCGGAACAATGGCGGCACTCAGGAGAAGACAGGCTGCCTGTCGAGCCATCCCGCCGACGACTCGACAAGCGGCAGCGTCACCCCCGCCTGGATCTCCTGGCGCGCCGAGACCATCGAGCGCGGACACGGCGCCAACCTGCGATTCGTCCCCGAACGAACGCAACCCGCGCCGCGGCAATCCGCCGAGCGAGCAACCGACGTACAGTCGGAAACAGCCCCGAGCGCAGCAAGCCCGAGGGGAATCGACGATGACACGAGCGACAGATTCTCAGCCGATCGACGCCGCCGGGCGCTCCGCGCGCGGCGGGCTCGTTCTCCGCCTGCTCACCGCTGGTCTCGTCGCTCTCTGTTCTCCGCTCGTTGCCGAGCCTGCCGACCTCTCTCAGCCTGATCCGCTCCAGGCCGACCGCGCCGAAACGCCGCTCGTCGCCGGCGCGGTCAACGGGCGCGTGCTTGCAGGCGACGGCCCGGCCGAGGAAGCGAAGGTCTTCGCCTACGACGTCACGTCCTACGAGATTGTCGAAGCGACCGCAGAGGACGACGGCACCTTCCTCTTCCGTCGGCTGCCGGCCGGGATGTACAAGCTGGTGGCTCACCAATCCGGCTTCCTGCCGTCGGTCGAGCTGCTTCTGCGCCGCACGGCCGAGGCAACGCAGGAGGTCGAGTTCCGCCTGCGGCGCGAAGAGGTGGGCGACGTCCGAACGGCTGAAGACTATTGGAGCGTGCGCGGGCGCGTGCCGCCGGACGTGATGCGGCAGATCAACCGCGAGAGCTTCGAGCCAGCGACTCCGATCGGCATCGAGCTCACCGATTCCGAGATCTTCGAGGCCCGCATGCAGGCGCTGTCCGGCATCGAAGACGTCGGCGAGTTGGCCACTGCCGTGACCACCGCCGCCTTCGACGTCCGCGGCGCGGTGGGGGACACGCGCGTCGGCGTCGGCGCCGAGATTCAGCAGCTCGCACCGCGCGGCGAATCGGAGATCGACGGCGCGACCCGCGCGATGGCACTCAAGCTGGCCGGCGCGGACACCACCGACCACCGCCTCCTCTTGACCACCGCACGCGGCGAGCTGTCGCCGATCGATCAGGACGAGGTCGGCCTCGAGAGCTATCGGGTCGACTGGCAGAAGTCCCAGGATCAACGAGGTGAGGCCCGCGTCACCGCCAGCTACATCGAAGAGTCGAACTTCCACCGCAGCGGCGCCCTAGACCCGATGGCGGTGCCGGTGGCCTCCGAGACCTGGCAGGTCGAGGGCTCGTATCGCCGCGAGCTGAGTCAGAACCACGGCCTGTCGACCGGGCTGCACTATCGCCA
The DNA here is from genome assembly GCA_038530905.1 of Acidobacteriota bacterium. GTDB lineage: Bacteria > Acidobacteriota > Thermoanaerobaculia > Multivoradales > J023 > JAUIJL01. Next base: position 13,233 of record JBCBCF010000068.1, read on the forward strand.
GCGGCAGACCGACGGTCCGCTCGCAACGCCGGTCGAAGACCGACTCGGCCTCTTCGGCCTCGCCGATTCGCGCATTCAGCCGCGCGTGCTGGTCGAATACGGCCTCTACGCCACGGTCCGCGACGGCAGCCTGTCGCTCATGCCGCACGGCGGCCTGGTGGTCGAGCTGGGCGACGGCTGGAACGCCCGCGCCGCCGCCTCGCAGCGGGTTGAGCAGGAAGACAGCGGCCTGCTGCCGACCTCTTTCCACACGGCCTTCTACAACGATCGCACGAGCTGCCGCGAAGTCGGCGAGGCTTGCTACGAGGTCAGCCTGACGCGCGAACGCGACAAGCAAGAAGACGTGCGCCTCGGTGCGATCCATCGCGAGTTCTCCGAGACGCTGCGCCTGACCTTCAGCCGCGACTTTTTCGACCGGCTCGACAACGTCGTGATGGTCGCCGGCGACAGCCTGCCGGAGGTGCAGTTCAGCGCCGTGCGGCGGATCAGCCCCAAGGTGCTGGCGCGTCTCGAGGCGAATTTCGCCAGCGGCGGCGGCGGCGTCTTCTACGCCACCGACTCGAATGCCTACGAGAACGAGGTCCGCTACCTCGTCACCTCGCTCGACACCCACTTCGAGAGCACCGCCACCGGCGTCTTCGTGGCGTTCCACCATCTGGAGCAGGTCTTCCGACCGGTCGAATCCACGCAGCCGTCGATCGATCGCAACGACACCCAGCGCCTCCAGCTGATGCTGACGCAGGACCTCTCGGCCCTCGTCGACATGGCGACGCGCTGGGCCGTGCGGCTCGACATGGAAGTCAGCCGGGGCACCTCGCCCTACACGCTGACGATCGACGACGAGCTGCGCAAGAAGCTGACCGGCGGCTTCTCCGTCAGTTTCTGAGCGCCGCGCGGCTCGTCAGGACGCCCTCGACACGGCGGGCGCTCCTGGCCACGCCACCTGCCCTTGCAGGGCAGCCGACGCGCAACGTCTTCCATCTCAAGCCGCCTCGCGCCTGCCCGAGCGGGTCCGTTCTCGGTCCTCGGTCGTGTCCTGGGCGCACCGCAGATTGTCGCAATCTGCCTGGCCCCTTTATCTCCAGTCTGTCATCCCTGATCGGATTGCCTGGGCGACCCGGCGATTCAGCGCGCCGGACCGGATCCAAATCGCTGGAGGCCGACGCGCCGCTCCTCGTTCCTCGACCTCAGAAACGCCCATTCCGCAGCGGATTTCCGGCGCTTCAACATTTTGAGGTCGGATAAACGCCTGGCACGGAACCTGCTCTTCGAGCGATTGGACCGGTCATGCGCATCTTTCGATCCAACATCCCGTTTCAGGCTGTCGTCCTGCTGCTGACTCTCGGCCTCGGCGCGCTGGCGATTCTAGGCCTGCAGCCGAAGCTCGAGAGTTTTCAGCCGACCGGCATCGCGGCACAGGCGGCAGGCGGCGGGTTCCGCGTTGAGCAGGTCGACACCGTCGGCACCGGCTTCGAGGCTGGCGACGTCGTGCTGGTGGTCTTCGGCTCGGTGCCGACAACGGTCGCCGAGCTCGACACGTTGTTGCGCTCCCGATCGACGGGCGAAGTGCTGGTCCAGCGGGGCGGCGAGCTGCTGCCGGTCGACTATCGACGACCCGCCCCCCGCCTCGACTTCGCGTTCTTGGTGCTGCTGGCGGTGGGCCTCGCCTATCTCCTGATCGGCCTCTACACCGGGTTCCGTGGGCGCGATCGGAGCACTCGGCTCTTCTTTGCCTGGGCGTTCGCGTCCGCCACGTTCTATCTCCTCAGCCCGGCGCTGCCGCCGACGAGCTGGGCGGACCAGGCGGTGTTCGCCGCGGATCAGGCGGCCCGCTCGCTGCTGCCGGCCCTCACGCTGCACCTTTTCCTGGTCATGCCGACCGTGCTGCTCCCGGCGGCGTGGCATCGGCGGATCGTGCCTCTGCTCTACGCCGTGCCGGGAACACTCTTGGTGTGGCATACCGATCAAGCGTTCTTCGGCGGCCGACTGTCCGGCCCCGCAACGGCGGCCCAGCTGGCGATCGTCGACCAGCTCGAGTTGATTGTGGTGGCGGCCAGCGCCTTCGCCGCGGCCGGCCTGCTGTGGGTGCGCATTGCCACCCGACCGTCCTGGGAAAGCCGGAGGCGGGTGCAGTGGATGATTCTGGGCCTCGGCGCCGGCTACGCGCCGTTCGTGCTTTTCTACCTGTTACCACGCTCGCTCGGGGTTGAGCCGCCGACGTGGAGCGTGCTGCTCGGCGTGACGCCGCTCGCTCTCGTGCCTCTGGCCTTCGCCTGGGCGCTGCTCAAATACCGCCTGCTCGACCTCGGCCCGATGCTGCGCGACGCGATTGCCTACTCGAGCGCCGCGATCACAGGCGTCGTCGGTTATCAGCTCGCTCAGGTGGCCATCCGCAGCAGCTTCGACGGGGACGCTCAGCAGCTGACACGAAACCTGCTCACCTTCGGCGCCGGCCTAGCGATCGCCGGCGTCCTGGTGCCGACCAAGAATTTCATCGCCGACGGCCTCGAGACCGTCCGTCTCGGCCAGCGAGCGGCCGCCCGGCGCGTCCTGCGCCATCTCGGCGAAGAGCTGATGCACGAGCGCGACAACGATCGCCTCGCTCAGCTCCTGCGCGCGCATCTCGAAGAGGCACTGTGGGCGCCGGCAGCGATCTACACAACGCGCGTCGGCGCGCGCCTCGTTCGACGCGCCGGCGACGGTGCGGCGCCCGAGTCGCTGCCGCTCGATGCCCTCGATGCCGAGCTGTGGAGCCATCCGGTCCTTTCGATTTCGCCACTGTCGCTCGACGCCGACGCGCCGGCCGCCCGGCGGCAGCTGTACGACGCAGGCTTCCGCTACGCCTTTCCTCTGCAGATCCGCGGCGAGCCGATCGGCGCTGTCGCCCTCGGCTACAAGAACGCAGACGAGCCGCTGTCGAGTGAGGATCTCGATCTCGTGCGGCGCGTTCTCGATCAGGCGGCGCTAGCGATCGAGAACGCCCGCCTGCTTGACGAGGTCCGCGACCGTCTCGAGCAGGTGTCGACGCTGCGCAGCTATAGCGAAAGCATCCTCGAGTCGTCGCCGGCCGGCATCGCCGTGCTCGACGTCGAAGATCGTGTCCGCACGGCGAACTACAACTTCGCCTCCCTCTGCGGTCGGCGGCGTCAGGACGTCATCGGCCTGCACGTCAGCGATCTGCTGCCCGTGGCGCCGCTGCCGACCGCCGGCTCCGCGCCGCTCGACGTGGGCTGGTGCGACGTCGCGTCCGGCAACGAGCATCATCTGCAGATCTCGGTCGATCTGTGGCGGGGCGACGATCCGCGCGACGTCGCCTCACCCGGCCGGGTGCTGGTGGTCCAGGACGTCGGCGAGCGGGTCGGCATCGAGGCTGAGCTGCGCGAGAAGGAGCGCCTCGCCTCGCTCGGACTGCTGGCCGCCGGCGTCGCTCACGAGGTCAACACTCCACTCACCGGCATCTCGAGCTACGCGCAGATGTTGATCGACGAGACGCCCGA
>JBCBCF010000069.1:0-16704 GCA_038530905.1 Acidobacteriota bacterium
GAATCCTTGTTCTATCTGCTTCTCCCGACCCCTGAAAAGAGTCGAACGGTAGTGGAGGAATCACGCCATCCTCTCGATCGATCGAAACTTGGTAGGCGGCTTGGCTATCTTCCACCATATTTCTTATCAAGATGCGGATCTCTCTTTCGTCGTCGATTCGCTGCTCATCGGTCGTCCCCGGGTCTTGAACAGCTAGATCGATGATGACATCGGCAGCCTCCTGATTCTCATCACCCTCCAAGGGCTGCCCTAAGGCAGCCGCCATCGGAATTGAAAGGAAAATGATCACGCTAAAGAGTAGCACGGCCTGTTTCATCAAAGCCCTCCAGTTTTCTGGTATTGAAGAGAATTGTGACGGACTTGCAACGATGCCTCTACAAACAGCTTCAGATTGACTGCAGCTGGAGCTCAGTAGCTTGCCTAGCCTACGAACTGACCACTAAACAATATTTAGCATAGATCGGAGCATCAAATTGAAGACAAAATTGTACCACAGAACTCAGTCTAGGTCAGTACCCTGGACGCGGAAAAGACTGATTGAATCTATTCTACTGTGTCGGCTGAGGCAAGATGCTCTGGAGATGAAAGGCTATCTAGACCTGCGCGACTCAGAAATGGTTCTCTAGCATTGCGAATCGCCCATTGACGGCCAACGCGTCTCAAGAGTCGCTAGAGTGGTCGCTTTGGCTCCACTCCGACTCCTACGCGTCAGGAACACGCAGGAACTAGACTACCTCGATGATCCTAGGCACGCACTACTCAAGCCAAAGCTCGGTCTGGCTCGAGTGATCGCCTGGAAAGTCCCTGGACGCATCTGCCCGAGTAAGGCGACTTCAACAATCTGCAGCACTGTTCTTCCTCTAATCGCTAGCTCATGCCTTTCCTTCTCTAGACCGTTCCGGGCTTACATTCAAGATGCAAACTACAATGGACACAAGAACTTCGAAAAATGGATATGCGGACACATCCGCACCATAAGGATAGGCCTCAAGCAACCAACCGAAGGCCACTCTGCATCTCCAAACGGACCAGAACGAGAATTTCTGAATCGCAATCTGACAGCCAGCTAGGCAAACTGCTAAGTGAGATTCTAGCAGAAGTCTAGACTAATGCAAGACCTCAGATCACGATCTCTGGGGATCAAGCAGTCCGCCGGATGGCAGACCTCGAAGAAGCGGACGGTGACTCAGCGAATCGACACGAAACAACACTGGGACAGCTCGACAAGGTCTTCACTATAAGTGCCTCCGGCGGTTGCTGACAGACTGAAGCACTCGACATCGAAGTCAGACGACGCCAGATCGCTCCATCGCATTGGTCATTGAATCACGTTCTCTACCGAGTCTCTTCTAGTTGGCAGGTTCCCGAGGTCCCGGATCTTCGGAGCGACCGGAGATCCAGCTGAGCGGCGCAGCAACCATCACAAGCTACTGACCTCGAAGGCCTTTCTGTTATGTCTGCACCGGGCCCGAGAGCCGGATACGAACCCCGCGTGGGCAACGGTCGAACGCCATAGCGATGGTGACTTCAGCAAGCGAAGAGTCTCTCAAGAAGCCCCTCGGCGACCGCTCGATCTCCTAGGCCATCGACCCATCGACTCGGAATCGAGCCGACACCGTGGCGGATTCCTGCGAGGCAGAACCAGAGAAGGCACGCGAGGGTACCTCTCCAGATCCAACGACGACTCTCCTTGGTCTCAAACATCGGGCCTCCTGAGCCTTTGCTCTCCTAAGGCAAGTGGCAAAATCAACAAGAATTGATCTCGCGGTTGGTCAGATGCGAATCACTTCTCCACTAAACAGAGGCAAGGTCATCGTAAAGTTTTCACTGTAGGTCAGTTTTTGCTCTTCGAGCATACCGACGGCGATTTCCTCGCCCATTCGGATCGATTCGATGTAGTCGGTGTAGTAATGGACACCGGCCCAGTCGCGGCCGATCGAGATGTTTGCGGCGAGTTTGTTGAGCTCCCCCTCGACGGTCAGCGGGGTGCCGATCTCGACTTTGCGCAGGCGCCGGCCGCGATCATCAGGTTCCCAGGCGACGCCACCGAGACGATGGGTCAGAGGGAAGCCATGGTCGAAGTAGGCCTTGAGTACCGTGACACACGCTCCGGCCACTGTGGCGTGGCCGGCCCCGTAGGACGGATGCATCGGGGAGCCTTCCGCGAAGGCCATCGGCAAGAGATAGGAACGCTCGTTGGCGCTTGCATCATCCTTGCGATCGTCAAGGGTATTGAGTTTGGCGTTGTGGTCGGCGATCTGCTCGAGGAGAGGCTTTCCGTCGAACTTGAGATCCTTGCGATCTAGCTCCGCCAGGATGCTCGCAAAATCTCCATAGTTGAGGTCTTTCGTGTCTGTCCGATGGCGATGAATCAGGCCACAGAGTGCCTCGGGCCGCGCTCGTCGATGGACGTTGAACTTCTGGTAGCGGACCGCCTTCAAAGCGCGAGTCGCAACTTCCGTGACGAGGGTCAGGATGTGCGGACCGCCGAAGTGCGCGAAGCCCTGCTGACGGTCGACAGCGTCCGACGCCTGGAACGGAATGCCACGATCGAACGGAATCTCGAGTGCCAGCATCAGCAGGCACGCATTTAGATAAGCCTGATACAGCGCATCGTAGTGTACGTACGTCGCCAGATCTCTCGGCGTCGCGATCAAGCGGAAGGGGGGCAAGTTCTTCGCTTTCTCCACTTCCTCTTTGGTCTTCGGAACGGGAACATAGGTCTCCGCTTCGCGGAGGTCGGCGCCGTTCTGGACGTCGAGCCACTGCTCCCACGTCGTCATATAATCTTTTTTCGGCGTCGCCGTCCGAACGCGCTGATCGATTCGGATCGCGCCATACCGAATCAAACCGTCCGCTGGCGTGGCGCCGCCACCGAGATGGCCTGAGCCGACGACGAGGAATTGGGAAAGGTACGGCCCCGCTTCGTCGCCTGCCGTGAAGCCGCGGAACAGTGTGTCCGCCTGGATGATCGTGCGGTGTCGCAGACGTGCAGGCGGATCGAGATCCGATCGCATGATCCTCTTGAACCAGTCGAGCCCGTTCAGGAAAGTGAAAGCTTCCTGAACCAGCTTCCCTGCCCTGTCGTTCTTGGCTCCAGCGCGGAAGCGCGAAAACGGAACATCGCGCAGGAGAGCCATGATGTAGACCTCGGCGATCTCCGCGATCAGCTCAGGCTCGTCCAGACGTGGGGCGGGTGGCATGGTGACCGCCTGCGCGTCCGGGCCTTGGAGATCGAAGACGTGGCCCGCCCCCGCACTCTCCCAGGCGCGCAGGCGCGCTCCTGGCGTCAGATCCATCATCCGCTGATGACGCTTTGCCATCGCAGATTCCCAGAGGCCTGCGTAATCGACAGTTGCTGAATCAGCCATTCCAAAATATTTCGGCGGGCCGAGAGGAGTCCTGCGAAAGTCGTCGGCGTTGCCGGATTGAATGCTCAGCACAAAAAGCGTGAACGGATCTTCGCTGCCCGGCGGCGTCCACAAGAGGCCGCTCTCGTCGTGCGGCAAACCTTTCGTGAAACTGGCGACGTACGACGGCGGTCGCTTGTCGTCGTCTTTCCGTCGGTAGAGAAACTCTTCTCCGTTGTTGCAATGATGCGGATGCGACCGATCGTGGGCCAGCTCGGCGGCAGCTCGACGGACATCAAGGGCTTGCTGTTTGCGACTTTCCATGCGTGACTCCTTTGCCAGTGACATTCTTGGCAGAACCGAAAGAGAAACCTTTAGGTTTCATGATGCAGACGGCCACGAGCATCACGCGAACACATCTCGTCTCCACCGGCAAGACACCTTTGGGACACCGAACACCGGACCGCCCCTCATCAAGGACGGACGAGGAACGGCGATTTCAGACGGTCGCCAGGACGGCGATTAACGACGAGACTGCTGAGGACTATAGCAAGCTTCAGCCTGGAGGCAAGCGTGTCGGTCGCGATCTCTAGGAGATCAGGCTGTGACACCTCCAGAAGAGACTCGAAGGTCCGATCTCTGGCTTGGTTGATGAACGGCAACCGACGGGCGAAGGCTCGAGCCACACGCCGCGCAAGCCGCGGGCGCCTCAGCAGCCGGGGAGTCTCTCGAGAAGGCGCTCGACGACCGCTCGATCTCTCAACCCGTCAATCCACCGACTCGGAATCGAGCCGAGCCCGTGGCGGATTCCGGCGATGCCTCCCGCGACGGCCGCTGTGGTGTCGATGGCGCGTCCGAGGGCGACCGCCGCTTTCACGATCGCTTCGTAGGAGGCCGTAGAAACCGCCCCAGACGCAGTCTTCGAGATCGAGCGCTGCGGCGCCCTAGACAATCCGCTCGCGGATCTTGGCGCTGACGAGGTCCATCATCCAGACGGTGAGGGCGATGAGGAGGACGAGGGTGCCGACTTCTCCCCACTCTCCGAGGTCGACGCGCGGCTTCAGGATGTAGCCGATGCCGCCGCCGCCGACGAAGCCGATGATGGTCGACATGCGGACATTGATGTCCCAGCGGTAGATCGTGAAGCTGAGAAACGGCGGGATGACCTGAGGCACGACGCCGTAGCGGAGCATCTGCAGCGTCGAGGCGCCGGTTGCGACGATGGCGTCGACCGGGCCGCGGTCGATCGACTCGATCTGCTCAGAATAGAGCTTGGTCAGCGCCGCCACCGAGTGCACCCACAGCGCGAGAACGCCAGCGAACGGGCCGATGCCGACCCAGCTGATGAAGATCAGCGCCCAAACCAAGGGCTCGACCGCACGGGTCAGATTCATCAGCGAACGGACGACCAGATAGGTCGTCCGCGCCACCCAATTGCCGCGCGTCAGATTGCGGGCGGCGGCGAACGACAGCACGAAGGCCACCGGAATCGCGAAGGCTGTTGCCATGAAGGCGAGGAAGATCGTCTGCACGAGCAGGATAAGGCCCTGCTCGAGCACGGCCGCCGACGGGTTCAGCAGACCGCGCACGATGTCCGACGCCTTGTCGAATTGCGTCAGGAACGTGAACAGTCGGATCTCGGTGATCAGCCAGCCGGTGAAGAACGTGATCTGGACCAGGAAGACCAGGAACCACCCGCGCGGCGTCTCCGTCCAGTCGAGCTCGCGCTCGACCTCGGGCACGCCGCGCACCGCCGCATGACCGGGCGAAGCGCCGACGACCTTGCCGAAGAGGTTCCACACCACCGCCGCGAGCACCGCCGCCAGCGCCAGCCACAGATAGGACAGGCGAGCGAGGATCTCTTCGGGCATCAGAAGCCCGCCCGTGGGCCCGCGCTCGCCCGAGAAGGCGATGGCAAGAAACTCGGCCATGGTGAAGAAGAGCAGCAGCAGCACCGCGTCGACCGCGATCGCCTGCAAGCGCTCGACGCCTTTGCGCCACGCCGGCTCCGGCTGCTCGATGCGCCGAGAGTGCAGCGTCGGATCGAGGACCGCGTCGCTCATGTCGCATCTCCCGCCGCCTGCTCGGCCGGCTCGGCGTCTTGCCCGTAGATCTCGCGGAAGGTCGCGTCGTCGATCGCCTCCGCCGGCCCTTCCCACACCTTGCGTCCGGCGCGCAACGCGACGCAGCGGGTGGCGTAGCGGCGAACGATGTCGATGTCGTGGAGGGTGCAGAGGACCGTCATGCCCTCGTCGCGGTTGAGCGCCTCGATATGGCGCATCACCGAATGGCGCAGCGCCGGATCGAGCGAGGCGACCGGCTCGTCGGCGAGGATGAGCTGCGCGTCCTGCACCAACGCGCGGGCGATGGCGACGCGCTGCTGCTGACCGCCCGACAGCGCGTCGGCCCGGCTCGCTTCGCGACCGGCGAGGCCGACCCGCTCGAGCGCCGCCCGCGCCTGGGCGCGTTCTCGTTGCGAGAAGCGCAGCAGAAGGCTCGACAGCGTGCCCGCACGGCCGAGCGCGCCCGACAGCACGTTGGTCAGCACCGAATGCCGGCGGACCAGGTTGAACTGCTGGAAGATCATGCCGATGTCGCTGCGCATCTTGCGCAGGCGCCGGCCGCCGGCCACCGTGATGTCTTCACCGTAGATCTCGATCCGACCCTCGGTGGGATCGATCAGCCGGTTGATGCAGCGCAGGAGCGTCGACTTGCCGCTGCCGGAGAGCCCGAGCACGGCAAGGAACTCGCCGCGTTGGACGTCGACATCGACCTCTTCGAGCGCCAGCGTGCCGTCGGGAAAGATCATCGTCAGTCCCCGAACACGGACCGCCAGGTCGCCGGCGCGCGCCGCGTCGGCAGCGGGGGAATCGTCGCCAGCCGTGGTCATGCGTCCTCCCGGTTGCGCTTGAGCTTCGCTTCGGCGGCGTCGAGCAACGTGTCCGCCGACATGCCCGAGGCCTCGAGCGCCTCGCGGAACCCGTCGTACGCGCTGTCGTCGGTCGCCAGCGCATCGACGCCCGCCACCAGATCGAAATAGGCCTCGCGGCCGCGCTCGGTCTGGATGAACCGGCGGAACGAGGCCTCGAAGCGGCGCCAGAGATCGGGATCGAGACCGTCCCGACTGGCGCAGACGTCGTTCGGAATCGGGTCGGTCAAGGCCATCACCCGCACCTCGTCGAGGAAGGCGCGGCGGCGCTCCGGCTCCTGCATGCGCTTGAGGATCAGCATCCGCGCGTCACCGACCAGCGTCCCGTCGCGCGCCTGCTGCTGGCCAGGCGGTGAGTAGAAAGCCGAACCGGCGACGGCCTTGCCGTCCCACACCGCCTGGATGACGTTCGGATGACCGCCGGCCCAATAGGTCCGACCGAGCTCGACGCCGACGCGGTCGAGCAGCATGCGCGGGAAGATGTGGCCGGAGGTGGAGGTCTCGTCGGTGAACGCGAAGCTGCGGCCGGCCAGATCGTCGAGACGGCGTGCGCCCGAGTCCACGCGCGAGAAGACGCAGCCGTAGTAGACCGTCGCCTTCTCGGCCACCGGCACCTCCGTGGTGAACAGAATCTGCGTTTCGTCGAGCGTGCCGGGGCGCGAATATTCGAGCAGCTTGCGACCGTCGCCCACGAAGTCCTTGGGGCCGGAGTAGACATAGCTCGAAACCGCGCCGTCGACCTCGAGAGGCGTTTCGACCAGCCGGCGCACGGCCGCGATGTCGTCCTCGACCTCGACCTCGATCCAGCCGGGCGCGAGACGGTCGAGGTGCTCGACCAGCCGCGCACGCAGCTCCGCAGACATCGAAGCGGGCACCGCGATGCGGCGCGCGGCGAGCTGCTCGAGATCGGTCGGCTCGGCGGCGCCGCGGCGGGCGACGACGATGGCGAATCGATCGACCGCGCGCACCACCTGCATCCGCGCCTGCGTCCGATACCGGTCGTTGGCGATGACGTAAGCGAAGGCCGGCATCCAGGCGACGTCCGCCTGCTCCGAGCCAAGCGCCTGGATGACCGCCGCGTAGCTGGTCGGCACTTCGGTCTGCAAGATCAGGCCGGAATCTTCGCGGATGAAGCGCGCCAGCTCGTCGCTGCGCCGCACCAGCGTGCCCTGTTCGACACTCGGCACGAAGAGCATGCGGATGACGCCTTCGTCGCTTGCTTCGAGGGCCGCGCGATGCTGCAAGCCCCAGGCGAAACCGACGAAGCCGAGGATGACCAGCGCCCAGCCGACGCGCGCCATCCAGGGCGACGGGTGGCGGACGTCGGCAGGCGAAGACGACGGATCAGTCGACGACGTCAAGATGGCCTCCAGGACATGTGTCGCAAGCATAGCCCAGGCGCGACGATCCAGGCTCAGAGAGCTGTGACACGGCGGCGCGATTGAACGGTTCGCTCCGTCGGCGATGCCTGGCGTCGAACGACCCGATCGGGCAATACCCTGCGTGCTAGCCTGCCGCCCGCTTTGCTTTTTCTCGACGCGAGGATCGACTTGATGACGCCCGAACTTCCGCCACGATGAGCCATCGCCTCCGCATCCGCGGCGCCCACGTCGTGCTGCCCGTGGGCGTCGAGCGGGTCGACGTGATCGTCGAGAACGAGCGCATCGCCGAGGTCGACCCCGCCCGCTCGCTGACGGTCGACGAGACGATCGACGCCGACGGCCAGCATCTCCTGCCTGGGGTGGTCGACGATCAGGTGCACTTTCGCGAGCCGGGCCTGGAGCACAAGGAGGATCTCCACAGCGGCAGCGCCGCCTGCGCCAAAGGCGGGGTGACGACTTATCTAGAGATGCCCAACACGCGCCCGGCGACGACTACTGTCGAGCGTCTGCACGAAAAGCTGGCGCGCGCCGCCTCGACCTCGATCGTCAACTACGGCTTCTACATCGGCGCCACGCCGGACAACCTCGCGGAGCTGAAGCGCGCCGAGCGGACGCCGGGCATCAAGATCTTCATCGGCTCCTCGACCGGCGATCTGCTGGTCGACGGTCAAGAGGCGCTCGAGCGCATCTTCGCCGAGACGACCCTGCCGCTTACTGCCCACTGCGAGGACGAGGCGACGGTCCAGGCCAACGCAGCGCGTCTCGGCGGTGGCCGGTCGGTCGACGACCACTCGCGCATCCGTGATCACGAGGCCGCGATCGTCGCCACCCGGCGAGCGCTCGACCTGGCGCGGCGCCATGACCATCGATTCCACGTGCTTCACGTCTCGACGGCCGACGAGATCGAGCTCGTGCGCGCCGCGCGCGGCCTGGCGACGGGCGAGGCCTGCCCACATCACCTCTTCTTCGACACGAGCGACTACGCGCGGCTGGGCACGCGGGTGCAGATGAACCCGTCGATCAAGACCGCCGAGGATCGGGCGGCGCTCTGGCGGGCGCTCGACGACGGCGATCTGCAGGTGATCGCCACGGACCACGCGCCGCACACGCTCGAGGAAAAGGCGCAGCCGTACCCCACATCGCCGTCGGGCCTGCCGGCGGTCGAGAACTCGCTCGCTCTGCTGCTCGATCAGGTCCACCGCGGGCGCTGCACGCTTCGGCAGGTGGTGCATTGGATGTGCGAGGCGCCGGCGCGGGTCTGGGATCTCGTGGGCAAGGGCCGGATCGAGCGTGGTTTCGATGCCGACCTCGTCCTGGTCGACCTCGACCGTCGGCGGATCGTCCGCGACGATGAACAGCTGACCAAGAGCCGCTGGAGCCCATGGCACGGCACGGAGCTGGTCGGCTGGCCGGTGCGCACCTGGGTGATGGGTCGCACCGTCTTCGCCGACGATCGCGTCGACCGCTCGGCGCGCGGGCGCGAGGCGCAGTTCGATCACGCGCGCGGCGGCTATTGGGCGACCGAGCCCGACGCTTGACCAGCGAAGGTCTCGTGCCTGACACCACCCCGGCTTCGGACATCGACGGCCTCGCGCTGAGCGCCGGCGAGCTGCGCCTGCACCTCACGCCGGACCTGACGGTCGTTGTCCGCGGCCTGGCGGAAGAGGAGCTCGCCGACCTGCGCCGGGGGCTTCGACTCGCCCCCCAGACAGTCGCTCGGCAGAGCGTCTCCTCGAGGCGACCGTCGCCCGAGCTGACGTCGAGACCAGAGCCGGAGCTCGTGATCATCGAGCCAGAGCCACTTCCCGACGCGCTGCGTGCAGCACCCGAAGTTGCCGTTCGCGGCGCCGCGGCGCGCGCCTCGGAGCACGGCCTCGCTGTCGAAGTGGCGGGCATCGTGGGCTGGCGGACGACCGATGGCGCGGGAGCGCCGCGCCGCGGCCTCGATCTCGGCCCTCAGCCAAGACGGCAGCTAGGACAACAGCCGACCACGCCCCCTCGCGCGGCCTTCTGCGGCTCGCTCGAGACCTTCGCCACGCGCGGCCTTTGGCTGCTGCTCGACGAGGATCTCCGCCGGCACGACCTCCTGCGCCTGCCGTGTCCGGCCTGGAGCGATCGGCGGGGCATGATCGCCTGGCTTGGCGGAGACGCCGCGACGCCCGGTGCGGGCTGGAGCGGCGCAGAACCTGGGATCCTCCTGGCGCCGCCTGCCGCTCAGGGCCAGCAGACGCGCTTGGCCCGGCTTCTGCCGGACGGCGAGCCCGCGCCGCTTCTGGCGCTGGTACTTCCGGACGCGGGAAGCCGTCGATTCCAGCCGACCTCGCCGCGGCATGCCGTGGCTGCGCTGACCCGCCACGTGCCGTGGCTCGGCTCGGCTCGCCGCCGCTTCGACACCATCGTTCACCTGGCGAACGCGGTGCCGACCATCGCCACCTCGCTCAGCGACCCGCGGGACATCGCCGACGCGGTCGTAGCCTGGCACGCCACGCGGCGGACGCGATGACGCGCGCCCAACGCTCGACCTGGATCGTCGGCGACGTGCACGGCTGGCGCGAACCGCTCGAAACGCTGCTCCAGCGACTCGCCGTCGAGCATGGATTCGACCCACAGCGCGATCGCCTGTGGACCACCGGCGACCTGGTCAACAAGGGGCCGCACTCGCTCGACGTGTTGCGTTGGGCGGTCGCCACGCAGGCGACGATGGGCGAGCGCTTCGTCGTGGTTCTGGGGAATCACGACCTGCATCTTCTCGCCCTGGCGCTCGGTGCTTCGAAGCGCCCGCGCCCGGACCTCGAGCCGGTCCTCGCGGCAAACGATCGCGAGGCGCTTCTCGGCTGGCTGCGCAGACGACCCGTTGCCCATCGGGAGGGAGACGCGCTGCTGGTGCACGCCGGTCTGTGGCCGTCGTGGACGCTCAATGAGGCGCTGAGCGCGGCGCGGCGGGTCGAGGAGGCGCTGCGCGGCGACGCGGCTCGCGCGCTCTTGAGGCCGCCCGGCGGCGAGCCGGGGGCACCTGATGAGATCGCCGAGCTTCGTCGCGCCCTCGCCGGCTTTACGGCACTGCGCTCGTTGACCGACGCCGAAGAGCCCTGCAGCTACAGCGGCGGCCTGGCCGATCTTCCGGCAGGCTGCCGGCCGTGGTTCGATCGGCCGAGCCGACGCGCGCCGACCCGCGTCATCTTCGGCCATTGGGCCGCGCTTGGCGTGCGGCGGATGCCGACGGCCGACGGCGGCGAGGCGATCTGCCTTGACGGCGGCTGCGCCTGGGGAGGCGCGCTGGTGGCGTGGCGGCTGGAAGACGGCGCGATCGTGCGAGTCCGGAGCCCGTCGTCGCCACCGGCCTGACGGCTCGACCCAGGGTCAAGCGAGGGAGTCGAGGCCCGCCCAGGTTGTTTCGTCGTCGTCGAATTCGGGCAGGTTCGGGCTGATGCCGCGCTTCTCGTTGGCGCGCCAGCTCCACAGGATCGACCATTTCAGATAGGTCCCGTAGGCCTGCAGCATGCAGAAGACGAGGCCTCGAATGCCGTCGAGCACGCCGAGCTGCACGACGTAGGTCCGCACGAAGCGCCAGACGGAACGGCCGAGAATCTCGGCCAGTCCCGGATGCTTCCCTTCGATCCATCCCTGCGCCGCGCCCCAGCGGCTGTACTTCACGATGCGCAGCGCGTAGGTGTGGAAGTCCTCGACCATGTAGTGGTCCATCTTGTGGCGCAGCAGCGGCGCCGGACCCACAGTCTTCATGTCGGCGTGAACCCGGCGGTTCGGATAGCGACCGGTGCCCTGGCGCAGCAGGCGCACGACCTGGTCACGCTGCCAGCCGGAGAAACGGATCCTCTTGCCGAGGAAGAACACCCGCCGACGGATCGTGTAGGCGTTGTGGTCGGGGCCGCCGGCGAGGAGCTTCTCGATCTCGCGGCGCAGCTTCGGGGTGCAGCGCTCGTCGGCGTCGAAGATCAAGATCCAATCATGCGAGCATTGGTCCATCGCCCAATTCTTCTGCGCCGCGGAGCCGTAGTAGGTCCGCTGGCGGAAGTCGACCTGCTCGTAGCTCTGGACGATCTCCGGTGTGCGATCGGTCGAGAACGAGTCGATGACGAGGATCTCGTCTGCCCACAGCAGCGTGTCCAGGCAGTCGGCGATGTTGTGCTCTTCGTTGAACGTCGTGACGACGACCGAGATCGCCGGCCGCGAGCCGCGGCGCGGTGGATTCTCGGACGATCGATCGATGGATGCAGTGCTCACGAGATAACCTCCTCGGGCGCCGATCATATGCGGCGGGCGGCAAATCCAGGCGACCGTCGCCCACGAACAGTGCCTCAGTTCGCCCCGTCGCCGAGCCACCGCGAGACAGGCCGCAGGTCGTCGTCGGCATCGCGGTCTCATCGCCCGGTCGATTTCACCTGATTCGGAGATCGCATGCCTTCCGTGTCGCGCCCTCTCCTTCTGCTCCTGACGCTTTTCGTCTTGCTGATCGCCCCCGCCGCCGTCGCCGACGACGACGCGTGGTCGCTGTCGGCGGGCATCTTCGACATCGGCAACTTCCGCGAGACCGGCCAGGGCGGCCTCGCCTACCGCTTCGCGACGCGTGACGTCTGGGGCATGGACCTGCGCCCGTTCGTCGGCGTCGAGGTCAACTCCTACGGCGGCTTCTGGGGCTACGGCGGTCTGCGCTACGAGATCGGACTCGGCCAGCGTTGGCACCTCGTGCCGAATTTCGCGATCTCGCTCTACGATCAAGGCAACGACGAGGGCAAGGATCTCGGCGGCGTGCTGGAGTTCCGCTCGGCGGTCGATCTCGAGGTGTCGGTGGGGCGCGCCGGCCGCATCGGCCTGTCGCTCTCCCACCTATCGAACGCCGGCATCTACGACTTCAATCCAGGAACCGAGTCGCTGAGTTTGACCTACTCATTCGGCCGCTGAGGCGCGGCCCGGGCAGGCCGAGCGAGCCATCGCCCGTGATACCGTCAAGCTGCCGACGAGCCCCATCCCACCGCCCGAATCCCGCACCGTCATGAGCCTCGATCCTGACCTTCTCGACATCCTGGTCTGCCCGAAATCGCACGGCGAGCTACGCCGCGTCGAGCTGCCGGAGCACCTCCGTTCGATGCTGATCGAGAAGTATCGCGAGCACTTCCGCGACGAGGAGCCGGTGGTCACCGAGGGGCTCCTCTGCGAAGAGTCGCAGCTCCTCTATCCGATCGTTTCCGACATCCCGATTCTGCTCGAGGACGAGGCCCTGGCCGCCGCGTCCCTAGAGCCCAGCGACGCCGCCACCACCTGAACCGCCTCGCTGAAGCTGCGCCCGCTCCTTCCGCCGCATGCGCCGCCGGTTGCCGACGAGGGTCTCCACCGCGCGCCGTCCACCGCCGATCCCGCTCGGCCGCACCGGCCTCCAGCGAACGCATCGACGCATCGCGTGGGCAAGCCTTGCTCTGCTGATCGCGATCGGCTGCGATCGTCCAACGCCATCCCCGGAGCCAGAGGCAGCCGATCGCTCGCGCGAAGTGGCGACCTCGCGGACACCGAGTCGTTCCCTCGACCCGTCGAGCCTTCAGCACCTGTCGCTGCTGCTCGCCGGCCAGCAGCCGGCTCCCGATGCGCGGGACCCTGTCGAGACCCAGGCGCTCGACTTGCTGTGGAAACGCCATGCCGAGGAGATGACGCAGCTCGGCGGGGCGGCGGAGCCGCGGCTCGACGCGCTCTGGCGATGGCGCACGGAGGTCCTCGCCGAGCCGACCGATCCAGCCCGCCCTCTCTTGGCGCCCGCCTTCGGCCTCGACGTAGTGGCAGCGATGGTGCTCTTCCCCAACGCTCCGCGGTGCGTCCTCATTGGGTCGGTCGCACCGGGACGCCTGCCGCTCCCCGAGCGACTCGCCGACCCCCGTCTCACCGACGATCTTGAGCGCCTGCGCCGGGCCCTTACTTGGCTGATCGCCCCGGGAGAGATCGACAGCGGCGAACGGCTTGGCGGGCGTCGGAGCGACGCGCTCGCCTCGACCCTCCACGGCAGCCGGTTCGAGGGCGTGCTGCCCATCATCCTGGTGGCGCTGGTGAAGGCCGGCGGGCGCCCTCTGGCTGTCGACTATGTGCGCATCGACCCAGTGACGCTCGACCTTGTGCCGCTGCCGCCGGACGAGATCGAGGCCTCGATGGTGCGCGTGCAGTTCACCACCGCCGGAGACCGGCCTCCCGAGGTCCGAGAGTTGGTCTATGCCGCGGCCGACCTCTCCGATGATCACCTGCTGAGCGACGCCCCGCTAGCCCAACGCCTCGAGCTGATGGCACCGTTCGACGCCCTGCTGATTGCGGGCGATGATCGGGTCGATCCGTCGGATCGCACGACGCTCCGTGAGCTGCTGCTGACGCATGCGGCTCGCATCGTCCAGGACGACTCCGGCATCCCGCTCCGCTTCCTCACCAGCGACCGTTGGCGGCTCGCGTTCTATGGCCGCTACGACGGCACGCCCGGCCCGTCGGGGGCACGATGGCAAGAAGATCTGGCCGCGATCTTCGCGCGCGGCGACGGCGTGCAGCCGCTTGGCGTTTCGCTCGATGCTGGTCAGTCTGGAGAAGGCCACGTCATGGTCGCTACGCGGACCGCAGCGACGATCGCGCCGTGAGAACGGGCTCGGTTCCGCGTCCAGCGACCCGTCGACCTTGACTTACGCTCGACTTGCGCCTAAGCTCTCGGCATGACCCGTGCAGAACGACCTCCCACAGCGTCCAGTCCCGCCGCATCGTCGCGTTCTACGGACTCCGCCTCCCGGCGCCCGGATGCCCGGCGCCCGGATGCCCGGCGCCCGACCGCGACGTACCTGACGGCTCGACAGAAAGAGATCCTCGAGTTCATCGCTGGCTACCAGCAGCGGGAAGGCATCTCTCCGACGCACCGCGAAATCCGCGACGAGTTCGGCTATTCGTCATTCGGCACGGTCTACAAACACCTGAAGCTGCTGCAGGAAAAGGGCTATCTGCACCGAGACTGGAACCAGAAGCGTGGTCTCGAGCTTCTGCGCACGGTTACGACGCCGCAGATGACCTCGGAGTCCGAGGTGCCCTTCCTCGGCCTGATCGCCGCCGGCCAGCCGATCGAAGCGCTCCCCGGTCCAGAGCAGCTGGTCGTCCCGCACCACCTCTTCGACGGCTCGCCGGCCAATCACTATGTGCTGCGCGTTTCGGGCGAGTCCATGATCGACGAAGGCATTCACGACGGTGACTACGTCATCGTGCAGCGACGCGAGCAGGCGCGTGCCGGCGAGATGGTGGTGGCGCTGATCGACGGCGACGCGACGCTCAAGCGATTCTTCCCAGAGGGCGACATCATCCGCCTGCAGCCGGCCCATCCGGACATGGACCCGATCCGCGTGCCGGCCTCCTCGGTCAAGGTGCAGGGCGTCGTCGTCGGTCTGATGCGCAAGTTCTGAGCCGCGGCCCGGCAGGGGCCTAGACCTCGGCAGCAGCACGCCCACTGTCGAGGCCCTGCACCGATCCGGCGGCGGCCACCGCTGGACGTCGGATTTGAGCGCGCTCGAGCCCGTCCGTCACCGCCTCCTCCTCCCGTCCACGATCGCCGTCGACCGGCCGACCGGCGGTCGACGCTGCTCGCGCTCGCCGAAGCGACGCGCGTTGACGGGATAGACTCCGCCTCTCGAGGAGGGCCCGACGACTCTCATCCGTTCGAGGAGGCTCATGGCCGCCCACGCGCTCGATATCGACCAGCTGCTCACCATCATGACCAAGCAGGAGGCCTCGGACCTCCACCTGAAGCCGGCCCGGCCGCCTCTCCTGCGCATCAACGGCAAGCTCCTGCCGCTCAAGACCGATCCGCTGACGATCGACGACATGCAGCGGGTGGTCGACAAGGTTCTGAGCAAGGAAACCCAGCGTCGGCGGCTCGAGGAGCATATGGCGGTGGACGTCGGCTACGGTGTCCCCGGAGTCGCTCGTTTTCGCGGCAATATCTACAGCCAGCGCGGCAACTTCGCGGCCGTCTTTCGTCGCGTGCCCTACGAGACCATGTCGCTCGAGGAGCTCGATCTGCCGCTCGTGATCGGTGATTTCTGTCGACTGAACACCGGCCTGATTCTGGTCACCGGCGCCACCGGCAGCGGCAAGTCGACGACGCTGGCCGCGATCATCAAGTGGGTCACCCACAATCGGCCGGTCCACATCATCACAATCGAAGATCCGATCGAGTTTCTCTTCCGCGACGGCAAGGCCTCGATCTCGCAGCGCGAGTTGGGCACCGACACGGCCGCCTTCGGTGAGGCCCTGCGCAACGCGATGCGCCAAGATCCCGACGTGATCATGGTCGGCGAGATGCGCGATCCCGAAACGATCCAGACCGTCATCACAGCCGCCGAAACCGGCCATCTGGTGTTCTCGACGCTGCATACCAACAACGCCCCGCAGACGATCGACCGGATTCTCGATTCCTTCCCGTCCGACCAGCAGGGCCAGGTGCGCGCTCAGCTCGCGCAGGTGCTGCGCGGCGTCGTGTCCATGAAGCTGGTCAAACGGCACGACGGCGAGGGGCGGGTGGCGGCCCTCGAGATCATGCGCAACTCGCCGAAGATCGCCAAGATGATCGAGAAGGGCGAAACGTCGGAGATGCACGAGGAGATCGAGAGCTCCGTCGGCTTCTACCGCATGCAGACGATGAATCACTCGCTGCTGGCGCTGCTCGTCCACGGCACGATCAACTATCAAGAAGCGATGGATCAGTCGCCCGATCCAGAGGACCTGTCGCTCAAGCTGCGGCGGATGTTCCCGAATCTCGAGATGAAAGGAGATGAGGTGCCGGATTCCGATTTCGCCGAGATCGCGGAGCTCCAGCAGTACAAGAAGCTGTATGAGGAGCAGGAGCTGAAGCAGAAGGAGCGGCTGGGCGAGAAGGACGACCAGATCCGCTACCTCGAGGAGACGGTCCAAGATCGAGACCATCGTCTGCAGGACATCGAGGCGCGCCACCAGGAGATGCGCCAAGAAGCCGAGCGAGAAGTCGCCACGGCGTCCGTTTCAGCCGATGCTGAGGGTTCGGTCG
>JBCBCF010000070.1:0-16698 GCA_038530905.1 Acidobacteriota bacterium
GCGACGCTGCAGCGGCCGTTCTACAGCGTCTCGCTCGCCGTCGACCTCGCCGCGGTGCACGGCCTGCTGCTCGAGATGGAGGCCGATCTCGCCCCGTCGCCGCGGTGGGACGGCAGCCCGCCGCTGCGTGTCTCGCCGCTCGACGCCGAGCTGGCGGGCGCCCTCGCCCGCTTCCTGCGCGCCACGCGCGCGGAGATGGATCGCCAGATCCTGGCCCCGGCCGTGCTGCGCGAGGTGCTCTACCTCCTCCTCCAGCGCGATCAGGGCGATCTCCTGCATCTCGCCGCTGCACAATCACGCCACGGTCGAGGCGTCGCCAAGGCCCTTCATCTCCTCGACCGCGACTACGCGCGTCGCCTCGACGTCCCGACCCTCGCGCGCGAGGTCGGCATGAGCATCTCGTCGCTCCACCACCGGTTCAAAGAGGCCACCGCTCTCACGCCGATCCAATATCTGAAGCACGTCCGCCTCCAGAAGGCGAGAGCGCTCCTCGTCGACGAGAATCTAGAGGCGGCCGAGGCGGCCCATCGGGTCGGCTATGCGAGCCCGTCGCAGTTCAGTCGCGAGTTCAAGAAAGTCTTCGGCAGCCCGCCGAAGCGGTACGCGCTGCAGCAGCGGGCAGCGCGCGCCTGACCGACTCGACGAGACGCGCGCGCCTGGCGTCGCGTCGCGGCTGAGCCTTCCTCTCTCGGCGGCGTCGAGGGAGCGTCCGCCAATGGTATGTTCCCGCCGATGTCGACCTCGGCCTTGCTGTATCTCGCCCTCGTCGTCGCGATCGCGCTGGAGCGGGTCGGCGAGCTGCTTCTCACGCGCCGCAATTTGGCGCGGCTGAAGGCCCGCGGCGGCAAGGTCGTCGGCGACAGCCACTACCCGGCCATGGTCGCCTTTCATACGTCGCTCTTGATCGCCGCGCCGCTCGAGGTTTTCCTTCTCGACCGGCCGTTCCTGCCCTGGCTCGGCTGGCCGGCGCTCGCCGTCGTCGTCGTGACCATGGCGCTGCGCTATTGGGCGATCACGACCCTCGGCGACCGCTGGACGACGCGGGTCGTCGTGGTGCCGGGCGAAGGGCCGGTGACGGGCGGGCCGTATCGATTCCTGCGGCACCCGAACTATCTGGCTGTGATCTTCGAGGTCGCTGCCTTGCCGCTGGTCCACAGCGCCTGGATCGTGGCGCTGCTGGGCACGATCGGCAATGCGCTCGTACTGCGGACGCGGATCGGCGTCGAGGAGAAGGCTCTGCAGGCGGCAGCACCGTATTTCGAGGAGCTGGGGGACCGCTCCCGCTTCGTGCCGGGAGGCGGCGCATGACCCGCGAAGAGATCCAGGCGGCGATCGCTGAAGACGTGCGTGAGGAGTTGGACTGGGAGGGCGAGGTGCACGAC
The DNA here is from genome assembly GCA_038530905.1 of Acidobacteriota bacterium. Taxonomy (GTDB): domain Bacteria; phylum Acidobacteriota; class Thermoanaerobaculia; order Multivoradales; family J023; genus JAUIJL01. Next base: position 1,383 of record JBCBCF010000070.1, read on the forward strand.
GCGGTGCGCCTGATTGAGGATCTCCAGCTCGACTCGATCAAGCTCCTCAGCCTGGCGATGCGGATCGAGGATCGCTTTCGCATCGCCCTCGACGAGACCGATGAGCAGGCGCTGGTGACGATCGGCGACCTCGTAGACCTGGTGGAGACGAAGCGTGGCAGCTGAAAGTTCCCTGGCCGAAACTCTCGCCCCTCGCCCGGCTCTCGACGAGGCACCGCCGTGCAGTCCGACGACGGCCGAAACGCTCGTGGAGCTGCTGGAGCAGGCGCGGGAGGTCGAGCACAACGGCCTCTACCTGATCGATCGGCGGGAGCGCGAGCGGCTGCTGTCGTGGGGCGAGCTGGCTGATTCGTCTCGGCGGGTCGGCGCATCGCTGCGCGCTCTCGGCATCCAGCCCGGCGAACGGGTCGCCCTGATCTACCCGACCAGCGAGGCGTTCTTCCGCGCGTTCTTCGGCATTCTCTATGCCGGGGCGGTGCCGGTGCCGCTTTACCCGCCGGTGCGCCTCGGCCGGCTCGACGAATACCACCGCCGCACGTCGGCGATGCTCCAGGCCGCCTCCGTGGGCTTGATCCTCACCGAGCGCCGACTACGCGCCTTGCTCGGCGCGACAGTCGAGATGGCGCTGCCGGCGCTCGGCTGCCGCCTGCTCGACGAGCTGCCGGTGGTCGGCAAGGAGGCGCCGGCGGACCCGCTGGCCGCCGATCTCGGACTGGTCCAGTTCTCGTCGGGAACGACCGTTTCGCCGAAGCCGGTTGCCCTCGCCCATCGCGCCATCCTTGCCCAGGTCCGGGCGCTCAACACGAACTGGCCGGGCGTCTTGGGGGAGACGGCTCGGGGCGCGAGCTGGCTGCCGCTTTACCACGACATGGGTCTGATTGGCTGCATCTTTCCGGCGCTGGCGCTTCACTCCGATCTCGCCCTCCTGCCGCCCGAGGTCTTCGTCGCGCGGCCGGCGACCTGGCTGCGCGCCATCTCCCGGCATCGCGCCCACGTCTCGCCGGCGCCGGATTTCGCGTATGGCCTGTGCGTCGAACGGATCCGCGATGAGGAGCTCGACGGCGTGGACTTGTCCTCCTGGCGGGTGGCGCTCGACGGCGCTGAGCCGATCTCGCCAACGACGCTGCGTGCGTTCTGTGAGCGGTTCGCGCGCTGGGGGCTGCGCCCGGAGGCGCTGACGCCCGTCTACGGTCTGTCCGAGTCGACGCTGGCCGTGACCTTCTCCACGCTCGACCAGCCGTTTCGCACCGAACGCTTCGATCGCGACGCACTCGCGTCAGATCACGCGGTGCCGGCGGCGGATGGCGTCGAGCTGGTGTCGGTCGGTCGACCGCTGGACGGAACCGAGATCGACATCCGGGACCGCGAGGCGCGTTCGGTCCCGCACGGAGTTGTGGGCCGCGTCTGGACGCGCGGACCGTCGCTGATGGATGGATATCTCGACCGGCCGCAGGCAACGGCGGCGGCGCTGCGCGACGGCTGGCTGGACACCGGCGACCTCGGCTTCGTGCACGACGGTGAGCTCTTCCTGACCGGACGGGCGAAAGATGTCGTCATCCTGCGCGGTCGCAACTATGCGCCGGCGGAGATCGAGCGGGTGGTCGACGGCATCGAGGGCGTGCGCGTCGGCTGCGTCGTGGCGGTCAGTCACCGCCCGGAAGGGGCGGATCGCGAGGCGCTTCTCCTCTTCGTCGAGACGCGACGCGACATCGCGCCGGAAGAACGCGAGGTGCTCGAGGCGCGGGTCGTCGAGGCGGTGCTCGGCGCTGTCGGGCTGAAGGTCGATGCGGTTGTCGCGCTCGAGCCCGGTTCTTTGCCGCGCACGTCGTCCGGCAAGTTGCGTCGGCGTGAGGCGCTCGAGCGGTTCCTGGCGGGTGATTTGGGCGCGCCAGAACGGGTGACGCCGTGGCTGCTGGGCAAGGCGTTCGCTTCCTCGGGTGTGGCTTGGACCCGCGCCTGGTGGAAGCGGCGGCGTGCTTGACGTCGCCGTCGTCGGCGGCGGCCCAGCCGGGCTGGCCTTGGCGATCGAGGCGCGCCGGCGCGATCTGACGGTCGCGGTCTTCGATCGCCGGGAACCACCGATCGACAAGCCGTGTGGAGAGGGGCTGATGCCCGGGGCCATGGCGCGTCTCGCGGCGCTCGGGGTGCACCCGGCGGGCCATCTGCTGCGAGGTCTCACCTATCGGGATGCGCATTGCCGCGTGTCGGCACCGTTTCCAGGCGCGCCGGGCCGTGGCGTTCGCCGCACCGAGCTGCATCGCGCGCTGGTCGAGGCGGCGGAGCGAGCCGGCGCGGAACTCCACTGGAAAGCGCGCATCGACGGCCTTGACGATGGGTCCGGAAACGGTGCCAGGCACTTTTCCGAACCGAGACTGGCGCTCCGCGGCGGTGGCTCGGTTCGGGCACGCTGGGTGGTCGGCGCGGACGGGCTCCGCTCGGATGTTCGCCGATGGGAGGGGCTGGACGGTCCCTCCGCCGACCGTCGACGCTTCGGCGTCCGGAGGCACTACCGCGTCAGACCTTGGAGTGACCATGTCGAAGTGTGGTGGTCGCAGGGGGCGGAGGCGTATGTCACGCCCGTCGGTCCCCTCGAGGTCGGTGTCGCCGTGCTCTGGGAGTCGTCGGAGGCCGAAGCGACAGGTGGTGGATTCGAGTCGTCGCTCGCGCACTTCCCGGCCTTGTCGAGACGGCTCGACGGTGCGCAGCCGACGTCGACGGATCGTGGCTGCGGACCGCTCCGCCAGCAGGTCGCCGGTGTCGCGCGTGGGCACGTTGCCTTGGTCGGCGATGCTGCCGGGTATGTCGATGCGATCACGGGCGAAGGCATCGCGTTGGCCCTGGAGGCGGCGGCTTGCCTCGCCGACGCACTCGTCCGCGGCGACCTCAACCCCTATGCCGGGGCGCGGCGCCAGATCGTCGCGCGGGCCGATCGGCTCGCTCTTCGGCTCCTTTTCTTCTCCCGCCATCCGCGGCTGCGCGCCGGCGCCTTGCGCACCCTATCCCTCGCGCCGGCGCTCTTCGAGCGGTCTGTCGGCTCCCATCTCAATCGCCAGGTGCCGACATGGACCTGACCGCGATCATCGATCATCTCGTCGAGGACGTCGAGCGATTGACGTTCAGCTCGCCGGTCGCGTTCGTTTACAACCCACTGCTCTATGCCAGGGCGCCGCTCCAGGCGTATGTCGATCGCTACGCTCGCCAAGGTGCGACGACCTTGCTGCTCGGCATGAACCCTGGACCGTTCGGCATGGCGCAGACCGGGATTCCATTCGGCGCGGTTGACGCAGTGCGACGTTGGCTCGAGATTGAAGAGGCGGTTGATCTGCCTCCGGCAACGCATCCCAAGCGGCCGATCGAAGGCTTTGGCTGCCAGCGGGAAGAGGTCAGTGGACGTCGACTCTGGAGCTGGGCGCGCGAGCATTGGGGCACTCCGGATCGCTTCTTCGAAGACTTCTTCGTGTGGAACTACTGCCCGCTGCTCTTTCTCGAAGCGTCGGGCCGGAATCTGACTCCGGACAAGTTGAAAGCTGACGAGCGACGTGCGCTGCTCGTTCCGTGCGACGCTGCGCTCCGCTCAGTGGCCACCGAGCTGGAGATCAAGCAGGTGGTCGGGGTCGGCGCCTGGGCAGAGCGGCGGGCGCAGGCTGCACTTTCGGATCTGGACCTGCCGGTTGGGCGGGTCTTGCATCCGAGTCCGGCGAGTCCGATCGCCAATCGCGGCTGGGCGGAGCAGGCGACGCGACAGCTTCGCGAGCAGGGATTGCCTGTCCCGGGGGGCTGATTCGTCTTCTCAGTGCCAGGCCCGACGGTGCCTGTTCTCACGGTGCCTGTTCTCACGGTGCCAGGCACTTTTCAAGCCGGGCACTTTCCACGCCGGCCTCAACGGTGCCAGGCACTTTTCAAGCTGCGCGCAGCGGGTCTGGTTGGTGTCTCAAGACGGTGCCAGGCACTTTCCACGCCGGCACGTTCTACTTCGCCGAACACCGAGCAGCTCGCTCGGTCCTCCCTTCGATCGTGCGCAATGCGCTGGTGCGAGCGGTGAACGCGCTGAGCTTTGGCGTCCAATCACGGTATGGGACGTCTCATCCGCTCTCTCCCGCGACCTCGCGCTCTTGTCGAGGTGACAGTTCGCTGTTTCCAAAGCCGACCGCTTCTGCGCGCATCCCCCGCCCTGTCCGATCGCTTCATCGGCTGTCTGGCGCAGGCGATGCGTGGACGACGGGTTTCGCTGCATGCCGTTGTCGTGATGTCGAACCACTTCCATCTGCTGGTGTCACCGGACGACGCAGGCGAGCTGGCAGCTCTCATGTGTCACCTCAACACGAACCTGTCGAAGGAGATCGGCGTCTCCAGGGATGGCGCGGCTCTCTCTTTGAGGGGCGATACCACGCCATTCCCGTGAGCGACGAGCCGGAGGCACAGGTCGATCGACTGCGATACCTCCTGGCGCACGGCGTGAAAGAAGGCCTCGTCGACTCGCCGATCGACTGGCCGGGCGTTCATTCTGCAGCGGCGCTGTTGGGCGACCGGAACCTCGAAGGCTCGTGGGTCGATCGCACGGCGCTGTCAAGAGCACGTCGGCGAAAAGCTGACGCTCGAGACTCGGAGTTCGAGCAGCGCCGCGTGATTCACCTCGAGCCGATGCCTTGCTGGGCGGGGCACTCGGTCCAGGAGCGCCAGAGCGCGATCGCCGGCCTGGTTCGCGAGATCGAGCGTAGGGCTCGGAGGAGCCGTCGAATGGCTCGCGGCGTGCGGCAGGCGCCGTCAGAGACCTCCGTCGCGCGATTGTGCCCGGCACCTGTCCTGGATCTGGCAACTGTCCCGGGCCTCAGTGTCAAAGCCGGGGAACGAGCCGAGCCGGCCCAGCCGCAGCAAACCGCCCGCCTGCCGATGCGACGGTTTCATGCTCACCGGATGGACGTCAGACGGCGCCTCGACGAGAGGTTGCGATCCTTGGTCATCGCCTACCGGCAAGCCTCGGAATCCCTTCGTTCCGGCGACGGCTCCGTGCCCTTCCCGCCAGCCTGTTTTCCGCCCTCGGCTGGATTCGACCGTGGAGTACCTCGCCCTCCCTAGAGCGTTGCCGGATCGAGCTCGGCGCCGGCCTTGCGCTTGCCTTCTGCGACGTCGACTCGTGTCAGCAGGAGCGCGCCGACGATGAAGAAGACAACGACTGAAAGAACCGCATGCTGAATGGATCCGGTCAGCTCGATGACGAGCCCGAAGACGAGCGGGCCGATGATGCCGGCCACCTTTGAAAACACGGAGAAGAAGCCGAAGAGCTCGGAGGCCTTGTGCTTCGGGATCATGGCGCCAAAGAGAGACCGCGACAGGCCTTGCGTGCCGCCCTGGACCGCGGCGATGAGCGCAGCCATTAGGTAGAACTGCGCGACCGTTTCCATCGTGTAGCCGACCACCGCCACCACGCAATAGACCGCCAGCCCGACCAGGATCATCTGTTTGGCGCCGAAGCGTGTGGCAAGCGCGCCAAAGGCGAACGCGAACGGAATGCCGACGAATTGGATCAGCAGGATCGCGATCATGATCGACGATTCCGGAAACGCTTTGGTCTCCGCGTAGATCGCTCCCATCCGGATGATCGTCCCGATCCCCTCGTTGTAGATCATGAAAGCTACGAGCATCCAGAACGCCGGCCGATAGCGTCCACGCAGCTCGCCCAGCGTTTCGCGCAGACGAGAGAACGCGGCGTCGACGGCGCCCATGGCGCTGGACTCGTCACCTTCGAGCACACGCGCCGGCTCGGGAACGCGGCGCAGGATCGGGATCGAGAACAGTGCCCACCAAACCGCGACGAGCAGGAAACAGAAGCGAGTCGCGGCACCTGCGTCGGGCAGCCCGAGCCAGTGCGGGTTCTGAATGAGCGCGACCTGCGCGAGAAGAAGCAGTCCACTTCCGAGATAGCCGATGGCATAGCCGGCGGTCGACACGCGATCGAGCTCGGCGTCGTCTCGCGCCAGATGGGGAAGGAGCGAGTCGTAGAAGACGAAGCTCAGAAAGAGCGCCAGGTTGCCGATGGCAAAGAAGACGAGCGCGAGTTGCCATTCCCCGGGATGGACCGTGGCCAGGCCCGCCGACGCGAGTGATCCGAGAGCGATAAAGGCCGCCAGAAAGCGTTTGCGGGCGGCGCGAAAATCGGCGATCGCGCCGAGGGCTGGGCTGAGGAGCGCCACCAGACCCAAGGTCACGGCGGTGGCATAGCTGAAGTATTTGGTCGCCGTGGCTGGATCGAGGCCACCGCCGTCGGTCGCGATGCGCTGGTAGTAGATCGGGAAGACCGCGGTGACGACGACGAGCACGAAGGCTGAGTTTGCCCAATCGTAGAGCGCCCAGGCGCGCAGCTCCGGCCGATGAAGCCCGAGGCGTTCTAGCCAGTGGCTGCCAGCGGTCGAGTCAGTCACAGCGTCGCCCGAGCCTGGGCGCCCGGCAGGCGAGGGGTCGGCGGAGCCGCCGCTGGGGGTCGGGTCATCGATGGTCATGGTGCCTCGGGGAGAATCGCTAGCCGCTCTCGCCGGGATGACCGCGCAATGCGCGCGAGAGGAGACCAAGGAGCAGAATGGCCGCCGCGGTCAGCACCGAGGGCAGGATCCAGGGCGGCGCGGTCCACTCGCCAGCCGGCTCGGCCCATGCGACCGTTGCCTCAACGGCAGGCTCGGCCCGAAGGATCGCCGCGAGGCCGCCGAGGTCGAATTGCCGTGGCGCCGGCTGCTCGAGAAGGGCAACCTCGACGGCAGCGGTCGGTACGACGAATTGCAGAGAGGTGGCGGATGCCCATCGTTCGGCGCCGATACGCGGCAGCGGTCGAGAATCGCCATCGCGAATCGCGACCACGAGCGATCGAACATCAGCGGGGATCGGAAGATCGACCGAGCAGTGCGCCTCGGTCGGCTCCGGGCAGCTCCACCGCGATTCCGCCAATCGCCGGACAGGTGCTTTCGGCCGACCAGTGCCGGCCGATTCGGGCTGGGTCAGCTCGCCCAGCACGGCGACCTGGCGGTCGAAGGGCCCGGCGGCCGTGAGCCGAAGCTGAGACGAAAGAGGCCAGCTCTCGGCATCGGATGGGTCGGCCGCATCGAGGGTGGCACCACTCCAGCCGGCGCCGAGCGTCTCAGCGATCTCGTCGAGCCCTGCCGGGACCAGGTTCGCGGCGGCCAGACGGACCGGCATCGACTCCACGACGAACGGAACCTGCCGGTCGCCGGCGACGAGGCGCAGGTGGTTTGCGTTGCCGCTCGTGGCGCGCAGCGCCGCTGCATCGAGCGTCCACCGGGCGACCTCGCCGGGCTCCGCGTCGATTGTCATCGGCGAGCGGCGCGACGCGCTGTTTGGCAAGGGTGCGGCGGGACCGAGGCGGTCCGGCCAGGGCTCGGGAAGGCTGGCTTCGGCCGGCGTGGCGGGTGGTCTCAGCACGATGTCGCCGGCGAGTCGGCTGGCGGTCGATGGGGCTGGGCGCCTCGATCCCCACGAGAGCGTATAGGTGCCAGGCACTTGCGCATGGAAGACAAGATCCATCGGCCGCAGCTCCGCGAGCAGGCCGAGCGTCGGGGGCTCACTGGAGTCGTCGCCCGATTCGATTGGCTCGGAGCTGAAGTCCCCGCTGGGCCTCATGACTTCGAGGCGCATGACGCGCGACCTTCGAGTCTGCTCGGGTGACCCTTGAGAGACGAGACCGACTCTGCGGCTCGAATCCAGAGGCGCGGTGATCGTCCTTGCCCAGCCGGCGCGCGTCCATTCGGACAGGCGAACGATGTCTCGAGGTCCCGTGAGCGGAGCCGATGGAGTGAGGTGCAGTCGTGCGACCGATCCTGCCGCGGGCAGGCGAACCAGGCAGTCGACGATGCGCTCGGGCACGCTCCGGGAAAGTGCCTGGCACCGGGGTGCAAGGGGAATCGATGGAGCGGCGCGGTCGCTCGCGACCTCCACTCGCGCGTCCTCTAGACCGGGCGGCCCGGAGGCGTCGGGCCACCGGATGCGCAGGAAACGCGCGCGCGTCGGCGGGTAGTCGATCACCCCGCGGCGCAGGCGCGTGGACGCACCGAGTCGAAAGACGTCGGCCCGAACCGGCTCTCCAGACCAGGTGCCCGGCTGCTCTCCGGTCCACAGCAGCACGTCGTCGGCGAGGGTGTCGGTCGATGGCACAAAGTGGAGCCTGCGATGGCGAAGAGAACTCGGTCCAACATCCAAGATCAGATCGACAGCCTCAGCACGGCGTTCGACGGCGATCACGGAGACAGCGCGTCCGTCGACCTCGGTGGGTCGGAGCGCAAAGGTCACAGGTGCACCGGCGGGATCGTCGAGCCGAAGATCCAGGCCGTCCCGGACGATCGCGGCCCCGTCGAGCGGCACAGCGGCGAGGCCAGGACGCTCCACCGCAAGGTCGAGGCGGCCGATCGTCGGAGGAGATTCGCCCTCGAGCGAAGTCGCGAGCGTCCCGCAGAGGAGAAGCAGCGTCAGCAACGACGCGCGATCGAAACTCAAGTGGCGGTCTCCGCAGGCTCCACGTCCGCATCGCTCGTGAAGACGAATCGGCGATACCCCCACGCGAGAACCATCAACGCGACACCGAGGCCGAGGAGCGACAGCACGCGGGCGAAGCCGCCGAGCTCCGACGTGTCGAACAGAAACACCTTGCCGATGGTCAACAAGAGCACGGCCAGCGAGGCGTAGCGCAGAAGCTGACTCTTTCGGCGAGCGCCTGCGACGGCCAGCAGCAGACCAAAGCTGAGCCAGGCGACCGAATACATCCAATTCTCGACGTCCCCGACGGTGCCGGTCGACAGATCGGAGCCTTGAAAGGCCTGCCGGACCTGGAGCGTGATCAGGAGAAACGTGCTGGCGAGAGCCAAGAGCTGGCCGATCCGCGGCAGGAAGCGATGACCCCGGGCTCGCATCTCTCTCGCGACGAGGAGCAGCAAGATCGCCGGCACACCGTAGATCCACAGAAGATCGTTGATGACCGGGCGCTCGCCCACCTCGCCGCCGAACGCAGGATTCGCGATCAGGAACGGTCCCGCGACCAAGACGCTCGAAGCGAGAGCGAGCAGCAGCGACGGCGCCCAGCACAGAGGAGGGCTCGAGCGACGATAGGCGAGGCGCAGGGCGACCAACGCCAAGCCGAGCCAGGCGATCGGATAGGTCGCCGCCTCGAAGATCGAGATGCTCTCCTCGACGAGATCCGACGGGGAGAACGCATGCCGTGTCGTCAGCGTCGCCCAGGCCACCGCCAGCGCGACGGCAAGACTTTCGAGGCCCGTCGCGAGCTTTGAGGCTCGGGGCAAGCGTTCCGGAAGGTCGACGCGAAGTGCCGCCAGGACGCACGCCGCGATCGGCACGCCATAGCCGAACAGCAACCAGTTGAAGACCGGCGTCGGCCCGAGGTCGCGAGCAAGGATTGCTGGATTGACCAGGAGCTGCAGCCCGAGGAGAACGCCGAGAGCCCAGGCCATCGCGCGCAGCGCCGGAAGGCGCAATCGATCGGCAACGAAGACCACCGCCACCAGCTCGAGCGCCCAGCCGACGACCAGCCAGCTCGGCGCGAACTGCATCGGAATCGCCAGCGCCAGCAGCGCCGTGACGCCGATCGCCAGAGCACCGAGCGGCGCCGCCTGCGGGTCCGCAATGGCCGGCTGCGCAACGGTGCCAGGCACTTTCCCGATCCTGGATTCTGCCTCGCGCTGTCTTGCCAGCGCCCGCGGCGTCGCGACAAGGGCGAGCGCCACGGCTGCGGCGAGGGCGACGGCGGCCCACGGGACGTCGCTCAGTCCGAGCGCGACCTCCGCGCCGGCCGGGATCAGAACGTAGGCGACGGCAAGGGCCGACAGGAGAGCACTCCACGCGGTCGGCCGGCGACTTCCCAGGCTCGCGATCCAGCTGGCGACGAAGAGAGCGAGGCCAAAGGTACCGTGGACCACGAGAAAGAACGCCGTGTCGTCGGCCTGTCCGCTCCAGCCGGCGAGCATGACGGTGACGGTCGCCGCCGCCCACCATGCGAGGCCGTGACTCGCTTCGTCGAGCCGCGCGAAGACCAGCGCGCCAAGGCAGAGCAGACCGAGAGAGGCCCACTCCATGATCCCGAAGTCGCCGGCGCTCACCAGAATCGCGCCCGCGAGCGTCGCGCCACCCGCCGCCACCCACGAGAGGAGCCCGGCGCCGCCGGTCGACGAGCGCGGTGCCCCCGTCAGGCGCGGCAGGAGAAACGCAGCCATCGTGGCGAGAAGGAACAGCGCCAGCCAGGGTGTTGCCTCCGGCTGATAGCCGCCGAGCAGATAGACGAAGGCCCAGCCAAGGCCAGCGAGCAAGGTGGCGGCGCTCAGCCACCCCCAGCGGCGCCGTCGACCGACCGCGGCAAGAGCGGCGACGAGCAACAGGAGGTAGACGAAGAGCACCTCGGGCTGCGGCCGGTCGCTGGCCACCAGCGCCGGCGTCGCGAAGCCGCCGACGAGCCCGAGGGCGGCGACGAATGCACCGTGGCGCAGGGCGAGCGCCACCGCCACAGCAGTCGTCAGCGCCAACAGGGCGAACCCGAGCGGCATCGGGACGAGTGAATAGAGCGACGTGGCGGCGTAGAACGCGGCGTAGAGAGCTGCGATACCGGCCGCCGAAGCACCCTGCGCGACATCGGCGGAGCGGCGTCGCAGCAGCTCGCCGACCGACAGCATCACCATGCCGAGAACGACACCCAGGGCGACTCGCGCCGTCGGCCCGAACCAGGCGGCCTCGAACGTCAGCTTGACCAGATAGGCAGCGGCGAGGGCAATCGCCACCGCGCCGACCCACACGGGAGCTTTGGTCCAAATCGCCTCTTCAAGATCGACGCGCGGTCGCGAGGTCGGCGGTGGGGGCGGCTTGGGGGGCTGGCGGGGCGCGCTGGCCCCCGCGGCGGTGGCTTCCGCCGGGTCGGTAGTGGCCGTCGGCGGGGCCGGGGCTGGCTGGCCGCCGCCGCGCGTCGCATCCTCCCGCAGCGAGCGCGGGGCGAACGGCCGCGGCCGCGGCGTCTCGATCGACGGCGGCGTCGCGGTGGTCGCCGTGGCCTCGGGTTGCGAGATGGGAGGCTCCGGCAGGAACGCCTCGAGGCGGCGCAAGCGCTCGTCGAGGCGCGCCATGCGTCGTAAGCCGACCAATCCGAGGACGAGACCGGCGAGCGGCAGCCCGAACACGAGGGCGAGAGCGCCCAGAACGAAGATCGCTTCCATAACTTTGGGAGAGGTTAGATCATGGTCTCACAGGCGCCCACCGGCTTCGAGATCCGTGCCCGTCACGTCGAGCGATCGAGCGCCGGGAGCTCCCACCGGGGAGATCCAGCGGTCGCTCGCCAGGTCGAGCTCGTCGAAGGCTCGAGCGAGGGCGTCGGCGCAGCGCTCGGCCGCTGCGCGGTCGCCGGTCAGCGCGAAGAGGGCGGGCCCCGAGCCCGACAACGAGCAGCCGAGGGCGCCGGCTTCGAGTGCGGCTCGTCGGGCGCGGGCGAAGCCGGGAACGCTGTCGGCCCGGTGCGGCTCGGCAACGTGATCTTCGAGCGAGCGGCCTAAGAGATCCAGATCTCCGCGGTGAAGCGCCGCGACCAGAGCACCCAGATTGGCCCATTGTCGCGTGGCGGCAGCCAGCGGCACGGTGTCGCCCAGCGCGAGTCGCGCATCGCGTGTCGCGATTTCGACGTGTGGCCGGACGACCGTGCAGTGGAGGCCGTCAGGCACCGGCAGCTCGATGACATCGAGCGGCTCGAGCGCGCGAGCCAGCACGAAGCCGCCGAGAAGGGACGGCGCTGCATTGTCTGGGTGAATGCTGCCGCAGGCCGCTCGCTCTCCTTCGAGCGCGCAGGCGAGCAGCGTGAGGTGCTCGACGTCGCGGCCGATCTCCAGATCGAGCGCGATGGCGCTCGCGTGCACGGCGGCCACCGCGCTCGCCGCGCTCGAGCCCAGGCCCGTGCCGATGGCAAGGCCTTTGTGAAGGTGCAAGGAAAGGCCGCGCGTGGCCGCGACACCGAGTCGCTTCAGAAGCTCGATGGCTGCGACGCTCGCGCTGTTGCGATGCGGCTCGGTGGGTAGGCGCCCGTGATCTGCCGAGATCGTGAGGGTGACGCCCGGTGTCTCGCGCGGCGTCGCGCGGACGGTGTCTCCAGGACCGTCGATCGCAAAGCCGAGGCAGTCGAAGCCGCAGGCGACGTTGGAGACGGAGGCAGGAGCGAACGACAGAGCAGTGGGCATCGGGCGGTCCTCAGGTGGGGCCGCGGCCGGGCGCGGCCGAGCGGGCGAACTGTATCGGCTCGGCGCCCGCAGCGGACGGGAATCGCGCGCCTCGCCCCAACGTTCCAACAGCCTTAGAAGCGGTCTGCTCCCGGGCGCCGCTTCCGCTTTTCGACCGAACCGCCATCCCTCAATGTCTCGACGCCGCCGACCTCCATCCCGGTCCAGCGCGCACGACTGGCGTCCCTATCGCGACGCCGAGCGCGCGGTCCGTCCTTTCTCTCCGCATGCCGAGAGACGGCTGGCGCTCGCCTACGCGAATCGTTACGAAGTCGGGATGTCCAGTTTGGGCTTCCAGCGCGTCTACGAGCTGGTCCACGACACGCCGGGATGGGCCAGCGAGCGCTTTTTTACCAACGGCGAGGGGATGCCGCTCTCTGTTGAAAGCGATCGTCCGCTGGACGCCTTTGCCTGTGTCGCGTTCTCGGTGTCGTTCGAAGAGGACTACGTCAACCTCTTGGCGATGCTCGATCGCGCGCGGATTCCCCTGCGCCGCGCGGAGCGAGGCTCTTTCGGGCCGCTGATCGTCCTGGGTGGCTCGTGCGCGGCGATCAACCCGCTGCCGATGTCGGAATTCATCGATGTCTTCGCTCTCGGCGCGGCGGAGAACCTTCTGCCGTCGCTGTTGCCGCCGCTCGAAGAAGACCTCGATCGCGAGGCGTTGCTCGATCGGCTGGCCGATACGCCAGGGTACTACGTGCCAGCTCGGCACGATCCTGAGCACGACGGCGAGCTGCCGAAGCTCCGCAAGCTAGAGCTGACGCTCGAGCAGATGCGCGCGCCCGGCTGCCTGCCCACCAGCTGCATCGTGACGCCGAAGACCGAACTCTCGGAGAAATACCTGATCGAGATGTCGCGTGGCTGCCCGGAGAAGTGCCGGTACTGCTGGGCGACCTTCGGGATGGGCAAATTTCGCTGGCATCCCACCGACTACATCCTCGAGTCGCTCGAGCGGGCGAGCGCGATTACGGATCAGATCGGTTTCTTGGCGACGGCAGTGGGCGATCACCCCGAGATCGGCAAGGTGCTCTCGGAGTCGCTGCGCCTCGGCTTCCGCTCCTCGGTGTCGTCGATCCGCATCCCGGCGGTCAAGCCTGAGGTGCTCGAGCCGCTCAAGGCATCCGGCGCGCGCTCGATCACGCTCGCCCCGGAGACTGGCAGTGATCGCTTACGCCTGGCGATGAACAAGCCAATCCCGAACGCGGTGCTGCTCGACAAGGTCCGGTTGATCTTCGCGTCCGGCCTGAACCAGCTCAAGCTCTACTTCATCATCGGCCTGCCCGGCGAGACGATGGACGACGTCCAGGCGATTCTCGAGCTGGGTGCGCAATGCCGGGAGCTGATGCTTGAGCAGGCGTCGAAAACCGGCATCATCGGCAGCGTGCATCTCGGCTGCAACATCCTCATCCCCAAGCCCTATACGCCGTGGCAGCGCGAGCCGATGGACGACGAGCGCAGCCTGAAGCGGAAGATCGCGGTGCTCAAGCGCGGCGTTGCCAAGCTGCCAAATCTGACGCTGAGCATGATGTCTCCGCGTCAAGCGATTTGGCAGACGTACATCAGTCGCGCCGGCTCCGACGCGGCGGACGCCCTGGAGCGCGTGGCGCGCGGTGCGCACTTGACCACCGTGATGCGAGACCTCGGCCCCCGCCTCCACGCCGAGGTCTTCGAGCCGTTTCCGCGCGATCTGCGCTGGCATTTTCTCCGCATGGGCTGACTGCCGGGTGGCGCTAGGAGCCGTTCTGATTTGAAGCCCCTGAAATGCTTTTTTGACATGTGCGTCCGGGGCCTCTATGCTGTCGAGGCGAATTTCCGTTCTCGACGCCGTTCTCGATCGACGCTCCGATCCCCCTGGAGGCCCCATGCTGCTCTCGCTGCGCGTGCTCTCGGTCTGTCTCGCCATTGCTCTTTGTTCCGTTCCCCTCGCGGCGGCGACGCCGTGCGAGCTTGGCGACGGCCCGGCAGCCACGCTCCTGCTGCCGTATTTCGAGGTTGATCTCGCCGATCCGGATGGCGTCACCACGCTGATGTCGATCAACAATGCGCAGGCCGAGCCGACCGTCGCCCACGTCACCTTGTGGACCGACTACGGCGTGCCGACCGTTGATTTCCATCTGTATCTCACGGGCTTCGACGTGGTGACGCTCAATTTGCGCGACGTCTTCATCGGCGGCGATCTGCCGATCACAGCCGACGCGGGCACGGACCCGGACGACGAGATCAGCCCGTCGCCACTCGACGCCTGGGACGCGCCGATCGAGAGCTGCTCGAACTTCTTTCCGTATTCCGTGTCCGTGATTCCAGGGCCGCTCCTCCAGCGCCTCAGCGACGGCCACACCGGTCAGCCCTCAGCGTTCGACGACGGGCTGTGCCTCGGCCACGACCACGGCGACGAGGTGGCACGCGGATACGTCACGGTCGACAACGTCAACCGCTGTGAGCTCGCCTTTCCGAGCGACGCGGGCTATTTCGCTGACGGCGGCAGTGGCGTCGCCAGCAACGTCAACCAGCTGTGGGGCGACTACTACCTCGTGGAGCCCGGGGATGCCTTCGCTCAGGGCGACACGCTCGTCCACATCGAGGCGTTCGACGGAGTCGGCGAAGGCGGTGCCTGGCAGGAGGGCAACGCGACCTTCTACGCCAGCCTGGTCGATGACTCGGCCGTCGACAATCGCGAGCCACTGCCGAACGCCTTCGCCGCACGTTTCGTGGACGTTGACGGCTTCGACAGCGAGACCTCGTTCTTGGTCTGGCGCGGCACACCCGGGCCGGTCGAGCCGGTGGAGTGCGTTCCAGGGCCGTCGTGGTACCCGCAGCTTCACGGGCAAGTCGTCGCGTTCGACGAGCAAGAGACGCCGGCCGACCTCTGCATCGGCTGTCCGGTTTGCAGCCCGCCGATTCCTGCACGCACCTGCCTACCGCTCGCTACGCAGCGCGTCGGCCTCGGCACGCTGGCACAGCTCTTCGCGGCGCCGTTCGACTCCGGGTGGGTCCTTTTCAATCTCGACGCTGAAGCGACCGTTGGCCGACACGAGTGCGGAGATCCATCCTTGACTCGG
>JBCBCF010000071.1:0-16627 GCA_038530905.1 Acidobacteriota bacterium
ACGCTGTCGCGCACTGGTGCGGTGAAGACCTCACCGTCTGGGATGTTGCGATCGCCTGCGCACGGGACGGCCGGGATGCCGTCGATCGAGAACCGTAGATCCGTTCCAGGCGCCACCAGCCGCACGCGATCGGTTCGATTCATGCGTTCGACCAGCGGCTCCATCGCCCGCGCCATGCCGGCGTAGTCCATCGTGCAGACGCGGAAGTAGAAGTCTTCAAATGCCTCGGTCGACATCTTTGCCTGCTGCGCCATCGAGGCGTTCGGCCAGCGAAGAACGACCCACTTGGTCTTCGGCACGCGGATCTCACGGTGGACCGGGACCCACCAATGCGATTGGTAGAGCGCCATCTTGTCGTCAGGCACGTCGGACCAGCTGGAGATGTTCGGGTTGCCGCGCACGCCGACATAAGCCTGCGCACTTTCCATCAGCACGCGATCGGCGGCGGCGGCGAGGCGCATCTGCTCCTCACTGGCAACCATCAAGAGATCGCGCATCGTGGCGTTCGAGCGGAGGGTGACCAGCGGACGGCCCCCAGCCTCCGCGGCGGCTCGAACGAGCGCGCGCACGAAGGCCTCGGGGCAGTCAAACGCTTCGATCAGGACGGTCTCGCCCGGCTGCAAATCGCAGCTGTGGCCGATCAGCAGCTTGGCGAGCCGTCGAAAGCGGGGATCCATCGAGGGCGGGTTCAGACGCGCAGCACGCCGTCCTCGCCGCCGAAGCGGTTCGGGACGAGGGCGTCGGCGGTTTCGTCGTTGGTCCAGACCTCGGCGTCGAGGAGGTAGCGGAAGCGATAGTCGCGGCCGGAGTCGAGCGACAGCGTGGCGGAGAAACTTCCGTCCTTGCGCCGCACGAGCGGGTCCGATGTCTCGTCCCAGGCGTTGAACTCGCCGAGCACGGCGGCGCTCTCGGCCTCGACATCGGTCAGTTTGAAGGTGACCCGGCAGCGCCGGCCCGTCTTGGAGTAGGACTTCTTGAGCATGGCGACCTCGTCAGGGCGCGAGCGCCGGCCGGCGGCACGACGCCGCGCAAACGCGCCTCGGGCGGCGCGACGTCCATCGTCTGCGTCGATCCCTCGGCGATGCGTGGAGCGTTCAGGGAGCGTCGGCTTCGGACGGGACCGCGACCGCGGCGCAGCGCGGTCCCACGAACCTACAGCGGTCCGCTGAAAGCTAGCATGAACAAAGGCGTTCCGGCGATCAGCCGGCGCTGAGCGAGGCGGTCGAAGGAGCGAGCTCATCCGCCGGGTCGGGCGGGAAGGGCTCCTCGCCTGCGGCCCGCGCCGCGTCGGCTCGTTGCCGCAGCTCTTCCGGGCGGAAGACACCGGTTGGGCTGTCGTCGCGCGAGGCGTCCGGCGGCAGTTCGGCGAGCAGGAGCTGGGCGGTCGAGGCCGTTTCGGCGGAGTCGAGATCGCCGCGCTGGCCGGACATGATGCGCCAGCTGGTGACCTTCTCGTCGATCTCGCGCAGGCGCTTGGCCATCAGCCGGCAGAGGAGACGGATGAAGTCGACCGAGGCCCGCGGATCGACCTCGCGCACCTCTTCGAGCGTCTGCTGATCGAAGGCGATGACGGTCGCCGTGCCCTGGTAGGCCTTGGCGTCGGCAGACCGCGGCGCGCCGTCGATCAGCGACATTTCACCGAAGAAGTCGCCGCGCTCGAGGATCGCAAGTGCTTCCTCGCCGCCGCCCGGGATGTATTTCGAGATCATCACCTTGCCCTCGAGCACGACATACATGTCTTGGCCGTCGTCGCCCTCGTGGAAGAGGAAGCTGCCGCCGGCAAAGCGCCGCGTGTTCGAGAAGTCGGCGAGGGTCTGGAGCTCGCTGCCGGACAGGCCCTGCTCGCGCAGCAGTTCGAGCTTGTCGGCCGCATCCAGATCGACCTCGTCGCCGTCGCTGCGGGTGCGCAACGCGGCCAGCGAGCTCCCGCCGTCGTCGGCGGTGAAGAAGGTCCGCAGCTGTTCGTTGGCGGCGCGGAGCTTGCGCGCGAGATCGGCCCAGAACGCCGAGTAGATCTCGACCCCGAGGTCGGCCCGTTCCTGAATCAGGCCGTCGAGACCGCGGGCGTCGAGCCGTAGGATCCGCACTTCCCCCTCCGCGCGGGCGTCGCCCGAGCGCTTGACGGCGGAGATGAAGTTGACCTCGCCGAAGAGTGTTCCTTCTTCCAGCCGAGCGAGCGTGAAATTGCCGTACGGGGTCGGTCGGCTGATGACGATGCGCCCGGCCTCGAGCAGGTAGAGATCGCGTCCGCGGTCGCCGAACGAGAAGATCTGGGAGCCGTCGCTGAAGACCTCGCGGCGGCTGACGCGGGTCAGCAGAAAGATCAACTCGTCGTTGAGGCGCCGGAACGCATGAAGCTGACGGAGCTGGCCGGCCAGGTCGATCCGGCCGAGCTGCGGCTCGGCGCTCGTCTCGGCACGCGCCTGCCGTTGGAGGTGGCGCTCGCGCTGCAGCTCGAGGCGGTCGAACGCGGTCTGCAGCTTGATCCGCCGCTCGCGGAACAGCTCGACAATCGCCTGCCCGTCGATGCCGAGGCTGCTCTTGAGGCTGCGGATGCGCTCCTTCAGCCGTGCGGCGTCCTCGAGGTGGTCCTCGCGCAGCAGCAGATAGGCGTCGACCGTTGCGTCGAGCGCTTCGCGATCGTTGCCACGCTCGATTTCAACGTGGCCAAGCAGCTCCGCGATGTCGCGATCGAACGGGTTGAAGCGCTGCGCCGTGCGCAGCATGGAACGCGCGTCGTCGAACCGGCCCTCGCGATGCAGCAGCTTGCCCTGCAGCTTGAAGGCGAAGGGGTGGATCGGTTCTTTGGCGAGCGCGATCTCCAGGCATTCGGATGCGAGTTGCGGCTTGCCGCGCTCCTCGTACAGGGCGCCCAGGCCGAAGAAATGACAAGCGTCGATGGCGTTGCGCTTGAAGCGGCGGGCGACCTCGGCCTCGACGTCGCGCTCGTGCACGCCCAGCTCTTCTTTCAGCTCCTTGCGCACGCGGGCGAGGGCGAGCTGGACCCCTCGGTTGCCCGGATCGAGGCGCAGCGCCATCTCGAAGAGCTCGGCAGCCTCGCTGTACATCTTGAGAGCGGCGAAGCGATTTGCCGTCGCGGTGATCGGTTCGAGATCGAGCGGAGGAGTTTGGGCCTGCGACATACGGAGTCGAGTCTACACCGCGGCATCGGCCGCTGCTGTAGCATGCGGTGGATGACACCACCGGAAGACGCGCCTGACCGGACTGCCTCGGCGCAGTCGCCGGCCGCGGCTGCCGTCGCCGCCACCGCCGCCGAGGTGGCCTGGCGCGGCATCGACCACTGTCGGCGCGGCGAGTGGATGGAGGGACTGTCGCATCTCGGCCGGCTGGCCGTCGGCGACGAGAGCGACGAGGTCCCGGCGCTCGCCTGGTCATATCTCGGCTACGGCCTCGCCCGCCAGCAGGGGCGCTTGCGCGAGGGCGAGCGACTCTGCGAGCGCGCGGTCGAGCTCGAGCCATACCAGCCCGAGACCCATCTGCTCATGGCGCGCCTGCATCTCTTGACGGATGATCGCCGCGCGGCGGTCGAGGCGGCGGTCGCGGGCCTGGCGACGGACCCGTCGCATGCCGGGCTGCTCGCTCTGGCAGAAGAGCTCGGCGAACGACGTCGGCCGGTGATGCCCTTTCTGTCGCGCGATCATCCGATCAACCGAGCACTCGGTCGCCTTCGTCACGGACTCTTGCGCCGCCGGATCCGGCGCGCCTGATCGGCCGCTCGGCGCGCGGTCGGCTCAGCCCAGGAGCGCGAGCACCGCGAGGTGGCCCCGCTCTTCAGCGAAGTCCTGCGGCCGAAGGCCCAGATCGGTCTCGACGTCGGCCTGCGCCCCGGATTCGAGCAGCAGCTGGACCAGGGCCGCCGAGCCGCGCGCGGCGGCCGTATGCAGCGGCCGGAACCCGCCGGCCTGGACCGCCTCAACGTCGGCACCGGCGGCGAGCAGGCGGCGGGCGATGCGCTCGCCGACGGCGAGGTCGCGATGGCCAAGCGCGGAATGAAGCGGCTGAACAAGGGTGGGATTCTCGGCCGTCTGGCGCGGGTCGGCACCGCGGGCGAGCAGGAGGTCGACGACCTCTTCGCGCCCGAACCAGGCGGCGAGAGCGAGGGCCGGAAAGCCGTCACCGGACGTGCGGGCGAGGCGGTCACCGTCGTCGGCGAGCGCGAGCGCGACCTGCTCACCGTCGCCTACGGCCGCCGCTTCCCACAGGTCGAGGGGCTGTTCGGCGCGCAGCAGGATGCCGAGCATCTCGTCGAGGCCGTGGTAGACGGCCAGCTGAATCGCCGACGCGCCTGCGACATCGCGGCTGCGGAGCACGCGGTCGTCTTCCACGATCATGCGGGCGACGGTTTCGCGCTCGTCGCCCAGCATCGCGCGCAGGAATTCGCGGCTCGACACTTCGCGAGGGGCCTCCAAGAAGGCCGCGTCGTCGGCGCTGAGGTTTGCGCCGGGCGAGCTGCCGACGACCGGTAGGCCGGAGTGCCGCGCTCCGCCGTCAGTGCGGGAATCGTCGTCGTTCATGTCTGTCGGGATCTCACCAAAGGGAAAGGGCGGAGGCCAGCGACGCGGTAGGATCACGCCTTTCGCGCCGACCGTCATTGCGCCGGCGTCTTCTTCAAAACGCACGTCCGCGGCGTCGCCCGCTGCCAGATTGCGGACCGCCGCGAGCGGCTGCGCGCGATTGTTGCACGGTCAGGAGTGAGTTCATGATGTCGTTCTTCGTCGGCTCTCAGTGTCGGTTCTGGATAGGGCCAGTGCTCGTCGCCGTCGCCGTCGCCTTGTTTGGCGGCTGCGCCGCATCCGACGACGGCGGTCGGGGCGGTCCGGTCGAGGAGCACGCGGATCTGGTGCTCTGGAACGGTCGCATCGCCACTCTCGACGACGCGCAGCCGGAGGTCGCGGCGCTGGCGGCGCGCGGCGATCGTCTGGTCGCCCTCGGCGACCGCGCCACCATCGAGCCGCTTGTCGGGCCGCAAACGACGGTCGTCGACCTCGAAGGGGCGCTCGCCGTGCCCGGTCTGATCGACGCGCACGCCCATTTCCTCGGCATCGGCGACGCCATGAGCCAGCTCGACCTGCGCGAGGCCCGGAGCTGGGAAGAGATCGTCCGGCAGGTCGAAGCGGCCGTGGCGGAGGCCGACGACGGTGCCTGGATTCGTGGTTTCGGGTGGCATCAGGCGAAGTGGGACTCGCCGGTCGAGCCGTCGATCGAGGGCTATCCGGTGCACGCGTCTCTCTCGGCCGTGTCGCCCGAGCATCCGGTGTTGCTCACCCACGCCAGCGGCCACGCGAGTTTCGCCAACCGTCGGGCGATGGAGCTGGCCGGCGTCGACGCCTCGACCGAAGCTCCGCCCGGCGGCGAAATCCTGCACGACGCGTCCGGTCAGCCGACGGGTTTGTTCAACGAGTCGGCCGCGACCTTGATCGACCAGGCGCGCAGCGCCGATCCGGCGACCTTGCGCGCCGAGGTCGACCGCATGATCGAGCTGGCGAGCGGTGAGGTGCTGGCCAAGGGGCTGACCAGCTTTCACGATGCCGGCACGGAGCCGGAGCTGATTCGGATGCTGCACGACGCGGCGCAGGACGGGCGCCTGGGTGTGCGCCTGTGGATGATGGTCGGTGGCACCAACGAACAGATCGAGCCGCACCTCGCCGAAATGGGAGAGATCGAGCATCCTCTGCTGAACGTCGGCGGCATCAAGCGCTACATGGACGGTGCCCTCGGCTCGCGCGGCGCTTGGCTGCTCGAACCCTATTCCGACCAGCCCGACTCGGTCGGGTTGGCTCTGGCCGAGATCGACGACCTCCGCGAGACAGCGCGCCTGGCGCTTGCGCACGATCTTCAGCTCGCCGTGCACGCAATCGGCGATCGGGCCAACCGCGAAGTGCTCGATCTCTACGCCGAGGCTCTGGTGGGAACGGAGGATCGGCGTTGGCGCATCGAGCATGCGCAGCATCTGTCGTCGGCCGATATCGGCCGCTTCGCCGAGCTTGGCGTCATCGCCTCGATGCAGCCCGTGCACGCGACCTCGGACGGGCCCTGGGTGCCGGATCGGCTCGGCCAGAAGCGGTCGGAAGAAGGGGCGTATCTGTGGCGCACGCTCCTCGACAGTGGCGCGACGGTGATCTCGGGCACGGACGCACCGGTCGAGGACGTCGATCCACTCGCCAACTTCCGCGCCGCGGTGACGCGGGCGATGTCGACCGGGGAAGCCTTTTATCCGGCGCAGGCGATGCGTCGGGAAGAGGCGCTGGCGTCGATGACGCGCGACGCTGCCTGGGCGGTCTTCGAGGGCGACCAAAAAGGCACGCTCGAAGTCGGCAAGTTCGCCGATGTCACGGTGCTCTCGCACGACATCCTCGAGGTGCCGGTCGATCAGCTCGACGACGCTCGGGTGCTCTACACCATCGTCGGCGGCGAGGTCGCCTATCGCGCGACGCCGTGATCGGCGCCGGCGCGCGACGGTGCGGTGCTCGAGGTGCGCTGCTCGTGGGACTCGCGATCGTCCTCGCCAGCTGCACCACCTTCGAGCGCACACCGACGCCGATGCGCACGGTTCAGATCACAGAGCCGGCCGACGCCGGAGAGTGCGCTGTCGTGCTGCTGCCGGGGACCTTCGATCGCGCTGAGACGTTCGGCGCTCACGGTTTCGACGACATCGCGAATGACCTCGGGCTCGATCTCGAGCTGGTCGCCGCCGACGCAAATCGGGCCTACTACCGGCAGCAGGTCGTGCTCGAGAGGCTGCGCGAGGACGCGATCCTGCCGCTGCGCCGGGCCGGCAAGCGAGTCTGGATCGTCGGTGTGTCGCTGGGCGGCGTTGGCGCTCTGCTCTACGCCCGCGATCATGTCGAGCTGGGCGTCGAACCGACCGCGGCCGCGCGGCTGGCTGGTGATCGCGCCACCGGGACGGACACCGAGATCGACGATGTCGACGGCCTGGTTCTTCTTGCGCCCTACCTGGGCGACGACGTCGTGATCGAGGAGCTGCTCGAGGCGCAGGGCTTGAAGCATTGGACGCCTTCCGAGCCGGTGGCTGCCGAGGACTTCGGGCGTCATCTGTGGCTCTGGCTGAAGCGCTGGCAGCGCGCCGACCCCGAGACGCGACCGGCGATCCATCTGGCCTTCGGCGACAACGATCGTTTTGCGGTGGGCAATGTCCTGCTGAGCCGCGAGCTCGATCCGCGGCATGTGCACGTTGCTGCCGGCGGCGGTCACGACTGGGACACCTGGACGCCCCTATGGCGTCGTCTGCTCGCGAGCGGCACGTTCGACGTCTGCCGCGCGAGCACGGAGGCTGGAGCATGAGTCAACTGGTGGTGTTGGGCGGCGGTCGCGTTGGCGCCGCCATGGCGCGCGATCTGGCGCGCGATGGGCGATCCAACGTCGTGCTGGCGGATCGCTCTCGCGACGCGCTCGACCGCGTTGCGGACGCCTCGATCACGCCGCGCCACGAAGATCTTTCGACCGCCGAGGGCGTTCGGCGAGCGGTCGAGGGTGCCCGCCTGGCGATCGGCGCTGTTCCTGGTCCGATGGGATTCGCCGTTGCCCGCCGCGTGCTGGAGGCGGGCGTGGACCTGGTCGACATCTCGTTCTTCGAAGAGGATGCGTTCGAGCTGGCCGACGTGGCGCGCCGTGTCGGTCGCGTCTGCGTGGTGGACGCCGGCGTCGCTCCGGGTCTGTCGAACCTCGTGCTCGGCCGCGCCGAGGCGAGCTGGGAGCGCGTCGATCGCTTCGTCTGCTACGTCGGCGGACTGCCGATCGCGCGGCGATTGCCGTGGCAGTACAAGGCGCCGTTCTCGCCGATCGACGTGCTCGCCGAGTACACCCGGCCGGCGCGACTGCGCGAGGATGGACGCCTGATCGAGCGTCCGGCGCTCGGCGGCGTCGAGACGATCGAAATCGAGAGCCTGGGCACGCTCGAGGCGTTCGAGACGGACGGTTTGCGGACGATCTTGCGCACCAGCGAGGTCCCGACGCTGGTCGAGAAGACCCTGCGCTACCCGGGCCACCGAGACCGGATCGAGCTGCTGCGCGACGCCGGCTTCCTCGACGAACACCCGGTCGAGCTGCCGTCGGGCGTGAAGGTCGTTCCCCTCGAGCTGGCGGCCGCGCTGCTCTTTCCGCAATGGCAGCTCGAGGACGGAGAACCGGAGCTCACCGCCATGCGGCTGGTGGTCGAAGGGATCCGCGACGGCCGTCGCCAGCGCGAGACGCTGGACCTCCTCGATCGCACGGATCGAACAACCGGCACGTCGTCGATGGCGCGCACCACCGGCTACACCGCCACCGCCGTTGCCCGGGTCGTCGCTGACGGCCTCTGGACCGAGCCCGGCGTGGCCGCGCTCGAGCACCTCGGCCGCGACGAAGCGATCCACCAGCGCGTGCTCGAGGATCTGGAGGCCCGCGGCGTGGTCTTCGAGCGGCGCGTTCTCTCCCTCTGAGAGGCAAGCCCGGCGCTTAGTCGGCCGGTGCGGTGCCTTCGAGCTTGGCGAGGATCTCCAGCATGACCTCGTCGGCGCCGGCGCCGATCGACAGCAGGCGGTTGTCGCGCAGGGCGCGGGCGGGCGGCGATTCCCACATGTAGCCCTGCCCGCCCCAATACTGCAGACAGGCGTCCGAAACCTCTCGCGACAGGCGGCCGGCCTTGAGCTTGGCCATGGTCGCCAGACGCGTCGCGTCGCGGCCGGCCACCATCTCCTCGGTGCCTCGGTAGACCAGCGCGCGCAGGGCCTCGACCTCCGTGCGCAGCTCGGCGAGCCGGAAGTGAACGACCTGATTGTCGAGGATGGTGCGCCCGAATGCCTTGCGGTCTCGGGTGTACTCGATCGTGGCATCGATGAGCCGATCGAGCCCGGTCATCGCATTCGCCGCGGCCCACAGCCGCTCCTCCTGGAACTGCTGCATCTGGTAAACGAAGCCCATGCCCTCGTCACCGATCAGGTAGCGGGCCGGCACGCGCACGTCGTCGAAGAAGAGCTGCGCCGTGTCCGAGGCGAACATGCCCAGTTTCTCGAGCTTGCGTGAGCGCTCGACCCCCGGCGCGTCGAGGGGCACGACGATCAGGCTCTTGTTGCGATGCGGCGCGCCGTCGGACGTGTTGACGAGGGCGCACATCCAGTCCGCCTGCCAGCCGTTGGTGATCCACATCTTCTCGCCGCGGATCACGTAGTCGTCGCCGTCGCGCAACGCCGTTGTGCGGATCGAGGCGACGTCGGAGCCGGCGCCCGACTCCGAGACGCCAAGACATCCCACGACGTCGCCAGCGATCGACGGGCGAAGGAACTCGGCGCGCAGCTCAGGGGAGCCATATCGTGCGAGCGCCGGTGTGCACATATCCGTGTGCACACCGATTGCCATCGGCACCGCTCCGCAGTCGATATGACCGAGCGTCTCGGCCATGATCATCGAGAACGACCAGTCCAGCCCGGCACCGCCGTCTTCTTCTGGCTTGGTGACGCCGAGAAAGCCTGCGTCGCCGAGAGTCTTGAACACCTCGTGGGCCGGGAATTGACGCGCCGTTTCCCACGCGTCGACGTGCGGGTTGATCGCTTCGTCGATGATCTGGCGCAGGCTGTCGCGCATCATCAGATGTTCGTCGGTGAGCTGCATGCGGGCTCCTGAAGGGCGGTCGGAAAAGAGTGTCGGCGCTCAGCCGCGGGCCACGCCGAAGGAGATCGGCCGGGGTCGATGGCGCTCCGCGGCGTGGGCGAGAGCGAGGCAAAAGGCGAGGGTTGGTCGCGTGTCGCGCGGATCGAGAATGCCGTCGTCCCACAGGCGGGCGGTGGCGAACAGGGCCGTTGATTCGGCATCGATCTGAGCCCGCGTCGCATCTTTCATCGCGTCGAGTCGGGCACGGTCGATCGGCCGTCCTGCGCGCCGCAGCTTGGCCTCGGCGACGATTGAAAGCACGTCGCCGGCCTGCTCTCCACCCATCACGGCGATGCGCGCGTTGGGCCAGGCGAAGAGAAACCGTGGTCCGAAAGCCCGGCCGCACATGCCGTAGTGGCCTGCGCCGAACGAGCCGCCGACGAGCACCGTCAGCTGCGGCACCGTGGCGTTGGCAACAGCACGGATCATCTGCGAGCCATGCTTGACGATGCCCGCTCGTTCGGCGGCCGTGCCGACCATGTAGCCGGTGGTGTTCTGCAGGTAGATCAGCGGCGTGCCGCTCTGGCAGGCGAGCTGGATGAAATGCGTTGCCTTGGCGGCGCCGTCGGCGTCGATCGGCCCGTGATTGGCGAGGATGGCGACGTCGAACCCCTCGAGGGCGGCGTGGCAGCAGACCGTCTGCGCGCCGAAGCCGGCCGAGAATTCCTCGCTCTGCGAGTCGTCGACGAGGCAGGCGATCAGCTCGCGCGGGTCGACCGGTGTGCGGTGATCGGTCGGCACTCGGTCGAGCAGCGCGTCAGGGGGGTGTCGCGGCGGCGGGCCGCCGGGCGGTGGGTGCCACGCTCGCACCGCCTCGCCACAGAGACGGCCGACCGCGGCGCGCGCCCGATCGATCGCCTCGGCGTCGTCGTCCGCCAGCGCTTCGGCGCTGCCGGTGACCGTGGCGTGCAGGTCGGCGCCGCCCAGCTCTTGCTCGTCCGCGTCTTCTCCGAGAGCCGCTTTCACCAGCGGGCCACCGGCCAGGAAGACTTTGGCACGACGACGGACCATCACGACGAAGTCGCTGAGCCCCGGAAGATAAGCGCCGCCGGCCGTCGAGGAACCGTGCACGACCGTGATCACCGGCAGGCCGGCCGCCGAATGACGGGCGAGATTGGCGAAGATCCGCCCGCCGTCGACGAAGATCTCGCTTTGGAAGCGGAGGTCGGCGCCAGCGCTCTCGACCAGATTGACCAGCGGCAACCGGTGGGCGAGGGCGATGTCGTGCAGGCGCAGATTCTTGCGCAGGCCCATCGGCGAGATGGCGCCGCCTTTGATGCCGGGATCGTTGGCGTAGACCGCGACCGGCGCGCCACGCACCAGGCCGACGCCCGCGATGGCGCCGCCGCCGGTCGCGCCGTCGCCGCCGTCATCGCCGTGCAGTCCGAGCCCGGCGAGGGTCGAGAGCTCGAGAAACGGCGCGCCGGGATCGAGGAGTCGCGCCACGCGCTCGCGGGCCGGAAGCTGACCGCGCGAGCGCAGCTTGCCGTCGGCCTGCGCCGAATGCGCTCGCACCGCGCTCTCGAGGCGGCGGATCTCGGCAATGCGATCAAGCATCTGCTCGCGACGGGACGAAGCGGCGGGCGCGGCGGCGGCAGGCGGCATAGGCGCTGTCAGCTTAGCGCAGCGGATGGTGGCCCTGCGTGTAGCATCGACCGATGTCGTCTCCTGAGCCTGCCGGTTCCGCGAGCGAGTCCACTCTGCTCGATCGCCTCGCTCACCATGCCCGCGAACGGCCCGAGGCTCTGGCCTTCGCCGAGCCGTCCCAAGACGGCTGGCGACAGACGAGCTGGGCCGACTACGCCGCCGGTGTCGACCGGGTCGCGAAGGCCTGGCTCGAGTTGGGCCTCGAGCCGGGGGATGCGGTGGCGCTGTACGCGGTCAACCGACCGGAGTGGGCGATCTCTTGCTTCGCCGCTCTCGCGGTGCGGGGTGTGCCGATCGGCGTCTACCAGACCGCGTCGGCGGAGCAGCTCGCCTACGTTCTGGATCATGCCGAGGTGCGGGTCGTTGTGGTTGACGACGCCGAGCGCTTCGAGCGGCTCTGCCGCGCGGCGCCGACGCTCCCGTCGCTGCGGGTCGTCGTGGCCGCCGGGCCGCTGGCGGACGGCTCCGCCGCCGAAGAGCTCGGAACGACGCTCGAGGGAGGAGCGCGCCTGCTGAGCTGGCAAGAGCTTCAGGCACTCGGCGAAGCGGCCGCTGCCGAAGTGCGCGCGCGGCTCGACGCGCGCCGGCAGGAGATCGCCGGCTCCGATCTGGCGACGCTGATCTACACCTCCGGCACCACCGGCGCACCGAAGGCGGTGATGCTCGACCACGACAATTTGCTGAACACCTGCCGAGCCGGCCAGACGCTGCACGGGCTGCGGAGCGACGACTCGTTGGTGTCGTATCTGCCGCTGGCCCATATCGCCGAGCAGATGATGTCGGTGCATATGGCGGTCTACGCCGGCTATTCGGTGTGGTGGACGCCCGCCCCCGAGCACCTCGCCGATCATCTCCGCGCCGTCCGCCCGACTGTCTTCTTCGGCGTGCCGCGGGTTTGGGAGCGGATCGCATCGGCTCTGCGCTCGCGCCTGGGGTCGGCTTCGGGCCTGCGACGGGCGATGGCGGATCGCGCGCTCGACGCAGGCCGGCGCACCGCTCGCACGCTCGACGCGAACGAGGCTCCGGGATGGCTGCCGCGCCTGCGACATCGGCTCTGGGATCGGCTGGTGCTTGGCAAGATCCGACGAGCCCTCGGCTTCGATCGCCTGCGCATTGCCGCGTCCGGTGCTGCGCCCATCGGTCGCGACGTCCTCGATCTCTTCGCGTCCCTGGGCGTGCGTGTGCACGAGGTGTACGGCCTGTCGGAATGTTGCGGCCCGGCAACCTGGAATCGCGACGGCGCAGCGCGGCTTGGGACCGTCGGACCGGCGATCCCGTCGGTCGAGGTGTCGATCGCCGACGACGGCGAAGTGCTCGTGTCCGGCCCCAATGTCTTCCGCGGCTATTTCCGCAATCCTGCGGCCACCGCCGAGGCGCTCGACGCTGAGGGGCGTCTGCACACCGGCGATCTCGGTGCGCTCGACGCCGCGGGATTTCTCACCATCACGGGCCGCAAGAAAGACCTGATGATCACCAGCGGCGGCAAGAACATTGCCCCGGCGGCGATCGAGCAGCACCTCGCCGGGATCGATTTGGTCGGCGACGCGCTGGCAATCGGCGATGGACGTCGGCACGTCGCCGCCCTTCTGACGCTCGACGAGGAGGCGCTGGCGGCCTTCTATGCGCCCAACAGTCCGCCGGCGTCGCCCGAGCGCGATCCACGGGTCCTCGCCGAGGTGTCACGCGCGGTCGAGACCGTCAACGAGCGGTTGGCGCGGGTCGAGGCGGTGCGCGCGTTCCGACTGCTGCCGCGGCGCTTCTCGATCGACACCGGCGAGCTGACGCCGACGCTCAAGCCGCGCCGCGCCCGCATCGAGGAGGTCTGGGCCTCGGAGATCGCGGCGATGTACGCCGACGATTGACGGCGCCGCGCGCGACGACCCTCAGGGCGTCGACCACGCGGCGGTCGTGCCGTCCTCGAAGCCGTTCGCGAAGAGCGCGAGTCGCGGGTGGTCGACGACCACTTCGCGGTTGGCCGCCGTCGCACCCAGCGTCTGGACAGTGCCGTCGAGCCAGTGAATCTCGAGATCTTCGACCGCGGCGTCTCCGAGCCCGAAATGAGCCACCGTTTCGTCGCCCGCGCCGTGGCTCGAGCCGGCGCGCAGCTCGCGGATCATCGTCAGGCCGTCATCGCGCCGCACGACGATGCGGGTGCCGAGGCCGTCGCGGTCGATGTGCGGGGTCCCCGCCCCCTGGAGCGCCCCGGCGCGCACGCGCACGCGCAGCCAGTCGCCCGCGGCCGGCGTGGTGTTGCGATAGAGCGCGAAGCCCTCGTTGCGGTTGCCGACCAGCAGGTCGACCCGGCCGTCGCGATCAAAATCCGCGGTGGCGAGGCCGAAGCTCGACCCGGCGTCCGCGCAGCCGCCGATCTCCGACACGTCCTCGAAGGTGCCGTCGGCGCGGTTGAGGTAGAGGCGATTCGTGGCGCCGGGATTGTCGTTCATCGTCGCGAGATGAAGGTCGAGCCAGCCGTCGTTGTCGACATCGGCGAAGGCCGTGCCCCACGACACGGCGTTGGGTGACACCCCCGCCTCGATCGACCGTTCGATGAACATCTCGGCGCCCTGCGCGATGCGGCTCTCGAGCAGCACGGCCTCGGCGATTGACGAGTAGTAGACGTCGAGATCGCCGTCGTTGTCGTAGTCGCCGGTGGCGAGCCCCATCGCCGACGCCGGGCGGATGGCGCCGCTCGCCGGCCCGATGTCGGTGAAGCACCAGCCACCGCAGCCGGGGCCGTCGTTGCGCCAGAGGGAATTGCCCTGGCGTTTGTCGACCACCACGTACAGGTCGAGATCGCGGTCGTTGTCGAAGTCGATCCAGCTGGCGGAGAAGCCAGGCCGTTCGAGGGTCGACCGATCGAACCAAGCCGACACATCTTCGAAGGTTCCGTCGCCGTTGTTGCGATAGAGCGTGTCGCGGTTGAGAGGTGAGTTCTCGTCGTAGAAGTAGAACCAGTTGACGACGTAGAGATCGAGATCTCCGTCCTCGTCGAAGTCTCCCCACGCCGCGGTCTGGCCCTGGCCCTCTTCGCCGACGCCTGCAGTCGCCGTCACGTCCTCGAACCCTTGCCCTTCGAGGTTGCGCAGCAAGACGTTCGGCCCGCGCTGCAGCACGTAGAGATCGAGCCAGCCGTCGTCGTCGACGTCGGCGAAGACAGCGCCGCCGCTCTCGTGGCCGGCCAGCGTCACCGCCGGATCCGGCCAAGGCGTGAATCCGCCGCTGCAGTCGCCGCGCAGCAAGGAGTTGGGACCATCGCCGTCGGCGAGGTAGAGATCGACGCAGCCGTCGCGGTCGACATCGCCCCAGGCCTGGCCGACGGCCAAATACTCGAAGGCTTCGTGATGGGCTGCGCTGAGCTCGGGCATCGGCCCGACGAAGGCAGGATCGGCAGCTCCGGGAACGCTGCTGAGAGCGATCATCAAGGTCAAGATCGCGCAGCTGCGTGCATGGCGAAGCGCTGCACCGGGACGGGAGATCGAGATCGACATCGCCGACTCCTTGGAGGTCCGGCGCGCAGCCGTCGTCCGCTTGGCCCGACCGCACCTCCTCGAAAATGGATGGACCGAAGGAGTCTATCGGATCGCCTGGGCGATGCTTCTGGCCCATGCTGTTCGAGGGCGACGGCTTGACTCGACGCAAGGGAAGCGCCACAATCCGGCCTACCAATTTTGCGTGTTTCGAACCGGGTCGTCGCGTTCTTCAGATAGGGCGTTGGGCCCGGCTATGAGCCGAACCATTCAAGGAGCCCGATCGATGCCCTCCGTTTCTCGCTCTCGCCGTGCCCTGGTGGCCGTCTGCGCTGCTCTCCTCCTGGCCCCCGCCGCTCTCGCGGAGAAGGGCGTCGACGATTCCACCGGCTTCTCGGGTCCGGTTCGCGCCTCCGGCGGCCCCGACATGTTCGGCTATCTCTTCTTCGACCAAGACGAGGCCGAGTGCAACTTCGATTTCGTCGACATCAGCGGGACCGGCACGGCGCTGACCTACACCGCCAGCGGCATGTTCTCGGCCGATGACGACGGTGGCGCCGAGGTCACCCTCGCCGCGCCGATCGATTTCTACGGCACCGCCGTCACCAACGTCGTCGTGTCCACGAACGGCTATGTCGCCATGGGCGCGA
The DNA here is from genome assembly GCA_038530905.1 of Acidobacteriota bacterium. Taxonomy (GTDB): domain Bacteria; phylum Acidobacteriota; class Thermoanaerobaculia; order Multivoradales; family J023; genus JAUIJL01. Next base: position 15,431 of record JBCBCF010000071.1, read on the forward strand.
CGCTCGCCACCGACTCCGGCGGCGACTTCTCGAACGACTGCCCGATTCCGGCGGTTCCGGACAATCCGCCGGCCTTCCCCGGCCGCCTGATGCCCTACCACGACGATCTGGCCGCAGACGGCACCGGCGGCACGACCTTCGTGCAGTATTTCGCCGACTGCCCGCGCGCCGGTGAGGCGGGTTCCGAAGACTGCACGATCATCCACTGGCAGGATTGGGGCTTCTTCGGCGAGGTGGACACCTTCGATCTGCAGGCCGTGCTCTACCACCAGTCGAATCTGATCGTTTATCAGGTCGACGATCCGAGCGGCATCGCCACGGGTGTCAGCACCGCGATCGGCATTCAGGACCAGACCGCCACAGACGGCCTGGAGTACCTCTGCGACAACGACGGCGGCATCGGCGCGGCGGCGGCAGTTTGCTACTACAACCCGTCCTGCATCGGTCTTGGCTGCCTCGGTGGCGACATTCCGGACTCGGTCTACGATCCGGCGATTCCGACGCAGAGCCCGGTCGGTCTGCTCCTTCTGGTGCTCGGCCTGGTCGGTGCCGGTGCCTGGGTGATGGCCCGTCGCCGCTCGGCCTGATCCCGACGCGACGATGAAGAACGAGGCGAATTCTGCCTCGTGCGGCGGCCCCGGAGTGATCCGGGGCCGTTCGTCGTTCGGCCGGTGGGTCGCCGGCGATCGAAGCGCGAGGTTTGCGGCCGGAGGCCTGCTCGTCGCCCTCGTTGCGCTCGGTCCGAGCGCTCAGGCGGGGGAGGAGCCGGCATGGACGTTCATCGACGTGACCGCGGGCTCGGGCATCGCGCACGCCTACCGCTACGACCCGGACCTTAAGCCGATCGAGCCGCGCTGGATCTGCGGCGGCGCCGCGGTCGCAGATGTCGAGGGCGACGGCGATCTCGACCTCTACTTCGTCGGCGGCGAGCTTGGGGTGGACCGCTTCTTCCTCAATGCCGGCGACGGGACCTTCACCGAGGCCTCGGCCAGGGCCGGACTCGCGGCTTCGGGAATCTTGAGCTGTGGTCCCGTCTTCGTCGATCTCGACGGCGACGGCGCGGACGATCTCGTCGTGCCGTCCATTCACGGCGCACCGCAGCAGGTCGGGCAGCCGGCGGTCGAGCGCCCCGAGGCTCTGCCGCGGGTCTATCGCAACCAGGGTGACGGCACCTTCGTCGACGTGTCGGCGACCTGC
>JBCBCF010000072.1:0-16553 GCA_038530905.1 Acidobacteriota bacterium
CGTCGTCGGCACGGTGCGCGTGTGGACAGACGCTGACGAGCGTGCCTGCGCTGTCGCGCAAGGAACGTACGTTCTGCCTGCACGACCCGGCGGCTCCTGATCGGAACGTCTGGCGGCGGGGTGCGACCGTCGCGCGTCGCGGGGCGATCCGCGACGATCAGGTGAATCCCACCGAAACACTCGCGGGAAGGGCGACGTAAGCGCAGGCGAGGAGAGTCGCCTGTGTCGCAGATTGAGCCATCATCCCCGCACCTTTCATCCCCCAACGCGCCGTCCCTCGAGGCGTCGTTCCCAGAGGCGACGCCGATGATCCGTCTGCGCGACGTCCACAAGGCGTATCGCAGCGGCAAGAACGTCGTCGAAGTTCTGCGCGGCGTCGACCTCGACATCGGCCGCGGCGAGATGGTGGCGGTCATGGGCTCTTCGGGCTCTGGCAAGTCGACATTGATGAACGTCGTCGGCCTGCTCGACGGCTATGACTCCGGCACCTATCACCTCGACGACAGCCTGATCTCGAAGCTCTCCGAGACGCGTGCGGCCAAGCTGCGCAGCCGCTACATCGGCTTCGTCTTCCAGAGCTTCCACCTGGTCGCCTTCAAGACTGCGGCCGAGAACGTGGCGCTGCCGCTCTATTACCAGGGCGTCGGCCGGCGGCGCCGGATGGCCGCGGCGCACGAATATCTTGACCGCGTCGGCCTGGCCGATCGCGCGAGTCATCTGCCTAGCGAGTTGTCTGGCGGTCAAAAGCAGCGGGTGGCGATCGCGCGCGCGCTGGTCGCCGATCCGAAGATCGTTCTCGCCGACGAGCCGACCGGTGCCCTCGACACGAAGACCTCGTATGAGGTCATGGAGCTGCTCGCCTCCGTGCACGAAGACGGGCGGACACTGGTCGTCGTCACCCACGAGCCCGACATCGCCGCAATGACCGAGCGCATCATCCACCTGCGCGACGGCCGGGTCGAGAATCGTGCGGCGACGCCCGAGGCGGCGCTCGATCCGTCGCACCTGGGGCCGTCCTCCGCACCTGCCGCTGCCGGCGCGGCCGTCTGACCCATGCTCGGCTTCGACGCTTGGCGCGAGATCTTCGACGCTCTCCGCGCGCACCCGCTGCGCACCACGCTGACCGGCTTCAGCGTCGCCTGGGGAATCTTCATCCTCGTCGTGCTGCTCGGCTTCGGCCAGGCGCTGGAGAACGGGGTCGTCTACCAGTTCCGCGATGACGCCGTGAACAGCATCTGGATCTCGCCCGGTCAGACGTCGCTGCCGCATGCTGGTTTGCGGCCCGGCCGCGAGGTGCAGATGACGCTCGCCGACCACCAAGAGTTCGCGGAGCGGGTCGAGGGTGTCGACCGCATCACGTCGCGCCTGCGCGTGCGCAGTGTCGAGGTGCGCGCTGACGGCAAGAGCGAGTTCTACGCCATGCGCGGCGTCCATCCCGGGCACGCGGCGCTCGAGAACACCATCATCGTCGAGGGGCGGTATCTCCATCCGACCGATCTCGAAAGAGTTCGCAAGGTGGTCGTCATCGGGCGTCGGGTGAGCGAAGCGCTCTTTGAAGACAGCTCGGCGCTCGGCGAATGGGTGTTCTTGAACGACATCGCGTTTCGCGTCGTCGGCATCTTCACCGACGAGGGCAGCGAGGGCGAAGAGGAGATCATCTACGTCCCGATCACGACCGCTCAGCGGGTCTTCGCCGGCGGCAGCGACCGCATCGACCAGCTGATGTTCACCACCGGCACGCTGCCCCTCGAGACGACGGAACTCATGGCGGAGGGCAGTCGCGAGCGTTTGGCGGCGCGACATCGGTTCGCGGTCGAAGATGAGCGTGCGGTCTTCGTGAACAATCTCAACGAGCGTTTCGAGCAGATGCGCCAGCTGACCGGCGGCATCCGGATGTTCGTGTGGCTCATCGGCATCGGCACGCTGGCGGCGGGTGTCGTCGGCGTGTCGAACATCATGATGATCGCGGTGCGCGAGCGGACCCGGGAGATCGGCGTGCGCAAGGCTCTCGGCGCCACGCCGCTGTCGGTCGTTGCGCTGGTGCTGACTGAATCCGTCGTCATCACTGCCGTGGCTGGCTATCTCGGGCTCGTGCTCGGCGTGGTGTTGCTCGAGGTCGGCCGGCGCATGCCGATGACCGAGTATTTCCGGCAGCCCGAGGTCGACCTCGGGGTGGCGCTGTCGGCCCTGGCGCTGCTCATCGTCTCCGGCACGCTCGCCGGCCTGCTGCCGGCTCGGCGGGCGGCGGCCATCTCACCGATCGAAGCGCTGAGGGACGAATGATGCTCGACCTCGACGGCCTGCGTGAGATCGGCCACACCCTCGGCCGCAACAAGGTGCGGACGGCTCTTACCGCCTTCGGTGTGTTCTGGGGCATCTTCATGCTGATGGTGATGCTCGGTGCCGGCAACGGCCTGCAGCGCGGCGTCGACGCCAGCTTCTCGGGCACCGCCACGAACACGTTCTTCATGTGGACCCAGCGCACCAGCCGGCCGTGGTCGGGCCTGCCGGCCGGCCGCACGTTCGAGCTGGCGAACAGCGATGTCGAGGCGATCCGTCAGCGCATCGACGGCGCGTCGATCATTGCGCCCCGCATTCAGCTGGGCGGCTTCGGGGAAGGCGTTTCGGTCGAGCGTGCCGGGCGCGCCGGCGGTTTCAACGTCAATGGTGACGTGCCGGAGATCTTCCGGCTGCAGTCGATGCGGCTCGTCGAAGGGCGCTTTCTCAACCCGCGCGATCTCGAGGAGCGTCGCAAGGTGGCGGTGATCGGCCAGCGCGTGCTCGAGGTGCTTTTCGACCGCGGTGAGGATCCGGTCGGCAAGCATGTGCGCATTCAGAACGTGCCGTTCCAGGTGATCGGCGTCTTCCGGCCAACCTCGAGCGGCGGCGACGCCGATCGCGCCTCGCGCACGATTCACGTGCCGTTCACGACGTTCCAGCAGGCGTTCCATCGCGGTGACGAGGTCGACTGGCTGGCGATTTCCTCCAGCGACGGCATTCGGGCCTCAGCGGTGAAGGACGAAGTGGAGACGCTGCTGAAGGCGCGCCACCGTGTGGCGCCCGACGATCGTCGCGCCTTCGGCCACTTCAACATCGAGGAGGAGTACCTGAAGGTTCAGGGGCTCTTCCGTGGCATCTCTCTGCTGGTCTGGATCGTTGGCTTCGGAACGCTGGCGGCGGGCGTCATCGGCGTCTCCAACATCATGACGATCATCGTCAAAGAGCGGACGGGGGAGATCGGCATCCGGCGCGCGATCGGCGCCACGCCGCGTCGCGTTCTGGGGCAGATCGTGCTCGAGGCGCTGCTCCTGACCGGCGCCGCCGGCGCCACCGGCTTGATCTTGGGAGCCGGCTCGATCGAGCTCCTGGCTCAAGCACTCGCCGCGCAGGGCGAGTCGACGACGATGTTTCGCCAGCCCGGCGTCACCTTCGAGAGTGCCGTTGCCGCCATGTCCACCCTGGTGCTCGCGGGCGTCATCGCCGGCCTTCTGCCGGCGCGCCGCGCCCTCGCCATTTCCCCCGTCGCGGCGCTGCAAGGTGATTGAACCGCTCAGTGCCATCCGGGCGGCGCGTTTGCGCCGTCGTTCTCCGCTCGGAGTCCATCGCTCGTGATCAAGAACATCTTCTTCGGCCTCGCCGTCCTCGTCTTCCTCGGCCTCTTCGTCGGCACGCTCGTCTTCCTGCGTCAGAAGGCGCAGGCGCCGCCGGTGGAGTACGCGACCCAGCCGCCCGAGACGGCCGACATCGTGCTCAAGACGGTGGCGACCGGCTCGGTCTTGCCGCGTCAGGAGGTTGAGATCAAGCCGCAGATCTCGGGCATCGTCGACGAGCTCTACGTCGAGCCGGGCGACGCCGTGGCCTCGGGCGACCGCATCGCGCGCATTCGAGTGGTGCCGAATACGGTCAGCCTGAACGACTCCGAGAGCCGCCTGCGGCGCGCCGAGATCGGCCTCGAGAACGCTCGCCTCGATCTTGAGCGCAACCGACGGCTGGTCGACGACGGCACCATCTCGCAGTCGGCGTACCAGCAGTTCCAGCTCGCCTTCGATCAGGCGGAGGAGGAGCAGGCGGCGGCGCGCGACAACCTCGAGATCGTGCGCAAAGGCTCGAGCACGAGGACTGGCGCGACGACCAACACCATCGTGCGCGCGACGATCGACGGCATGGTGCTCGAGGTGCCGGTCGAGATCGGGAACTCGGTGATCGAGTCCAACACCTTCAACGACGGCACCACGATCGCCACGGTCGCCGACATGGACGAGATGGTCTTCGAAGGCAAAGTCGACGAGTCGGAGGTCGGCAAGCTCGACACCGGCATGCGCCTGGTGCTCACCGTCGGCGCGCTCGAGCGCGAGAGCTTCGGGGCGACGCTCGAGCACATCGCGCCGAAGGGGGTCGAAGACGAAGGCGCCATTCAGTTCGAGATTCGCGCCGCGCTTGAGGATCGCGGCGCTGAGGCGCCGCTCCTGCGCGCCAACTACAGCGCCAACGCGGACATCGTGCTCGATCAGCGCGAGGGCGTTCTGGCGATCGAAGAGAGCCTGCTGCAGTTTGACGACGCCGACCGTGCCTTTGTCGAGGTCGAGACCGCGCCGCAGCGCTTCGAGCGGCGCGACGTTGAGCTGGGTCTATCGGACGGCCTGCGCGTCGAGGTGGTTTCAGGCCTCGGTCCCGACGATCAGATCAAGGATCCGCGGCCCGACGTCGCGTCGTCCTGAGTCCGGCGCGTCCGGAGTCGTCGGTCCAGAACGCGCGCAGGACGTCGCGCGCGTCCGCCGACTCCATCGGGAAGTCGCGCGTGCCGCTGCGGTTCGGGATCCACTTCCACCAGAACATCCCTTCGACGAAGTCCGCCGTCGGCGCGCGGCGCATGGCGAGCTCCATCAAGCGGCGGCGCAGAGCTCGGTCGGCGCCGCTGGCGCGTCCGAAAGTCGCCCACGGCTCGGCGGCAACGCGCGGCCCGGTGTCGTAGCCGATCTCGGTGAAGAGCACCGGCTTGGCGTGGCGTTCGGACAGCGTGCGCAGCTCGGCGAGAGCGCGATCCCAGCCCGCCTCGAGGGCGGCATCGCTCGGCTCCGGCTCGTGGCTCAGCGGATAGTAGAACTGCACGCCGATGAGGTCGACGGCGTCCCAAATCGGCACCTCCGTCACGCGATCCCAATTCGCCGAGTAGGTCAGCCGGCCGTCGTACACGGCGCGCACTTCGGTGATCAGTCGCCGCCACTCGGCCTCGTGCGGTCCGAAGGTTTCCTCGTACTCGAGGCCGATGGAGAAGAGCGGCACGCCGGCCGCCTGCGCGAAGCGCGCCTGATCCACGATGAATGCGCGGTATCCATCGAAGAAGCGCCGCCAGGCCGCCGCGTCGTCGCCGAAGGTGATCGCGCCTCGCCACTCGAACGAGCCCCAATACGCAAGGTGCGGCTTCCAGAAGAGCTGCACGTCGGCGTCGCGCGCGTAGTCCACCGCACGGTCGAGAAAGTCCAGATCCGCCGCGGAGCGCGCCCGCACGGAGCCATCGCGCCCGACGCCGGCATAGGGATGGAGCGCGATCCATTCGACTCCGAGGGCACGCAGCTCGGCGAGGGTGTCGGCCATCGCCGGGCTGCCCCAGACCGGGCCCCACGTGGGGCAAGAGACGGTCATGCCGCGCAGGAAGTCGGAATGCTCGCTGCGCGCGTGCGCATCCGCTGTCGTTCCCGTCGTCGCAGGGGATGAAGCCGCGGCCGAGTTGAGTGTCGGCGCCATGCCGACGAGCGTGCCGAGCGCGCAGCACGCCGCAACGACCAGTGACCAGCGGACCGCGCGACGCGCCATGGGGACCTCCTGACCGAGGGGGTGATGGGCTCCGGCGAGATGGCGGGCCCGGGCGGCGGGGGAACTCGACGATGATACATTTCGGCCACTGACGATCCGTCGACATGCCGAACGCCTCACGTCCGCGTTCGCCCGTGCGTCGTCACCTTCCCGAGCCCACGGCTCGGCCTCTCACTGATCTGTCCAGCTTCGGCGGTCGACCGCCGCCGAGCTTCGTCGCGCGCGGAGGAATCCCCTTGGACTTTTTCGAAGAGCTCACGTGGCGCGGCCTCGTGCACAGCGCCACCGAGGGCGTTCCCGAGCATCTTGCCGCGGGACCGGTCACCCTCTACATCGGCTTTGATCCGACCGCCTCGAGTCTGCACGTCGGCTCGCTGCTGCAGCTGATGCAGCTCGCGCGCTTCCAGCGTGCCGGCCACCGACCGATCTGCGTCGTTGGCGGCGGCACGGGCCTGATCGGCGATCCAAGCGGCAAGACCGTGGAGCGCCAGCTTCTGACCCGCGATCAGGTGCGCGCCAACGTCGAGGGGCTGCGTGCCCAGGCGTCGCGCTTCCTCGAGTTCGAGACCGGTGAGAACGCGGCGCTGATGATCGACAACGCCGACTGGCTCGAGTCGATGTCGATGATCGAGTGCCTGCGCGACGTCGGCAAATACTTCACGGTCAACTACATGTTGGCAAAGGACTCGGTGAAGCGCCGACTCGAGAGCGAAGATGGCCTGTCGTTCACCGAGTTCAGCTATCTGCTGCTGCAGTCGTACGATTTTCTCGAGCTGCTGGATCGCCACGGCTGCACCCTGCAGATGGGCGCCAGCGATCAGTGGGGCAACATCACGGCCGGCATCGAGCTGATCCGCCGGCTGCGTCAGCGCCGTGCCTACGGCTTGGTGTCGCCGCTCGTCACCACGTCCTCGGGGGTCAAATTCGGCAAGACCGAGGCCGGCGCCGTTTGGCTCGACGCCGAGCTGACGTCGCCGTATCGCTTCTACCAGTTCTGGCTCAACACGACCGACGACGACGTCGTCTCCTACCTGAAGTTCTTCACCTGGCTTACACCGCCGGAGATCGAAGAGATCCAGCATGCCCATGACGCCGCTCCGGAGACGCGAGAGGCGCAGCGCGTGCTCGCTCGTGCCGTGACCGAGATCGTCCACGGGCGTGAGGCGGTCGCCCAGGCCGAGCATTCATCGCGCGTCCTCTTTGCCGGCGGCGATCTGCATGAGCTGTCGGCGGACGCGCTTCTCGACATCTTCGACGAGGTGCCGTCGAGCTCGATGGCGCGGTCCGAGGTCGAAGGCGGCGCGACGGCGATCGACCTCTTCGTGGCGAGCGGCCTGACGGCCTCCCGCGGCGCCGCGCGACGCCTCGTGCGCGAGGGGGGCGCCTACGTCAACAACCGCCGCGTCGAGGATGAACAGGCGACGTTCGGCGTCGACGACTTCCTCGACGGCCGCGTCGCTCTGTTGCGCAAGGGGCGGAAGGCCTACCATCTGATTCACCTGAGCGACGCGGCTGCGGGCCCGGAGGAGACCTCATGACCGTTGCGACCTCCGATCTCGCTCAGGCACCTTCAGGCGCTGCGCTGCGTGCCGCTCTTGCCGAGCTGGTAGAGCGCGCCGCCGGCCGCCGGTCGGTCCGTTTCCTGCTGGGTACTGACGAGCACATCGATCGCGAGACGCGGGTCGCCTTTGCCCCGCGCCACCTGCGCGACCTCCGCACCGATCTCGCAGGCCTCGGGCTCGAGGTCGAGATGGCGGTGGTCGCGGGCGCCGGTGAGCGCGCGTCCGCGGCGTTCTCCGACGCCGCTTACGTCGAGGCCGGCGCCACCCTGGTGACGCTCGATGAGTTGCCCTCGCTCGCTCCGTTCGACGTCGTCCATGCGCTCAAGGAACCGACCGAGTGGGAAGCGACCCTGGCCGCGCCGTTTCTGCGCGTTGGCGCCCTGCATCTGGCGAGCAAGCCTCCGGGCGTCTGCACGCTGCTGCGCGAGCGGCCGTTTGCGGCGATCTTCGACGGTGCGACGATCGGCGGCTGCTCGTTCCGTCTGACCGGTGGCGATCGGACGCCGATCGTCGGCAGCATGTCGCGCTTCGCTGGCCGGGTGGCCGGTCGACGGGTCGCCGAGGCGACGGCCGCCGCCGGGCTCGCGCCCGGCCGGGTGGTGGTCGTCGGCGCCGGCATCGCCGGCATGGCGGCGATCTCCCAGCTAGTTGACACCGCCGCTCCGCTGGTCGTGGTCGAGCCGTGGGAGCCGACTCGCCGGCGCCTCGACGGCGAGCTGCGCGCGCTCGGCTTCGATCGGGTCGAGATGGTCGAAACGCTCGACGACGATGGCCTCGCGGCGGCGATCGGCGTCGTCTTCGCCCATCGCTCCGGCGCGCGCGCGGCCGAGAAGGTCTGTCGCGAAGAGCACATCCGACAGATGGTCGACGGCGCGGCGATCGCCGACATCGCCATCGACCAGGGCGGCGCCATCGCTCATGCCGGCTATCGCGAAGACGACGACGCGGCGACCGCCCGGCGCAAATACATCGAGCTCTTCGGCGACACGTACAGCTATTACGCCGAGGTCAACATGCCGCGCGAGCATCCCGAGCCCGCGTCGGAGCTGCACGGCGACTCGTCGCTAATCTATATCGAGACGCTGCTTGCGCTCTGTGCCGTCGATGGCGGTCCTGAGGGCGTCGTCGATCGTCTGCTCGGGCGCGACGTCCACCAATGTGCCTCCGACGAGCGCGTTGCCGACGATCTGCTCGACGCCGTGCTGCAGGATCTTCGCAACGGCCTGCAGATCGCTCGCGTCGCGAGTGGCGACGGGCATGCGGTCCGGATCGCCGATCCTGCAGTCGCCGAGCATCGGGCGCTCGTCGAGTGGGTCCACGCCTGCGCGGCCTCCTGAGTCGGATCGCGCTCGCGCGTCAATCGATGCGGATCAGCAGGCCGTCGAGGTAGCGGCCCTCGGGAAAGTGGAGGGCTACCGGGTGGTCGTCCGGATGGCCGAGGCGTTCGACGATGCGCGCCGTGCGACCGGCGTCGAGCGCGGCGCCGGCGACGATCTTCTGGAATAGGTCGGTGTCGATCCAGCCCGAGCACGAGAAGGTGGCGAGCAGCCCGCCGGGCCGCAGGAGCTGGAAGGCGAGCAGGTTGATGTCTTTGTAGCCACGGGCGGCGCGCTCGACCTTGCGCCGTGAGTCGGCGAACTTCGGCGGATCGAGGACGATGGCGTCGAAGCGCCGAGCCTCGGCCCGGAAGCCGCGCAGCACCGAGAAGACGTTGCCCTCGACCGAGACGAGGGCGCCGTTCGCCTCTGAATCGCCGGTGGCGGTGAAGCCGCCGAGCCGCGCGTGCTCAGCGCCGAGGCGCAGAACGTCGGCAGATGTGTCGACGTTGGTCACCTGCTGTGCGCCAGCGTGGAGCGCAGCAAGGCCGAAGGCGCCGGTGTAGGAGAACGCGTTCAGCACCTCAGCGCCCTCGGGGAGCGCGGCAGCAAAAGCGGCGCGACTGTGGCGCTGATCGAGATAGAAGCCGGTCTTGTGACCCTGGCGCACGTCGACCAGGAACCGGCACGCACCTTCGACCATCTCGACGTGCTCGGGTGGCTCCTTGCCCCACAGCAGACCCGTGCGCGGCTCAAGGCCCTCCTTGGTGCGCACCTCAGCATCGGACCGCTCGACGATCGATCGCAGATTGAGCCGTTCGGCCAGAGTCTCCGCCAGCGCCTCGACGATCGTCGCGTGCCAACGCTCCACGCCGACGGCGAGGAATTGGCACACCAGGACGTCGGCGTAGCGATCGACGATCAGGCCGGGCAGGCCGTCGGACTCCGCGAAGACCAGCCGTCGCCCGGCGCTCGCTTGATCGAGCGACGCCGCTCGCAGGGCCAGGGCCGAGCGCAAGCGTTCGATGAAGAAGTCGCGGTTGATCGTGGTGTCGGGGTCGGTGCTCCACAAGCGCACCCGAATCTGCGAGGCGGGGGACCAGGCGCCGACGCCGAGGCGCGTTCCGTCGCTGGCGCGCACCTCGACGGTGGCGCCGGGTTCGGGCACCGGGCCTTCGAGGCGATCGACGGCGCCCGAGAAGATCCATGGATGCCGGCGCCGGGTCGCGGCGTCGCGCTTCGCGGCGAGAACGACGATCGAGCGGTCGGGCATGGCTTAGGGCTCGCCGCGCAGACGGTCGATCTGGCGCCGCTCCTTCTTGGACGGCCGGCCGGCGCCGCGCTCGCGATGCACGGGCGTCGCGCGCAGGAGGCGCTCGAGCGGATCGAGGGTCGGTCGTGGCGGGCTCAGATCTTCATAGAGGCGCGCGGCCTCGGCTTTCGGCAGCGTCTTGTCGCGCAGCTCCCGGACCTCCAGGATCCGGGTCCAGTCGCGCGTCACCTCGACCTCGACCGTGTCACCAACGGCGAGAGCGCGATGGGGCTTGGCCACCTGGCCGTTGACCCGCACGCGGGACATCGTGCAGGCATGCGTGGCCTTCGAGCGCGTCTTGAAGGCGCGGGCCACCTGCAGCCATTTGTCGAGTCGGACTCCCTTCGCCATGGCGAGACTCTATCGCTCGTGGCGGACCACCTGGCTCGAGGCAGCCCGCATCGTTCCGGACGGCGAGCATCACCAGCGGCGGCTCGAGTCATCTGCTGAGTGACGTGCGCGGGCGGCCCGGTGCTCTGTGGAAAAATCGGTCGCCATGCCGATCGTGTCCGCGCGTCGTCGGCTGCTGCTGCTGCTGGCGGCGCTGCCGATTCTCCTCATCACCCTCGCCTTTGGCTATCAGTTCGCGATGGCTCGGCTGGAGGGGGAGACGCGCAGCTTTTGGGACTCGTTCGAATGGGCGGCCGAGACGATCACCACCACCGGCTACGGCGCCGAGGCGTCGTGGGACCACCCGCTGATGGTGCTCATGGTCGTAGCGACCCAATTCTTCGGCGTCTTCCTGGTCTACATGCTGGTGCCGCTGCTTCTCTTGCCGCTGCTCGAGGAGCGTTTCGAGCAGCGGCTGCCGCGCAAGGTCGGTCGCCTGCGCGACCATGTCGTGATCTTCGGCTCCGGAGCCGCCGTCGAGTCGTTGATCGACGATCTCGCCCGCGCCTGTCCGGTGGTCGTCGTCGAGCTGGACGAGCAGCGGGCGCGGCGCATGGTGCAGGCAAAGCTCGACGAGCCCAAGCGCTTTCGCGAGGTCCATCCGCTCTATGGAGCGCAGGTCGACGACGCATTGCGCGCCGCTCGCTTGGAGCACGCGCGCGCCCTGGTGGCCAACGGCAGCGACGAGGCGAACACGAGCGCCGTCCTGATCGCGCGCGAGAGTGGCTTCGAAGGCGACGTCCTCGCGCTCGTGCACGAGCCGTTTCACCGCAAGCCGCTCGCTCGCGCCGGCGCCACCGCTGTCTACACGCCGCGCCACGTGCTCGGTGCGGCGCTCGCGGCGCGGGCCAGCCGCCGTGTCCAGCCGCGGATCCGTGGCATCGAGCGTCTGTCGCCCCCTTTGCGGGTCGCCGAAGTCCGGGTCGACTCGACCTGCGAGCTGGCCGGCACCACGCTCGCCGAAGCAGATGCTGCGCGCCGCACCGGAGCGTTGATCGTCGGCCAGTGGGTGGCGGGGACGTTCGACGCCCATCCCGTGGCTTCAACGCGCGTCGAGCCGCGGGCCATCCTTCTCGCGCTGGGTCAGCCGGACGCCCTTGACCGCCTGGCGGCGCTGGCGACCGGCGGCCGGTCGCGTGTTCGGGACGGACCGATCTTCGTTGTCGGTGCGGGTGAGGTCGGCCGCAAGGTCGCCACGCTGCTGCGCGAGGTCGACGAGCCGGTGGTGCTGGTCGACGAGAATCGTGACCTCGAGGGAGTTGACGTTTTCGGCGACATCGCCGACGGCGAGACGCTCGAGAGGCTCGACCTCGACTCCGCCCAGGCGTTGGTGCTCGCTCTCGATAGCGATACGACGACTCTTTTTGCCACGCTGCTGCTCAAGAGCGAGGCGCCGGATCTGCAGCTCGTCGCGCGCGTCAACCGGCGCGAGAATATAGAGCGCCTCTACCGAGCCGGCGCCGACTTCGCCATTTCCATCTCGGACGTCGCTGGCGAGATCCTGCTTCACCGCCTTCTTGGTCAGCCCACCCGCCCGGCCGCCACCGACCTGCAGATTCTCCGGTCGACGTCAGCCGCTCTGCCGGCCGGCAAGATCTCGGGCTTCGATCTGCGCCAGAGCACCGGCTGCTCGATCGTCGCCGTTGAGCGCGACGGCGAGATTCTCACCATGGTCGAGGTGGACTCGACGATCCAGCCCGGTGACGCGGTCTTCGTTTGCGGCCACGTGTCGGCCATCGATCGCTTTCAGAACCGCTTCGGTCCGAGCTGAGGGGCTCCGGTCTGCTGGCCGCTAGGCCGCGGCGTCGATCAGTAGAGACCGAATTGGCACCGTCGATAGGCCAAGAATTGGCTCTTTTCAGCATCCGATCGGGCCACTACGCTCTGCTGGACGTTGACCGGCGGGAGGTCGCGCAGACGCGCGGCAGTCGGTCGATCGAGGAGACGCAGCATGGCGAAGTGGCACGGTTGGATGGTCTGGGCGGTGGGCAGCGCGATGGCGGCGGCGGGGCTCGCCGCGACAACGCATGACGTGCAGCCCGACGAACCGCCGAGAGTCGAGGTGTTGCCGAGGTCGTGCGAGGTGGCGCTGGCTCTGAGCGCAGCGCCGGCACACCTGCGCGACGACGCGACGGTTTACGTCTTCGAGCGCGATGGCTTCGTGCAGGTTCGGACCGGCACGAATCCCTTCACCTGCATCGTCAACCGCGATGATCCGCGCGTGCTGAAGCCGACGTGCTTCGATCGGGAAGGCGCTCGCACGGTGCTGCCGAAGATCCTGGCGGTCGGCGAGATGCTCGCCGACCAGGTGAGCACGACCGAGATCGCGACGACGATCGATCGCGGCTTCACCGAGGGGCGCTTCGAGCGCCCGGGACCCGGCATCGCCTACATGCTCTCGCGCTACAACAGGCCGGTGCATCCGGCGACCGGCGAGCTCGGCTGGTTCCCGCCGCACGTCATGTTCTACGCGCCGGATCTGACCCCCGACGACATCGGCTTCTCAATGGACGCTTTCCACGAGAATCCGCGCCTACCCTCGATCGGCTATCGCGGGCCGCACGGCTTCTTCATCATGCTGGCGGACGACGGCACGCCGCGCCGGCGATCGGATCTTCCGACCTGCCCGGATTGGGTGCGCGCCGGGGCGCCGGATCATGCAGCGCATGGTGGGGAGGGACACGGCGAGGAGGCGGAGCACGCCGGCCGATGAGCAGAGCCGCCGGCGGCACTCTCGGCCGGTTCGATCTCGATCCGGCGCGGGAGCTGCCGCTCTACCGTCAGCTCTACGGTGCGCTGCGTGATCGGCTGGCGTCGGGTGCGATTCCAGCCGGCCAGCGGCTGCGCTCGACGCGCGCCCTGGCGCAGGAGCTCGGGGTGTCGCGCAATACAGTCCAGGCGGCCTTCGATCGCTTGATCGACGAGGGGCTGATCGAGAGCCGGGTCGGCGCCGGCTGTTTCGCCGCCTCTGCCTGGATCGAGCGCCCGCCACGGACTTCGGCCGAAGGGGCCCCGGCGCCGAGCGCCACGCAGGAGGTGCCGCGGCTGTCGCGGCTCGGTCGCTCGCTCGTCGGACCGCTGCGTGGCCTCGACGCGACGCGGCCTCGGCCGTTCTCGCTCGGCGTGCCGGCTCTCGGCGCGTTCCCGCTCACGCGCTGGAGCCGTCTGCTCGCTCGCCGCGCGCGCCGCACGGAGGTCGCCGATCTGGCCTCCGGGCCGCCCACCGGGATCCAGCGGCTGCGCGACGTCCTCGCGCAGGACTTCTTGCCTCGCCGCGGCGTCCGCTGCGAACCCGCGCAGATCCTCGTCTTGCCCAGCGCGCAGCTCGGGCTCGATCTCTGCGCGCGCCTCCTCGTGGATCCGGGCGATGTCGCCCTGGTCGAGGATCCCGGCTATCTCGGCGCGCGCGCGGCTCTGCAGGCGGTCGGCGCGACGCTCGAGCCCCTGACGATCGGCGTCGACGGAGCGCGCTTCGACCGCCTGCCGTCGGCCGCGTCCGACGCCCGCGTCGCCTATCTGACGCCGTCGCATCAATTTCCCCTCGGCGTGGCGATGACGCTCGAGCGTCGGCTGCAGGCGCTGGCCTGGGCCGAGCGCGCGCGTGCCTGGATCGTCGAAGACGATTACGACAGCGCCTTTCGCCACGACGGCCGGCCGGTTCAGGCCCTTCAGGGCCTCGACCGCGACGGCCGCGTGCTCTACCTCGGCACGCTGTCGAAGATTCTCTTCCCCAGCCTGCGCCTGGCCTATCTGGTAGTGCCGGAAGCGCTGGTCGACGTTTTCGTGGCGGCGCGCTTCCGCGTCGACGGGCACGTCGCGGTCGCCATTCAAGAGGCCGTCGCCGATTTCGTCGCCGACGGCCATCTCGCCAGCCACCTGCGGCGGATGGGGGCGCTGTATCGCGAGCGACGCGACCTGCTGGTCGAGCAATGCGAACGCCGCTTCGGTGGCCACTTTCGGCTCGCCGGCGGTGAGGCGGGCTTGCACCTGGCGCTGGTTGGTCCAGAGCCGTCGGCGGACCATCTCGCTGTGTGTGCCGAGCGCTTCGATCTCGACCTGTCCACGCTGTCGACTTACGCCCTCGCGTCGCCGATTCGCGGGCTCGCGCTGGGATATGGCCACCTGTCGCCCGCCGAGATCCTCGCCGGCAGCGAATCTTTGGAACGGGCGCTCGACGCCCACCGACCTGGGAGAACCGATCGATGACGAACCACGAGCCACGCCTGCGCGCGCTGCGCCCCGCGGACCTGCCGCAGTTGATGGATCTCTGCGCCGAGCATGCAGCGTTCGAGCATCGTCCGTTTGTTCGCGAGGCGCAGGCTGAGCGATGGCGTGCCCTGATCTTCGACCAGCCGCCACGCCTGTTTTGCTGGGTGCTGGAGGCCACTGCGTCCGATGCGACCAAGGCCGACCTCGTCGGCTTTGCTTCCTGCTCGACCGAGGTCGCCACCTGGCCGGCCGCTCACTACCTGCATCTCGACTGTCTCTACCTGAGGCCAGGAGCGCGCGGTCTTGGACTCGGGCGTCGACTCCTGCAGCGGGTCGCTCGCCACGGGCTCGAGCTCGGCTGCCGCGAACTGCAGTGGCAGACGCCGGCCTGGAACGACCGTGCGGCGGTGTTCTATCGGCGAATCGGCGCCGAGGCATTGCACAAACTGCGCTTTGTCCTCGACGAGGCGGCCTGTCGAGCCCTGGTCGCTGGCGAGGCGGGGACCCGGCGTGAGCCTATGGAGGATCCCGCGTCCGTCGACTACGTGCCGCGCACGGCGAGCTGCACGGGCCTTGTCGAGGCCGGCGGCTGGGCGCTCAAGGCCTACACCATCGTGCGCGACGTTGCCCGCCCGTCCGACGAGGAGCTCCAGGCCGCCCGCGACGCTGTCGCCCAGGCGTTGCCGCCGCTCCCGGACGACGACAGTGCGCCACCGCGAGAACGCGCGCCCCGGTCTGGCTTTTTCATTCTGCATCTCGGCGAAGAGGCGCGCTGGCTGCTGGTTGATTGGTGGACGCCGGGCGGCATCCTCTGCCAGCGGATGTTCTCGGCGCCGCTCGACGGCCCCTGCCGATTCGAGGAGGTTCCCTCGCGCGAGATCCTTGCCTGCGTCTGGGAGCTGGGAGTGATCGACTTCGAGCGACGAGCCTGGATCTCGACCGTTATGCGTCGCAGTGGCCCCGGTCGCGAGGCGCGGTACCACGCGACCCGATTTGACGGCGCGGTCTAGTCGGCGGAATGCCCGTCGTCTCGACCGGCGACGCCGCGTGCGTCTTCCCGTCTTCGTTCGCGCCTCAGCCGGCGCGTTGACTCGCCACTGGATCGTCACTAGCCTCGGTGCATGTTGGGTGCATCAGCCGTTCCTCAGGGCCCGATCGACTCACCGTGCCGGGCCTCGGGCCGCAGGCGGACGGACCGCCGCCGGCCGGTCGCAGTGCACGGCCTGGGGGCCCGATTCTCGATCGTCCTCGCTTTCTGTCTCCTCATCGGAGCATGTGGCGGGACCCAAGACCCGCTGGAGCCGGCGGTGCTGGTGGCGCAGGAGGTCGAGAGGGTTGCCGCCTTGGGGTCCCTCTGGCCTGGGTTTGAGCCGCTCACGTTTCCGCTCGCGATCTACGACGGGGAAGCGACTTACCTATTTCGCCATCCCGATCCGCCTGAGGGCTTCGTGGCGGTCGTGGGTGCCCAACAAGACACTTTGGTTTGGGAAGGGCGTCATCCCGCCGTGATCGCAAACTCGAGCGCCGAGCTCGGCGGCACGATGACGGCGACTCTCATGATCGATCGGTCCGAGGTCGAGGAAAATCTTTCGGCTCTCGCCGCCATCGCTCTCCATGAGACGTTTCATGTCTTTCAGCGGGCCCAACATCCTGGCTGGCAGGCGAACGAGGCTGATCTCTTCGTCTACCCGATCGATGACGCCGACGCTCTCGCCTCGAGGAGGCTCGAAACAGAAGCGTTGCGCCGAGCGCTGGCCGCGACGGACTCGATCGACTCCTCCTGCTGGGCGCTCCGAGCCCTGGCGCTGAGAAGCGAGCGCTTCGCCGGTCTTGACGCGGCGTTTGCAGCCTACGAGCGAGGCACTGAGCTGAACGAAGGGCTCGCTCGATATGTTGAGCTGCGCGCGAAGGGCGCGGAGACCGTCTTCCTCCCGCCCACTGGGTTCGAGG
>JBCBCF010000073.1:0-16454 GCA_038530905.1 Acidobacteriota bacterium
GGCGCCGATGACGATTCTCGAGGAGCGCACGGTCGGCCCGTCGCTCGGTCGCGACTCGATCGATCAGGGGCGTCGGGCCGGCATGATCGGCGGCACGCTCGTCATCGTCACGATGCTCGTCGTCTACAAGCTGGCCGGCATCAACGCGGTGCTCGCGTTGCTACTCAACGTCGTCCTGGTGTTCGGCGCTCTCTCGGCGCTCAACGCCACGCTGACGCTGCCAGGCATCGCCGGCATCGTGCTGACGATCGGCATGGCGGTCGACGCCAACGTGCTGATCTTCGAGCGCATCCGCGAAGAGCTGCGACTCGGCAAAACCGTCAAGATGGCGATCAGCGCAGGTTTCGAAAAGGCGCTGTCGTCGATTCTCGACGCGAACTTCACCACCGGCATCGCGGCGATGTTTCTCTTCGTTCTCGGCACCGGACCGATCAAAGGGTTCGCGGTCACGCTGTCGATTGGCATCGTCGCTTCGATCTTTACCGCCGTCTTCATCAGCCGCTGGCTGTTCGATGTGATTTACACCCGCCGTCAGCGGGTCGACAAGATGTCGATCTGACGCTCTTCGGAGATCTTGATCCATGGAATTTCTCACCAACACGCAAATTCCTTTCCTGCGTTACAGGAAGATTTTCGTTTGGGTGTCGCTGGCGCTGCTGATCATTGCCGTGGTCGAGCTCTTCGCTCTCGCCGGCATCAACTTCGGCATCGACTTCGTCGGCGGCACGCAGCTGACCCTGCGGACCCGCGAGCCGGTGCTGGTTGACGACCTTCGCAACACGCTCGCTGCCGCGGGGCAGAGCGAAGTGCAGATTCAACAGTTCGGCGACGGCGGCAACGAGGTGCTGATCAAAGCACCGGTGGTCGAGGGTGAGGGCTCGGCGGAAGCGTCGACCCGCATCATCGACGCGCTCAACGAGTCATTCAATGCCGGTGATCGGCGCCTCGACCTCAACCAGCGCGGCCAGACCGCCATCGCGACTCTTCTCGCCACCTCCGATCCGGACGGTCTCGGGCGCGAGGCTGAGCAGGGCGGCTATGACGACGTGGCCGACGCCATCCTCGACGTGCGGCGGAGCGAGGGCATCTTCACGTCGTGGGACCAGGTCCGCGGCGCCCAGGGCGTCACGCCGGCGGTGGCCGCGGCGCTCGAGGAAAACGCCCAGCTCGGCGCCTTTGCGGTGCTGCAGAACGAAAACGTCGGGCCGCAGATCGGCTCGGAGCTGCGGACGAAAGGCATTCTCGCCGTCGTCATGTCGCTGCTCGGCATGCTGGTGTACATCTGGTTCCGCTTCGAGCTGCGTTTCGGCGTCGGCGCGCTCGTTGCCGTCTTCCACGATTTCCTGATCACGCTCGGTTTGTTCGCGTTGATTGATTACGAGTTCAATCTGCCAACGATTGCCGCGTTCCTGACTCTTGTGGGGTATTCGGTGAACGATACGGTGGTCATCTTCGATCGCGTGCGTGAGAATCTCGCGCGCTTCCGGCGCAAGTCGCTCGAAGAGGTGATGAATATCTCGATCAATCAGACGCTCTCGCGGACGATTTTGACCTCCGGCACGACCTTGTTGGTCGTTGCGTGCCTCTTCATCGCCGGCGGCGAGGTGCTGCGCGGCTTCGCGTTCGTGCTCATGATCGGCGTGATCATCGGCACCTACTCGTCGATCTTCGTGGCCAGCCCGTTCGCGTTGGTCTGGGAGCAGTATTTCGGTCGCGATGCCAAGCAGGCGCGCGCCGAGCGCACCGACCGCAAGCGGGTCGAGCGCACGGCCTGATCGGCGCGCCTCGAGAGGCGCCCCGACCCGTCGAGAAGGATCGACGCAACAACGCCCCGGCTCCGGCCGGGGCGTTTCTTTTGGGCAATCAGGGTGGAGGCGATCGGTGTCGGGTGCCTCAAGGGGCGCCGTGCATTCGCCGGCGAGTCAGAGGCCGGCCGAGTGGTTGAAGGCGGACGAGGTCCGCTCCGCCTCTGACTCCATCGCAAGCTGGCGGACTTTGAAGGCGCTGCCCCACTCCTGCATGAGGTGGAGGATCGCTTCGAGGGATCGCCCGAAGTCGGTCACTTCGTACTCCACCCGCGGAGGCACTTCGGCGAAGACGTGGCGGGCGATGACGCCGTCGGCTTCCAGCTCTCGGAGCTGAAGCGTGATCATGCGCTCGGTCGCGTTGGGCGTGAGACGTCGCAGCTCACCAAAGCGCTTGCGGCCGTCGAGGAGATGGCACAGCAGGATCGGCTTCCATCGCCCGCCGATGACGGTCAGCGTCGCTTCGACATCGCATCCGGTTTTCCAGCAGTACTTTCGGGCCATCGAGTCCTTCCGAATTGGTTTGCTTCAATACTTACAAATTTGTGGGTACTTGTCGAAAGCGTTGTCGGGCTCTACGCTGCTTCTTGAGCCTCACACTTGATTTGACGCGCTCCCAGAGCGGTGTCGTTCAGCCTCGCCCGAAGCCGGCCGGGCGGGTGGCCTGAGACGCGTCGAGCTACCCATCACACTGCAACCCACAGGACCCACTCCCATGAAAGCGATGATCCTCAACGCCTACGGTGACGACGCGGAGTTCGAGCCGACCGACCTTGAGACTCCCGCGGCCGAGACGGGCAAGCTCCTGATCAGAATCGCCGCCTCGAGCGTGAACACGGTCGACACCATGATCCGCAGGATGGGCACGGCGCTGGAGCTGTCTCCCAGCCTGCCGGCTCTTCTGGGCATGGACTTCGCCGGTACCGTCGAGGCAGTCGGTGAGGGAGTCGACGGCTTCGCCGTCGGCGACGAGGTCTACGGTTGTGCCGGGGGATTGGCCGATCTACCGGGCACGCTGGCGGAGTTCATTGCGGCCGACTACCGTCTCGTGGCGCACAAGCCTGCCAATCTCTCGATGCGCGAGGCCGCCGCGCTGCCGCTCGTCGGCATCACCGCCTACGAGGGGTTGATGCGTGCCGGCATCCAAGCCGGACAGAAGGTGCTGGTGCACGGCGGGTCCGGCGGCGTGGGCCATGTGGCGCTGCAGCTGGCTCGGCACTTCGGGGCCGAGGTCTTCTCGACCGGCGGGGGCGAACGACAGCTGGAATTGATCACCCAACTCGGTGCCACGCCGATTCACTACAAGACGGAGTCGGTCGAGAGCTACGTCGCCCAGCACACCGGCGGCGCGGGGTTCGATCTGGTGTTCGACTCCGTCGGCGGTGCCAACATGGCGAAGTCCTTCGAGGCGGCAACCCTCAACGGTCAGATCGCGTCGACCGTGTCTCTCTGCGAGCTGGACCTCTCGACCGCCCACTTCAAGGGGCTGTCGCTGCACGTCGTCTTCATGTTGATTCCGATGCTCCACGATCACCGCCGAGAAGAGCACGGCGAGATCCTGCGGGAGCTGACCCGGATCGTCGAGTCCGGCGGCCTGCGGCCCGTGCTGGACGACACGTGGCATCGCCTCGCCGGCGTCGGGCAGGCCCATGCGC
The DNA here is from genome assembly GCA_038530905.1 of Acidobacteriota bacterium. GTDB lineage: Bacteria > Acidobacteriota > Thermoanaerobaculia > Multivoradales > J023 > JAUIJL01. Next base: position 3,461 of record JBCBCF010000073.1, read on the forward strand.
GCCTCGAAAGCGGGCAGGCGATGGGCAAAGTCGTCGTAGAGAACTAGCGATCGTCGTCAGCCCGAGCCGGCGGCCGGCTGGAGGGCGACGGTGTCTCGTGCCTCAGTGCCAACGTTCCGGGTGATCGATCATCTCTTGGTGCGCGTCGCGCGGCTCTTCGCCCTCTGCCGGCTCGACGAGTTCGTAGCAGCCGTCCGGCTGCAGGCGGTGGAGGTTCTGGTTATCGGCCAGATGCGGCTCGAGGATGTGCGCGCGGATCTTCTCCCGAATCTCAGGATCCTCGATCGGGAAGAGCACTTCGACGCGCCCGTCGAGGTTGCGCGGCATGAGATCCGCCGAGCCGAGGAAGAGCTCCGGCTCGCCGGCGTTGCGGAACCAATAGGCGCGCGGATGCTCGAGGAAGCGTCCGATCAACGACGTCACCTCGATGTTCTCCGAGATGCCTTCCACCCCAGGCCGTAGGCAGCAGATTCCGCGGATCTGGAGCTGCACCCGGACGCCGGCGTTCGAGGCCTTGTAGAGGGCGCGAATCGTCTTTGGGTCGACCAGCGAGTTGCATTTGAAGATCAGGTGACCTCCGCCGCCGTCGGCGCGATGGTGCTCGATCTCACGATCGATGCGGCGCAGCAACTCTTGACGCATCGTGCGCGGTGCCACCAGCAGCTTGCGGTACACCTCCGGTCGCCCATAGCCGGTGAGGCCATTGAAGAGGTGGGAAACGTCGACGCCGATCTGCTCGTCGCGGGTGAAGAAGCCGAAGTCGGTGTAGAGCCGAGCGGTGACCGGGTTGTAGTTGCCGGTCCCCAGATGCACGTAGCGGATCGTGCCGCCTTTTTCCCGGCGCACCACCAGCGCCATCTTGGCGTGCGTCTTGAGCCCCAGGACGCCGTAGACCACGTGCACCCCCGCGCGCTCCAGCGCCCGAGCCCAGACGATGTTGTTGGTTTCGTCGAAGCGTGCTTTCAGCTCGACGAGCACCGCCACCTGCTTGCCGTTGTCGCGCGCCTCCATGAGCGCCTTGACGATGGGTGAGTCGGGGCCGACGCGATAGAGCGTCTGCTTGATCGCCAGCACCTTCGGGTCGCGCGCCGCGGCGCGCACGAAGTCGACGACCGGCGTGAAGCTGTCGTAGGGGTGGAAGAGCAGCACGTCGCGTTTGGCGATGATGTCGAAGATGTTCTCGTCGCCAGAGACCACGGCCGGCGTATGCGGGGCGTGCGGTGGATCCTTCAGCTCGGGCCGATCCACTTTGACGAGCTGCATCAGGTCCGACAGTCCAAGCGGCGCCGACGAGGAGAACGTTTGGTAAGGCGCCAGCCCAAGGTTGCGCACCAGGGTGTCGCGGATCGACTCCGGCATATCGTCGCCGTGTTCGATCCGCACTGCATGGCCGAAATGGCGCTGACCGACGACTTCCTCCATCGCCTCCAGCAGATCGGAGGCCTCGTCCTCCTCGATCTCGACATCGGCGTCGCGGGTGACGCGGAACGGATGCGAGGCGATCATCGTGCAGGCGGGGAAGAGCATGTCGAGGTTGTGGGCGATGACCTCCTCGAGCCACACGAAGTGATTGGACGACAGCTCTTCGAGGCCGAGATGCTGCGCCTGATCGGCCTTGTGCTCCTCGGGGACCCGCAGAAGACGCGGAAAAACCTGCGGCACCTTGACGCGCGCGAACCGTTCGCCCTGGGTGGGGTGCTGGACCACCACCGCCAGGTTGATCGACAGGTTCGAGATGTGCGGGAACGGGTGGCTGGGATCGAAAGCCAGAGGGGTGAGCGCCGGGAAGATCTCGCGCTCGAACAGTCGACGCAGCAGCCGTCGCTGCTTCTTGCGCAGCGCGTCGTAGCCGAGGATGCGGATGTCGTGCTCGGCGAGCTGTGGTTTCAGCTCCTGATGCCAGCACTCGGCGGCGAGGTCGAGCATCGGCGCGAGCTGCTCGTGAATCTTGGCAACCTGCTCGGCCGGCGTCATGCCGTCGGGTGGCGGGTTGAGGACCGATGCCTTGAGCTGCGCCCGCAGGCCGGAGACGCGGATCATGAAGAACTCGTCGAGGTTGCTGGTGAAGATCGCCAGGAACTTCACCCGCTCCAGCAGCGGATTGCTGGCGTCGACCGCCTCTCCGAGCACACGCCGATTGAACTCGAGCCAGCTCAGCTCGCGGTTGAGGTAGAGCTCGGGGCGATCGAAGTCGGGCCGCCGGGCTGCAGGTCGCCGGGCGCGGGGGCTGCGCCGACGCCCGGACGCCAGCGGCGGCAGAGTCGGCGTGCCGTCCTCCGTGGCGCGCTCGGCGGCGGTGCGCTCGTCGGTCGAGGACTCGGCGGCGACGGACTTGGTGGCGTCCGAGGTCTTGGACTTCGAGGTCATCGTGTGCAGGCTCCGGTGCGTCGGGACGAGAGGGGACGTCGCGCGGCTCCGGGCCCGCGGGCCCGATGAGACAATGCGTCGTCATGAAAGAGCTGATTTGGATGCGGCACGGCAAGTCGGATTGGAACGCTGCCTGGACCGACGACGCGGGCCGTGCACTGCGACCGCGCGGACAGCGGGCGGCGGCGACCATGGGGCGCTTCCTCGCCGCCGCCGGGCTGGCGCCGGATCGTCTGATCGCATCGCATGCCGTGCGCGCTCGGGACACGGCCGAAGGTGCCCGTGTGGCCGGTGGCTTTACAGCGTCGCTCGAGATCGATGACGGGTTGTACGCGGCCAATCTGCCGGCCGCTCTCGACCTGGTGCGGCGACAGAACGACGAGCTCGGACGGCTGATGGTCGTGGGCCACGAGCCGATCGCCTCGGGCATCGTCGCCACCCTGAGCGGCGCGCGTGTCGCGATGGTGACCGCCGCGATCGCCGTGATCGATCTCGAGGTCGAGGCCTGGAGCGCCGTCACGGCCGGCTGTGGACGCCTGCGCCTGTTCCTGCCGCCACGGCCGCTCAGCGCCGCCCTCGACGACTGAGCCGTGCAGGCCGACAGCGCGCGAGGCGCTCATGCCTCCTCCGCGCGCGATTCGATGCGCAGGCGGAACCCGGCGGCCTCGAGGGCGGCGGTTTCCTGCTCGAGGTCTGCGCGCGTCAGCGGATGGCGGATCAGCCAGCCGTCGGGGAAGGTGACGCGCAGTGTCTTACCCCGCGCGCGATAGCGCACTTCGGGCAGGGCACGGCTCGAGCGGCTGCGATTGAGCAGGCAGGCCAGGCGCAGCAGCACGCAGAGGCGCAGCGTGCGCTTCGCCCGTCGCTTCGGCAGCAGCTCGCGAAACTGCGGCGGACGCAGCTTGCGGCGGTGTCCTCCGACCAGGAGGGCGAGAATGCGCTGGTCCTGGAGAGAGAACCCCGAGAGGGCGGAATGCTGCAGAAGATAGGCGCCGTGTTTGTGATGACCTGCGTGGGCGACCGCCAGGCCGATCTCGTGCAGCCGCGCGGCCCAAGAGAGGAAGCTGCCGCCAACGATCGGATCGATCGTCCAGTCCGCCGCCACCTGCTCGAGGGCGTCGAGGGCGGTGCGCTGGACGCGCAGGCCCTGCTGGCGGTCGAGCCGATAGAAGTCGATCAGATGCTCGATCGTCCGATCGCGGGCATCTTCATGGCGCAGGCGGCCCAGCAGATCGAAGAGCAGACCTTCGCGCATCGCCCCGGGCGAGACGGCGAGTTGCTCCAGATCGAGACCTTCGAAGAGAGCGATCAAGATCGCCAGGCCGCCGGGGAGAACCCGCGCCCGCTCGCGCCGCAGTCCCGGCAGATCGAGAGCCTCAACGTGAGGCGTCGCTTCGACCTCGGCCCGCAGGCGCCGCAGCCCGTCGAGAGTGATCGTTGCCGAGCCACCGACGCGATCGTTCCAATCGCTGGCGATCAGGATCTCTGAGATCGCCTGGATCGTCCCCGAGGCACCGATGGCGCGATCCCATCCGAGGGATTTGAGCTGCTTCGCGTGGGTCCGAAGTTCCAGGCGGGCTGCGGTCACGGCCTTCTTCATCCGCTTCGACGTGATGCGGCCGTTGCGGAAGTGCGTCAGCGTGTAGCTCACGCAGCCCATGTACATGCTCTCGGCGGCCTCGGGCTCGAGCGCTTCGCCGACGATGACCTCGGTCGAGCCGCCGCCGATGTCGATCACCAGCCGGCGCTCGATCCCAGCGGCCGGCTGGACGCGTCCCAGGCTGTTGGCGACGCCGAGGAAGATCAGGCGAGCCTCTTCGAGACCGGACACCACCTCGATCGGATGCCCCAGCGCGCGCTGCGCCTCCTGAAGAAAGTCATCGGCGTTGCGCGCCTTGCGGAGGGTGTTGGTGCCGACGGCGCGCACGGAGCCGGCGGGAAAGTCGCGCAGGCGCTGCCCGAAGCGCGCAAGTGCCTCGAGCGCCCGATGCTGGCCTTCGTACGAGAGGCGGTTGTCCGCGTCGAGGAACGCCGCGAGGCGCACGCCCTCGCGCAGTCGATCGACCGGCCTGGGCTGCTCGCCGTCGACTCGTGCGATGAGCAGCCGAAAGCTGTTCGAGCCGAGATCGACAGCCGCCAGCATCTGCGTCCGGGCGGCATCGTCGACCGGAGAATCCCCTGCCGCGGAGCGGCGGAATCCGGGCGGGCGTGTCACGACTTCGGGAGACATAAGACCGTCAACCGATCATAAGCGACGGCTCGCCGGCCCGGCTGGGAGCTGCGATGAAGACTCGTTAAAGACGCTCTCGCGGGCCTGCTAAAGTCATCGACCGCTCGCCGGCTGCCCACGCGAGAACTCGACGCCTCGTTGTCTGCGGTTCAGCCATCGAGCGCAGGCGCCCTGCAGAATCGACGACGCGACTCGCCCTTCTTCATTCGGCCCTCGAGCTGCACCGTGACCCGATCTCAGTCTTCAGCTTCTTCAGAGCCCCTCTCACTGTCGGCGCTGCGCCCGGCGGATGCGACGGTCGCCTACCGGTTCCCGGCCGCCCGCGCCGACGAGGTCTGGCGCCGGCTCGCCGAGCGCCTGCTGGTCCTCGAGGAGGCCCTCGCCAGCGAGCGCTTCGTGCTCGATACGTTCGACCGCCTGCTCGCCGCCGACGGATGGCGCCTGGAGATGCGGAGCGAGACGAGCGGTTCGCGCCTCGAGGCATCATCGGTCGATGGTGGTGTGCACCGCTCGGTCGCGACGGAGAACGCGCCACGCGACGCCTCGGATCTGCCGTCGGGCGAGGTCTGGCGCCAGCTCGCCGAGCGGGTCGCGCCGCGCCGTCTGCTGGTTTGGGCTCGGGTGGAACGCCGCGCCGTCGTCCTGCGCGTACTCGATGACGAGCGCAAGACGGTGGCGCGGATCTGGCGCCTGGAGACTCGTGCTTCGCTGCCGCCGGAGCTGGCGACGCTGCTCGGGCGCTCGGCGACGGAAGTCGACCTCGAACCGCGCCTCGAGCTGCGGCCGGTGCGCGGCTACGGCGACGAGCTGGATTCTGTGCGCGCGGTGCTCGCGGAGCTGGAGTTGGAGCCAGCGCCCGCAGATCCAGCGGCGACGGCTCTCGAGGCGCTCGACCTGCCGCATGCCACCTCGGAGACGGCGGTCGTCGATCCCCACCAGACCGCCGCCGACGCGACGCGCTCTGTCTTGCGCGCCCAGCTCGCGACCTTGCGCGCGCAAGAGATCGGCACGCGGCTCGACATCGACTCGGAGTTTCTGCACGACTTCCGAGTTGCGATTCGGCGCACCCGCTCGATCCTCGGGCAGATTCGCGGCGTCTTCGCGCCGGACCTCGTGGAGCATTTCAAGAGCGAGTGGCGCTGGCTCGGGCAGGCGACCGGGCCGACGCGTGACCTCGACGTCTATTTGCTCAAGATGCCGAGCTACCGGCGCGCCCTGCCGCCCGAGGCGCAGGACGCGCTCGATCCTCTCGAGACGTACCTCCGGCGGCGCCAGCGTGAGGAGCAGGAGAAGGTGCGGGCCGTGCTCGAGTCATCGCGCTACCGACGCCTGCTCGAAGATTGGGCGCGATGGCTTGGCGCTCCGGAGTCCGAGCGCGACGCCGAGGACGGAGGCGAGAACGCACCGCCAAATGCTGACCGGCCGGCTCGCGAGGTGGTGGCGCGTCGGATCTGGAAGCTCTATCGACGCCTGCTGCGAGACGGCGGTGCGATCGACGACGAGACACCGGACGAGGCCGTGCACGATCTGCGCATCCTTGCCAAGAAGCTGCGATACACGATGGAGCTCTTCCGAGATCTCTTCCCGGCAGCGAAGCTCGATGCCGCGGTGCGCGACCTCAAGCGCCTGCAGCGCAACTTGGGCGACTTCAACGACTACTCGGTGCAGCGGGAGAGTCTGCGCCGGATGGCGCTCGAGCTCGAGGGGGCGCCGCCCGAAACGCTCCTCGCGATGGGCCAGCTCCTGGCCGGCCTCGAGCGCGGCCAGGCGGAAGAGCGGCGAGCGGTCGAAAAGCGCGTCGCCGTGTTCTCGACGCCGCGCCGCCGCCGCCGGTATCGCGCCCTCTTCGGTCCCTGAATCCGGCGGGTCGACGGCGCGGGCCGGCGGCTTCTTCACTCCTGATTCGTCGCGTCTTTATACTGGGCGCCGACAATCGGCCGGTCTAGCGCTGCGAAGCAGCGGGCGAATGTGCGCCCGCGCGTCTCGAAATCGTTCGTTTCCGACCGTCCGGGAGCCTGGTTTGGCTGTGCACCTTCATCGCGATCTGGACAAGCTGAAGAAAGAGATTTTGATCCTCGGCTCGCTTGCAGAGGACGCCTTGGCAAGCGCCATCCTCGCGCTGCGCGATCGTCGTCCCAACCTCGCGAAGGAGGTTCAAGATGGCGATCAGCGGCTCGACGAGCGCGAGATCCGGATCGAGGAAGAGTGCCTCAAGATCCTGGCGCTGCATCAGCCGGTGGCGACCGACCTGCGCTTCGTGGTCGCGGTGATGAAGGTCAACAACGACCTCGAGCGGGTCGGAGATCTCGCCGGCAATCTGGCGGCCCGGGCCGCCTATCTCGCCCAGCGCGCGGTGGTCGATCGACCTCCGGGTCTCGAGCGCATGGCCGACGCCGTTCCGGCGATGCTGCGCAAAGCGCTCGAGTCCCTCGTTCGCCTCGACACTCTGATGGCGCGGCAGGTGCTGAAGGACGATCAAGAGATCGACGCCACGCACTCAGAGCTCTATGCCGACATCGCGCAGCGCATGCGCGACGCGCCCGACGAGATCGACGAGCTGATGCAGCTGCTCTCGACCTCGAGATACCTGGAGCGGATCGCCGACCTGGCGACCAACATCGCGGAAGACGTCATCTTCATGGTCGACGGCGACGTGGTGCGCCACCGGACCTGGTGATGGCCTCCTACGACGCCGGCATCGTCCCTTCGACCCAGTCCGACTCCTGGAGGCAACAGAACGTGGTGTCGAGACGCAAGGTGGTGGTGATCGAGGACGAACCCGACATTCTCGAGGTCATTGACTACAACCTGTCGCGCGAAGGGTTTTCGGTCGCCGCCGCTACGTCCGGCGACGAAGGCCTGAAGCTGGTCATGCGCGAGGCGCCGGATCTGGTGTTGCTCGATCTTCTTCTGCCCGGCTTCGACGGGATCGAAGTCTGCCGCAAGCTCAAGCTCGACCCGGTGACGCAGAAGATTCCGATCATCATGGTCAGCGCCAAGGGCGAAGAGAGCGATATCGTCCTCGGCCTCGGCGTCGGCGCCGACGACTACATCGCGAAGCCCTTCCGGCCGAAAGAGCTGATCGCCCGCGTCAAGGCGGTGCTGCGCCGCGGCGCCCTCAAGGACGAGGAAACGGAAGCCGAGCGCCTCGTGCGCGGCAGCCTCGTGATCGACGCCACGCGCCACGAGATTCGCGTTGACGGCCGGCCGGTCACGCTCACCGCCACCGAGTTTCGCCTCCTGCATCTGCTCGCCTCTCACCCCGGCCGCGTCTTCACCCGCGATCAGCTCGTGTCGCGGGTCATCGGCGGAGGCGCGGCCGTGATCGATCGCAACATCGACGTGCACGTGCGCTCGATCCGCAAGAAGTTGGGCGATCATCGCCATCTCATCGGCACCATCCGGGGCGTCGGATATCGCTTCCAGGACGAGTCTTACGACGACTGATCCTCGGTCCATCGGTCGGCAAGCGCCGATCGCGAAAGGCGGGCTCGCCTCGGCGGTCGCGTCGTTCGTGCCATGAACTCGCGTTTTCTGTGGAAGCTCTTTGCGGGCTACGCCTTCTTGATCTTGCTGGCCACCGGCCTGGTCGGGGGTCTGGTGGGGCGCAGCATTTCGAGCGCCACCCTTTCCGAGACCGACGTGCGGCTGCAGTCGGTGGCGGTGTTGTCGCGGGCGCTGGCCGTCGACGCGCTAGAGAGCGGCGGCTCGGCTGACGAGCTCGGCAGCCTGCTGCGCTCGGTCGGCGCGTCGCTCGACGCGCGCATCACGCTCTTCGACGCCGACGGTGCGCCGTTCGTCGACTCCCAGCTCGAGGCTGTGGCGCCGACCGCCGGACCACGGACCCAGCGGCCGGAGGTGACCGGCGCCTTGGCCAGCGAGCGCACGGTCGTCACGCGCTGGAGCGCTTCGGAGGGACGGCGGCTGCGCTTCCTCGCCCTGCCGCTCGAGGTGGACGGTCGGCGCGCCGGCGTCGTCCGGGTGTCGCTGCCGCTCGACGCGCTCGATGCGCGACTCGACGAGCTGAAAGAGGCCCTCTTCGTCGGCACCTCGGTCGCCATCCTCGTGGCGCTCGGTCTCGGGTATCTCTACGCCCGCCGGGTGACGCGGCCGCTGCTCGAGATGGCCGACGCGGCGACCGACATCGCGGCCGGCGCCTTCGACCGTCGGGTCGAAAGCGCCTCAAACGACGAGTTGGGTCGCCTTGCGCGCGCCTTCAACTCGATGAGCCGTGAGTTGCGCAGCTCGGTCGAGGCGATGCTGTCGGATCGCAACAAGCTGTCGGCGATCCTCGCCAGCATGGTGGAGGGCGTCGTGGCGGTCGATCGTGACGAGCGGGTCGTGCATATGAACGCTGTCGCCGGTCGCTTGCTCAAGGTCGATCCGCGGCGTGTCTCGAGCCACCCGATCTGGGAGATCACGCGCATCCACGAGGTCTCGCAGGTGCTCTCCGAGTCGATGGAGCGGCGCGCGCTCGTCGAGCGCGAGATCCGTCTCGCCGGCAGTCCCGATCGCATTCTGCGTCTGGCCTCCTCGCCGCTCGAGACCGAACAGGGGCTGTCGGGTGCGGTGCTGATGCTCGACGACGTCACCCAGCTTCGCCATCTCGAGACGATGCGCCGGGACTTCGTCGCCAACGTTTCCCACGAGCTCAAGACGCCGATCACCGCCATCCGAGGCCTGGCCGAGACGCTGATCGACGATCCCGATGTCGACGGCGAGACGCGAGGTCGGTTCCTGGGCCGGGTTCTCGTGCAGGTGGAGCGCATGGCGGATCTGGTCAACGACCTGCTGTCGCTGGCGCGCTTCGAGTCGGGGGCGAGCGACTTGGAACCGTCGCCGATGGATCTGCGCCTGCCGGTGCGCCTGTCGGTCCGCGGCCTGACCACCGCCTCGGAGACCAAAGGGGTGCAGCTGCATATCGACCTGCCGGCAGAGCCTGTCCTGGTCGACGGCGAAGAAGAGGCGCTGCGCCAGGCCGTGTCGAATCTGCTCGACAACGCGATCAAATACGCTCCGGCGCACAGCGCCGTGGAGGTGCGCGTGCTTCGCGACGCGACCCACGCGATGGTCGAGGTCGAGGATCACGGGCCCGGCATCGAGCCGGTGCACCAGGCGCGGCTCTTCGAGCGGTTCTATCGCGTTGACAAGGCCCGCTCCCGCGAGCTGGGCGGGACGGGCCTCGGCCTCGCCATCGTCAAGCACATCGCGCTGGCCTTCGGCGGCGAGGTGTCGGTCGACAGCCAGCCGGGGCGGGGCAGTATCTTTCGCATTCGCATGCCGCTGGCGGTCGAGGAGCCGACCGGCGCCGTCGCTCACGTCGGCTGAGTCGGCAGGCGCTCAGAGATCGAGCTCGAGCTGGCCGGCGAGCTCGAGAACCCGGCGCGCCCGGCGAGCGATTGCTTCATCGACGAAATGGCGGTCGCTGTGGCGCTCTGCGTTGGCGTCGAGCGTGGCGAGGATGCCGCGTGCCTGCACCACATCTTCCGCGGTGGGCGTGAAGGCTTCGTGGATCGTGTCGAGCTGCGACGGGTGGATGGCGGAGCGACCGAAGAATCCGAGATGGCGCAGTCGGGCCGTCGAGCGTGCGAAACCCTCGAAGTCGTCAAGGTGAGTCCAGGCCGGCCCGATCGGCGCTTCGATGCCGGCCGCGCGGCTCGAGATCACGAGCGTCGACTCGGCGTAGAGGGTCGCCATCGGGTCGGTCGGATCGGCACCGATGTCGGCGGCGAAGTCGCCCGCTCCGAAGCAGAGGTGAAACGTGCGCCGATGCTCGGCGATGCGCGGCGCATGCAGCACGCCGAGAGCGGACTCCACGGTGCAGGCAACGCGAGTCGAGCCGGTCGGCAGACCGCGCTTGCTCTCCAGGCGGCGCAGCGTGGCGTCGAGCTCGTCGAGCAGTCGGGTGTCTTCGGCCCGCGGCACCCGCACGCCGGCCAGCCCGGGATGGACGATCGCCGCGACGTCGTCGCGCCAGAAGGTGCTCGACAGCGTGTTGATGCGGACCCAGATCGCTGGCTGGGGAGCCGCCAGGTGGGCGCCGTCCGCTCGAGCGTCACCAGTGAGGTGACGCGAGCGCTCTTCGACGATCTCACGCACCGCCTCGCGTGCCTCCTCCTTGCGTTCAGGAGCCACGCCCCCCTCGAGGTCGAGGACGACGGCGTCGGCGCCCGCGCTGCGCACCTTGACCAGCAGGTGGGCGTTGTCACCGGGAGCGAAGAGGTAGGAGCGAGCGATCGGCGGACGAGCCATCGATTCCATCCTCGAAAGGCGCGCACGCGGCGCGGAGTCCAAGCGTGTCGGAATGACCGCGGCATCGTATCGCGGCTCACGAAACGGTCGATGGGCCGCGTGCTGCCACGGGACGAGGTCGCCGTTGGATCCTTCCGCGCGCGTTTTGCGAATCAGGTGACGGGCAGGCACCTCTCCGCCGGCCCATCAACCGAGGAGACGACGATGTTCGGATGGGGAGATCCCGCGAAGAAGCTGGAGAAGCGCTACGTCAAGCTGATGGAGGAGGCCCGCGATCTCCAGCGGCGCGGCGACATGCCGGCCTACGCGGCGAAAGTCGCGGAGGCAGAAGAAGTGGGCCGCCGCCTCGACGAAGCCCGCTCCGGCTGAGCTCCAGCCGCTGGGCGTCGACTCAGCGTCGCCGCAGCCAGAGACGACGAGCCGGCAGATCGCCAGCCGGCGCCTTCAGCGTGGACAGCTCGTCGCGCTCGAGATCGAAGCGCCGCGCAAAGAGATTCGGTTGCGCAGCGCACACGCCCGCCTCGTCATCGTCGTGGCGGGCTCCCTCGACCACCAGAAGGCCTCCAGGCCGCAGGCTGCGCGCCGCTTCTTGCACCAAACGACGACGGCTCGCGGCTTCGTCGAACGTGTGGAGGCAGCCGCGGTCGTGCACGAGGGCGAACGCGCCGTCCGTCACCGGTAGGGCGAGGGCGGTGGCGAGAACCAGCCGCACTCGGCGAGCGACGTCAGGCGAGGCGCCGCGACATCGAGCGCGAGCGATCTCGAGAGCCGCTGGACTGCGCTCGAGGCCGACCACGCGAAGTCCGAGCGCGGCGAGATGCAGCGCTTCGCGTCCAGTTCCGCAGCCGAGGTCGAGGGCGGCGTCCCCCGGCCGCAGGTCGCCGCTTCTCGTCAGCTCGTCGAGATGGCGGGGTGGTCTCGGATCCTCCCAGACCCGAAGGTGCTCGCCCTCACGGTAGGCCTCGCTCCAGCCGTCGCGCATGCCTTGCGGTCGTTGTGGCTACGACGGTCGATGGACCGGCGCGGCGCTCCCACGCGCCGCCTCGAGCCCCTCGGCAGCGATCAGGGTGCCGGCGCGCTCGGGGTGGAAGCTGTTGCGCACTTCGATCGGGACGCCGGCGCGGGCCGCCGGCCCGACGGCGCGCGGATGCAAGACCTCGGCGCCGTCGAGGGCCAGGCGCTCGGCTTCCTCATAGCTCAATCTCTCGTAGAGCCGCGCCCGCCGGTCGCGCTTCGGATCGGCGGTCAGGATGCCGTCGACGTCGGTCCAGATCTCAACCCGTCGTGCTTCGAGCGCGGCACCGAGCAGCGTCGCAGAGACGTCCGAGCCGCCGCGACCGAGCAGCGTCGGCTGGCCGCCCGGCTCGGCGCCGAAGAAGCCGGTGATCACGGGAACGGTGGCCAGCGGCAGGCTCGCGAGGCGGCGACGTGCCGTCCGCCGGGTCGCCGCCTCGTCGGGCCGTGCCTCGAGGAACGTGTCGTCGGTGACGATCACCTCCGTCGCGTCGATCGCGGCGGCGCGCCGCCCGCGGGCGCGGATCGCGGCAGCCAGCATCGGCGTCGACAGTCGTTCGCCGGTGGCCAGCACCCGAGCGCGCTCTTCGGCGCGGGCACGATCGCGCCGCGCCATGCCGTCGAGGTCTTCCGCCATCGCCAACAGCCGGCGATGCAGGCCATCCGCAATCACGCGCCGATCCGCCGGCTCGACGCCGAGACGATCGAGCACCGCCAGGTGGTGAGCGCCGAGATGCTGGCGCAACGGCTGCGCGGGCGAGCGCCCTCCGGCCACGAGGTCGAGCGCCTCGACCAGCGTGTCGGTGACGCCCGCCATGGCCGACGCAACCACCACCACCCGATCGTCGTGCCGCGTCGCCTCCACGACCAGCCGCGCCGCGCGTGCGATGCGGTCGGCGTCGCCGAGCGAGGTGCCGCCGAACTTCAAGACGCGCACGGCACGCCGCCTCCATCGGAGATCGGGTCGCTCGAGCTGCGATCGAGACCGGATGGTTTCGGGCCGGCGCCGTCGTGACGGTCGCGGAACGCGCGCACGCCGCGCTCGAGCGTTTCGACGGCGATGAGGAAGCCGTCGTGACCGTCTGGCGAGTCGATCGAGAACAACGCGCCGCGCGGCAGCAGGTCGACCAG
>JBCBCF010000074.1:0-16446 GCA_038530905.1 Acidobacteriota bacterium
CGCCATCGGAAGATCGATGGCGAGGTTGATGTCCGAGGGGCCGATGCCTCCCGCCATCCAACCGAGCACGAAATGTGCGGCCACGAGACCGAGCGCACCCCCCGCGATCGACACGAGGAGGCACTCGATCAAGTAGTGGCTGAAAATCTGCCAGCGGCTGGCGCCGAGCGCCCGACGGACGCCGACCTCGGGTGCGCGCGCGAGGAATTTGCCTAGCAGCAGGCCGATCAGGTTGACCGAGCAAACGAGCAAGAAGAGCAGGGCGATCATGCGCAGACTGCGCACCTCGGACGGCACGCTCTCGTGCTCGATGTGGAACTCTTCGAGCGGCTGAATCCAGTTGTTGTTGGGGCGTCCGAAGCGGTCCAGCTGCCGCTGACCGTCGGTATAAGCGTCGAGCCAGCTCTGATAGGCGGCAATCTGCTCCGGATCATCGAGTTGAGCCCAGAACTGGATCCACACCGCTTCGGAGCCCAGCCGGCCCTCCCAGGTCGGCTCGTAGCTGCTCCAGCCGCTGGTGTTGCCGCCGGTCTGCATCTCCAGGTTGATGCCGGCGGCGAACGGCAGGTAGACATTCTCTGGGCTTTGCTGACCGCCGTTGTTCGGGTCGTAGATCTTGACCTTCGGTCGCCATGGTGCAAGGACTCCGCTGACCGTGAACGTGCGGTCGCGGATGCGGACCTCGCGACCGACGCTGTCCTCGCCGCCGAAGAGGCGTTGGTTGGTGGCGTGGTCGAGCACCACCGCGCGCCCGTCCGGCCGATCGGCATCCTTGCCCCAGCCACCGCCGAAGCGGAACGGCACCTCGAACATCGCGAAGAAGTCGCGGGTGGTCAGACGCAGCATCGCGCTGTAGGGACGGACCTCGGGATCGTCGGCGAAGACAAAGGCACGGGCCTTGTACATCGCAACGTGGCGCGTCGGCACGTCGCTCTCGAGCAGGCCGACGGCGTCCTGATAGGTGAGTTGATTCGGTGGCGCTTCCGGCAGATCGTCGTCGAACGGACGATCCGCCGACCAGCCGTCAAGCCGGATGGCGAAGAGCTTTCCCTCGTTCTCTTCGAGCGGCATCTCGTCGAGCAGGTGATTGACCGCCACCGCCGAGGTCGCCACCGCGACCCCGAGAGCGACCGCCAGGAGCGTCAGCGTCGACAGCACGGGCGTTCGCAGCAGGCTCTTCCAGCCCAGGCGCAGTTGATAGAGCAGCATCGTGCGACCTCAGCCCGCGACGACCGACGTGTCGGCGGCGGCCTCGGCGGCGGCTCGAGCACGGGTGGCTTTGAAGAGCGGATGGCTGGCGTCGTCTTCGAAGTCGATGATCTGGCCGTCAAGGACGAAGACCCGACGCGGCGCGCGGCGCGCCATCTCGGGATCGTGGGTCACCATGATCACCGTCGTGCCCTCGGCGTGGATCTGCTCGAGCAGCTCCATGATCTCGCGGGCCATATTCGAGTCGAGGTTGCCGGTGGGCTCGTCGGCGAGGATCAGCCTCGGCTCGCCGACCAGCGCCCGCGCCACGGCGACGCGCTGCTGCTGACCGCCGGAGAGCTGCGACGGATAGTGGCGCAGACGCGAGGCCAGGCCAACGCGCTCGAGAGCGTGCTCGATGCGCTCGCGGCGCTCTGCAGCCGCCATGCGGCGATAGCGCAGTGGCACGTCGACGTTGTCGAAGATGTCCAGATCCGGAATCAGGTGGAAGCTCTGGAAGATGAAGCCGATCTTCTCGTTGCGCACCCGCGACATCTCGGCGTCGGAGAGTTCGGTGACGTCGCGCCCGTCGAGCAGGTAGCGACCGCTGTCGAAGGTGTCGAGCAGACCGGCGACGTTGAGGAACGTGGTCTTGCCGGAGCCTGACGGGCCGGTGACCGCCACCAGCTCGCCCGCCTCGACCTCGAAATCGAACTGGCTCAACGCGTGCGTCTCGATCAACGCCGTGCGGTAGATCTTCGTGATGCGCTGCATCTTCAGCATGGACTGCCTCCTGAGGCCGAAGCCGGTGAGACCGGCGGGATCGTTGGGTCGATTAGGGAAAGAGCGTCTGATGGTCGAAGCGTCATCGCAGGGCCACCTTCTCGGCGTCGTCGAAGCGGTCGAGGCGCGAAATGATGATCTCGTCGCCTTCCTCAAGGCCGCGGCGGATCTCGACCTCCGTGACGCTCGCGGCGCCGGTCTCGATCGTGCGTCGGACGGCGAGGTCGCGATCGACGACGTAGGCCAGGTGGCCGCCGCCGGTTTCGAGGAACGGACCGCGCCGGACCTTCAGAATGCCGCGGCGCGAGTCGAGCTGGAGGCGGGCCGTGAGCCGCTGGTTCTGCTTGAGGCCCTCCGGCGGGCCGCCGACAAAGGCGACACGGCCTTCGACCGTGCCGGCCGTCACCTCGGGCGCGACGCTGCGCAGCTCTGCGGTCACGAGGGTGCCACCCGGGCCGCGAACCTCGACCAGCGTGCCCGGGATCGCTTCGTCGGCCCAGAGTTCGGGAATGTCCACGGCGAGCTCGAGTGCGCTGAGATCGACGACCGTGACGAGCGGCTGGTACCGAATCACCGCGTCGCGATCGGCGGCGTCGAGACGCGCGACCAGGCCATCAACCGGCGCGCGCACTTCAAGCTCGGAGACCTGGCGTTTCAGGTCGGCGACGACCGATCGCTGGCGCTCGACGGCGAGAGCGTGGTTGCGCAGCTCGAGCTCGCGGCGCTCGATGTCGAGACGCGCGTCTGCGCGGTCGTGCTCCAGCTCGAGGCGCGCGATGTCGAGATCGTCTTTCGCCTGCTCGTAGACGCTGCGGCCGATCACGCCTTCCTCGAAGGTGCGGCGCGCGCGCGCCATCTCGCGCTCGGCTGCGGCCGCTCGAACTTCGCGCACCTGAGTCTCTTGAGTGCGACGCAGCTCGGTCTGTTGGGCCTCGAGCCGCCGCCGGCTCAGCTCGGACTCGAGCGCGGCCAGGCTCGATCGCTCCTGGGCGAGTCGGCTCGACAGCTCAGGGCTCTCGACGACCGCGAGCACCTCGCCGCTTTCCACCGCCTGCCCGGGGAGCGCCGTGAGGCGCACGATGCCGGGTGCCGGGCTGAAGATCGACGGTGCGAAGGCGGCGACCACACGTCCTTCGAGTGAGACTTCACGGTCGAGATCGCCGCGGACGACCACCGCGGTGCGGACAGCGGAGGCGTCGACCGAGCGATCGGCTGAGGCCCAGCGCTCGATCGCCGGGACGGTGGCAACTCCCAGGGCCAGCACCGCCAGGGCGCCTAGAGCGATGCCCAGCCGGCGGCGGCCGGTGCGTTGTTCGATCGGTCGGTCGGTGGCTTCGGTGCCGCGGATCATCGAGCTCTCCTCACAGCGCAACCCGAGGGTCGCGAGCAGGTCGGTGGTTGGACGCCGAATCGAGAGAGCAAGGCGCGTTCCAGATTGTCCGCCGATCACAGATGCTCTTCTAAACGGCTGAAAGCAAGCATGTTGTGTGATCGAGAGCCCGATCGCGCCGAGCGGATCGACGGCCGAGCGCGGACAGGTGTCCGGACTCTGTCCGGCCCGCCCCGGACACCTGTCCGGCACGTGGACGCGGCGTCCGGCCGATGCAACGCTTGCCGCCGCCGATGGTTCCCGCGGGTTGCCGGATCGAGGGATGGCCGCGTCGCGCGAGCCTGCTCAGGTCGTGGGCGGGGACTCGTCGAGAAGCGCGAGAAGCTGAGGTCGCGCCGCATCGTCGCGGCGTGCGAACTTCCGCCGCAGCCGCCGCAGCAGCCAAAGGCGCTCCCAAGCCGGGCGATGAAGGGCGTAGTAGAGGAGCTGGCTGCGCCGGTAGGCGACTTCACCCGGCCCGCCGCCCTGGCTGGCGCCTTTCAGGTGCACGGCGCTCGCGGCCGGCGCGTCGAGCAGCCGCCAGCCGGCGTCGGCGAGACGACGGCATAGATCGACGTCTTCGAAATAGAGAAAGAAGCGCTCGTCGAAGCCGCCAACCTGTTCGAAGGCGCGGCGGCGGACCATCAGGCAGGCGGCGGTGAACCAGCCGAGCCCCGGCAGCGGTCGATGCGCCCAGCGGCGCGCTTCGACGCGATTGCGAAGCTTCTGTAGAGCCTCGCCAACGACGCCTGTCCACGGCGCCCAATGGAATTGCGGCCTGCCGTTGGCGTAGAGCAGGCGTGGACAGGCGACCGCGGCGTCGGGCTGCGCGTCGAGCGTCGCGGCCAGTCGTTCGATCGTTCCCACGCGCGGCCAGGCGTCGGAGTTGAGCAGCAGGAGCAGATCACCGCGCGCGTGACGCGCTGCCAGGTTGTTGGCGGCGCCGAAGCCGAGGTTTACGCCGGGCTCGAGGATCTGCACGTCCGGGAAGCGGCTCCGCACCATCGCCGACGTGCCGTCGGTCGAGGCGTTGTCGACCACCAGGAGCTCGCGACCGAGCGCGCGGGGGTCGCGACCGTCGCTCGAATGCACGCGCTCGAGCGTCGACGCGAGCAGGTCCCGGCTCTGGTGCGTGACGATCAGGATCGAGACGCGGATCGCCGGCTCGGAGTCTGTGGTCATCGGCCGTGCTCGCGCACGGCGCGCTCCAGCTCATCGAGCAGCAGGCCAGCACACCGCGCCCAGCCGGTGGCGCGGAGCTTCGAGCGGACGGCGGCAACGTGCGCGTCGCGGCGCGGATCGTCGAGCGCGCGGCGCAGCGCCTCGGCGATCGCGTCGGTCTCGAGACGATCGGCGCGGAAGATCGGTTCGGGGCCGAGGTCGTCGATCGCCATGCCGAGCGAGGTGACGGCGGGCGTGCCGGCGGCGAAGCTCTCGAGAGGCGGAATGCCGAAGCCTTCGTAGGTCGAGACGTAGATCGACGCCCGCGCTTCGGCGTAGAGCGACGCCAGGGCGTCTTCCGCCACATAGTCGAGCCGGTCGACGCGATCTTCGAGTCGGCGGTCACCGATCCAACCAGCGAGACGGCCCGGTGCGCCCAGCCGATCGCTGCCGGCGATCACCAGCCGCAGATGAGGATCGTCTTCGATCAGCACGGCGAAGGCGTCGAGCACGAGATCGAGGCGCCGCCGCGGGAGGATCGAGCCGACGAAAAGCACATACGGTGCCTCGGGAGGTACGCCGAGCGCCGCCACGCGGGCGGCCGCGTCGGGAGGCGGCGAGAAGAACGCGCGGTCGACGGCGTTCGGCACGACCGCGATCTTGTCGGCGTCGAGGCCGTAGGTCCGTTCAAGGTCCTCGGCGATCCAGGTCGACACGGTGAGCACACGCGTGGCGCGGCGGGCTCCAATGCGCGCCAGATGGCAACGTCGCCAGCGTTCACGCCAGCCGAACTCGCTCGGCAGGTGCTCGAACGAGAGGTCGTGGAGCGTCAGCACCGAAGGCACGCCGAGAAACGGCGGCAAGGAATAGCTGGGAGAGAAGAGGAGATCGATCGGCTCGCTGCGCAGGCGCCACGGCAGCC
Organism: Acidobacteriota bacterium; assembly: GCA_038530905.1. Classification (GTDB taxonomy): domain Bacteria; phylum Acidobacteriota; class Thermoanaerobaculia; order Multivoradales; family J023; genus JAUIJL01. The sequence goes on from JBCBCF010000074.1 coordinate 5,424, forward strand.
GGGTCTGCTCCCAGACCACCGGCCGGCGGCTGAGGCGGCGATCGAAGATCGGCTCGACTGTCGCCGCGTCCCACAGCGGGTGATCGAACGGCTGTCCCTCGAGATACACACGAAAGCGGACGTCGTCGCGTCCGAGCTCGAGCGCCCCGCCGAGCAAGCCCTCGAGAGACCGACCGACACCCGAGCGTCGTCCTTCGAGCTCGGTGCCGACCACACCGACCGTCATCGTCATGCGCGCATTCTAGGCTTGAGCCGCGCGGATCTCGCCCGGCCGTTGGATCGCTATACTGCGGCGCTTCCGAATCCCACCATCCGCACCGATCGCCGCCGCTCGATGTCAACCTCGTCCCGCACCGCCCAGCGACCGCCCAAGCTGACGCCGATGCTGCGTCAATACCTGGAGGTGAAGGCGGGCTACCCCGACGCCCTGCTCTTTTACCGGATGGGCGACTTTTACGAGCTGTTCTATGACGATGCGGTCGAAGCGGCGCCGCTGCTCGAGGTGTCGCTCACCGCCCGCCACAAAGGCACCGACAAGGAGGTGCCGATGTGCGGCGTGCCGCACCACGCGCTCGAAACCTATCTGGCGAAGGTGCTGCAGCTCGGGCGCAAGGTGGCGATTTGCGATCAGGTCGAAGATCCGGCGCAGTCCAAAGGGCTGGTGAAGCGCGAGGTGACGCGGGTCGTCACGCCGGGAACCTTGTCGCAGCCTGCGCTGCTCGACGGCAAGGATGTCAGCCTGCTGGCAGCGGTCGCCTGGTCGGGCGCTGACCGCTCCGACGGCGGCACAGGGGCCGCTGGCTTTCTCGACGTGTCCACAGGCGACTTCTTCGTGCGTCGGTGGCCGAGCGCCGATCAGGCGGTCGAGGATCTCGGCGTGACGCGCCCGCGCGAGGTGCTGGTGGACCTGGACGATGTGCCGGAAGCCCTCGGACGCTGGATCGAAGGCGAGATCGACTGTGTGACGCCATTCGACGACGATCGCTGGCTGGACCGGCGACGCGCGGCCGAGGTGCTGCAGGATCATTTCGGCACGACGACGCTGCGCGGCTTTGGGCTCGAGCCCGGGGAGCCGGCGATCGAAGCGGCCGCCGGTGCCCTGGCGTATGCCCGCGGGACGCAGTTCAGCGATCTCTCGCACGTCGCGACGCTGTCGGTGCGCGCCAGCGAGACGTTCCTGGCGCTCGACGCCACGACGCTGACCAATCTCGACGTGTTCCGCAACGGCCGCGACGCCGGTGCCCGAGCGGCGACCCTCGTCGCGACCGTGGACCGCACGGTCAGCCCGGGCGGCGGTCGCCGCCTGCGCGACTGGCTCCGCCGGCCGCTGCGCCGTCCTAGCGAGATCGCCGAGCGCCACGATGCGGTTGAGGAGTTGGTCGATGCGCCGCGCCTGCGCGAGGAGCTGCGCGCCTCCTTGGCGCAGGTTGCCGATCCCGAGCGGCTCCTGTCGCGCGCGGTCCTCGGCACGCTGCAGCCGCGCGAAGCAGCGGCCCTGCGAGACGGCCTGCGCCGAGTGCCCGGCATTCTCGACGCGATCGCGCCGTGCCGCGCAGAGTTGCTGGCCGATCTGGCGCAGGTCGAGCCGCTCGACGAGCTGCTCGAGCGTCTGGAGACCTCGCTCCTCGAAGAGCCGGGCGTCAGCCTCGCCAAGGGCGGCGTCATCGCCGAGGGCCTCGACGCCGAGCTCGATCGGGCTCGGTCGCTCGCTCGCGACTCGAAGCGCCACATCCTCGAGCTGCAGACCCGCGAGCGCGAGACGACCGGCATCTCCTCGCTCAAGATCCGCTACAACAAGGTCTTCGGCTATTACGTCGAAGTGACGAAGGCGAATCTCGATCGCGTGCCGGCCCACTACGTACGCAAGCAGACCCTGGTCTCGGCCGAACGTTTCATCACGCCGGAGATCAAAGAGCTCGAAGAGCAGATCTTGGTCGCCGAAGAGCGGCAGCTGGCGCTCGAGCAAGAATATTTTGACGAGGTCCGGCGAGCGATTGTCGCCGAGGGTCTGGGTCTGCGAGAGCTGGGCGACGCACTGGCGACACTGGATGTCGTGGCCGCTTTCGCCGAGCAGGCCGCGCGTCGGGGCTATTGCCGACCGAAGATGCGTCCGGAGGGTGCCCCGGTCGTGGTGCGCGACGGGCGCCATCCGGTGGTCGAGGCGGCCTCAGCCGACGCGTTTGTGCCGAACGACGTTGATCTGGGCTCGCCGGAGCCGGGGGATGACGGCGGACCAGCGCGGGCGCCGATCGTCGTTCTCACCGGCCCGAACATGGGCGGCAAATCGACCTATCTCCGGCAGGTCGCGCTGCTGGTGCTGATGGCGCAGGCGGGCAGCTTCGTGCCGGCCGAGCGGGCCGAGATCGGCGTCGTCGATCGCATCTTCACCCGGGTCGGTGCCAGCGACGATCTGGCGCGGGGCGAATCGACCTTCATGGTGGAGATGATCGAGACCGCCAACATTCTGCACCATGCCACCGAGCACAGCCTGGTGATCCTCGACGAGGTCGGCCGTGGCACCTCGACGTTTGACGGCATGTCCCTCGCCTGGGCGATCGTTGAGCATCTGCACGAGCACGGCCGCCCGAAGACGCTCTTCGCCACGCATTACCACGAGCTGACGGAGCTTGCCGCGGTTCTGCCGGGCGTGGTCAATCGGACGCTGGCGGTCAAAGAGTGGCAGGGGCAGATCGTCTTTCTGCGCCGGGTCGTGCCTGGCGCGGCCGACCAAAGCTACGGTTTGCACGTGGCCCGGCTCGCCGGCCTGCCGGATGCGGTCGTCGACCGTGCCGGAGAGGTTCTAGCCAATCTCGAGCGGCAGGAGTACGACCCCACCGGCACGCCCCGCCGCGCCGAGGGGGAGCACAAACCCGCCTCCGCCGAGCCGGATCTTCAGCTCGCCCTCTTCACGCCGGCCGAGCAAGTGGTCGGCCAGATTCTCCGCGACACCGACCTCGAGCTGCTGACGCCGATCGCCGCCCTCAACTTGCTGCACAGTTTGCAGCAGCGACTCTCGTGACGATCGGGTTGGGAGTCGAGGCGAGGATTCGGCCGGCGGCCTGGCGCGCAGCGTCGAGCTGCGCAACGAGGTGGTGGCGGTGAACGTGCCCTTGCTCGCCGGCCTCGGCTTCGCGTTGTTTAGCGCCTGGATGCTGGTGCATGCCCTTCGCAACCGTCGGCGGGCGGCGGCAAGCACCGATTGGCCCAGCGTCGTCGGCCGGCTGACCGATCTGCGCCTGTGGGGAAGCCGCAAGATCGACGGCGAGATGCAGGCGGTCGAGAATCTGAGCGTCGCCTACGCGTATCGGGTCGACGGGACCGATCATCGCGGCACGACGGTCGCGTTCTACTCGCTGGTCTACCCGGAAACGGTCGACCTTGCCGAACGTCTTCGTGTCGACTCGGCGATCCGCGTGCATTACAACCCCGACGATCCGTCGGTCTCGGTGCTCGTTCCAGGCCTCCGCGCCGGCGGCAAGACGTCGAGCGAGGTTTTGCTCGCCGTCCTCGGGCTGATCGTCGCGTCTGCGGTGATGATCGGTGGCGCTTTGGGAATCCTTGGCTAGTCTTTGGGTCAGCCGTTCCCCGTCAGCTGGCGATCACCAGGCACGGCTCGCTCAGCACGGTCTCGGGAACCTCCCAGCCGGTTCGCAGCAGAGCCGTTCCGACCATCGACACGACTCGACTCTCGACAATGGCGTTCGCTCCGAGCGGCGACGGCCATGCGGCGGAGAAGGCGCGAACTGCCAGCTCCGCGTCGCTCACGCGAGATGAGGATCTCCGCCCGGGAGCCAAGAAGGCCTCCCAAAGGAACAGACCGGTCCGCCGATCGGCGAACGTTGACCAGTCGAGCGTCGCTGACGCTTCGATGCGCTCGCGGCGAAGACGATCGAGGATGAAGCTGACCTGAACGAGGCCGGTGGCCAGCGCTCCACTGCCGGGGCCGGCAGACCAAGGACGACTACCCTCGCCGCTGCGGCTGCGGCCCAGCTCCTGCGGCGTCTCCGGCAGCGGAACGAACGTCGGGCACTCGAATCCGAGCGCGACAGGATCGCCTGCGCAGAGACGCTCGGCGACGCGGGCGCAGAGCATTTCCATGTCGCTGCCGTGCATCCAATCGCCCTGAGCCGAGCGTCCCGCCCAGGCAAACGTCCCTCGACGGATCGAGCCAACGCTGACGCAGAACGTCGCAGGTGGCTCGCTCCAGGCCACCGACGCAGGGCTCGACCCCTTCGGCGTCTGAGGTCTGGCCGAGATCAGGAGTGCGGGACCACCGGTCGGGCACGGAGGCTCTCCGGTGGCCGTGACCTGGCCGGCCGGTTCCAGCGCCGATCTCGGATCCTCGGGCCGCGGCTCGAGATCGTCGTCGCCGGGATCTCGATAGAAGACTTCCATGATGCGCCAGGCTCGCCGGATCGCAACCGCAGCCACCGTGATGCTGATCGCATAAAGCAAGCCGACATCATCGGTCGCAAGCGGGAGGTCCTGCCAGGCACGCGCTGCAGCCCAGACGCCGAAGACGAGCCAATAGATCGCGATAAAAAGAAAATGCCCCGAGAAGGCTGAGAGTGTCGGCGGAATGCGATGCTCCCAATTCGCCAGCACATGCCAAAGAAATGCGCAGGCGTGCCACAGCGTCAGAGCCGTGAGAATCTCGAGCGTGGAGCCTTCCGGATGCTGATTGACGCCAGGAATCAGCATCATCATGAGAAGAAACGACATCGAGATGTCGAGCAAGTAGCGGCAGCCGCTGATGAACGAGACCCGATACGGATACTTCTTGACGAGGATGTGAACGGCCGAGACGTCGTACAGGAAGAAGATATAAAGGCTCAGGGCGACGACGATCTGCTTCACGAGCACGGAAGGTGTGTGGGCCGTGGCCCGCAGCGTTTCCTGAAGCGTCTCGAAACCGAGCGCCGCGGTCGCACCGAACACGACGTCGAGCACCCAGAGCCAGCGCGTGGTCACGTGATCTTGATCTGATTGTTTTTGCATCACTTGAGCGGCTGTCGACGGCGTGGATCCGAGCCGGTCGGCTCGTTCGGGCGTTGATCAGCAGGCATCGACCCTGCCGAGGAAGACGAGATGAAGCTTCTGATCATCGAGGACGAAACGACCGCGCCCGGAGCTGGCCAGCTCTTCGCCGGCACCGTTCTCCGGGGGACGTTCTGGGTCGGCGACTCGGTGATGGCCTGGGACGCCAGCCGCCGACCGGTGGGCAGGGTGTATCTTCAGGAGATGCTCGGCATCGGTGCGCAGCGAGCGGGCCGGTGGATTCTCTCACTGCCGGACACTCCGGGGCGCTGCAGGGAGGCGGGATGAAGGGGGCGTTCGGCGTCGGCGCTCGACGAAGACCTCGACGAGCTCATCGAGCGCTGGGAGCGGTTGCTGGTGGTCGATAAGTTCATCGCGACCTTGTCGCCGGTCAAGGAGCGACTGCTGCGCAGCGTCGCGACCCATCGCGACGGCAAGCACCCGATCCGGCTGTGCATGGCGGTGACGGACGTCGAGACCGGCGCCATCGGATACCTCACCGAGCGCGGAACGCTGCTCTCTCCGGCGAAGATCCTCGACTCCGAAAGCTACGACCTGTCCCAGCTCGAAGAGCACGTCGTCGGGTCGATCGGCACGATCGAAGCGGAGCGGGGGACAGGCGAGTTCCCGACCATGTTGATCAGCTGCGCGCTGGCGTCGGGCGTCGATCCAGGGCTCTTCGAGCCGATCCGGATGACGCTCTCGCGCGCCGCGCGGGCGTGGGCCGTGGGCGAACAGGGCGCTCCGGGCGTTCGATCGATCCCTTGATGAAGTGGCGTGGACCGACACGTCAAAGCGGACTTGCTGCAGGCCCTCGACAACCGACTCAGCCTCTTGGGCGCGGCGTGTCTGCCGTTCGACGTTCCGGTCGCTACGGAGGGTACGGCCTTCTCGCACGAGCGACCGCTGGCAGGCGCCGCATGTTGGAGTCCGCCATCCCGTGATCGAAGCGTTCGCTGGCAGCAAGACCCAGGAGCGGAAGCTCGTCCATGATCAGAGGCACGACGACGATCCGGCACGCGAAGGCGTGGCTGGAACCCAGGCAGTCGATCTCTGACGCCGGCTCGATCGCTTGCGTCTGCCGAGTGTGTAACTGACTTGATGGATGACTCCAGCGGGCCGAAGGAGGCGCGCGGAGCGAGCCGTCTCGCTAGATCGGCCAAGTGAAAGATTTTGCCTTTCTGAGCGCGCCGGTCAACATGATTCAGGATCTTTGCATCTAGCCGACCACGAGAGCCGAAGAAAAAGGTGGGCCCACCGCTGATCCGTTTGTCTCTCGCCAGCGCCAATGATGGCCTGGTTTAGAGGTCTAGATCGCCAGGATTTCATTGGCCGGCTGAAGACTTTCTGTCGACACCAGCCCTCCTGCGATGTTAACGCTCGTGCCGAGCGGACGCCGGTACGCGCATCTCCCAAGAAGGAGCGCCTCCAGTGGATCTCCCGACACTCTCCGTCGGTCAGTTCGACCTTGTCTTTAATTTCCTGTCGCTGACGATTGCGACGATGTTTGCGACCGGCATCTTTCTCTTCTTCGCCCAGCGGCTGGTCGCGCCCGCGTATCGCGTCGGCGTCATCGTTTCAGGCGTCGTCGTCTTCATCGCCGGCTATCACTATTACCGGATCTGGGAAAGCTGGTCTGAGGCCTACACGCTGAACGCTGGTCAGTACGTGGCCAGCGGCATTCCGTTCAACGACGCCTATCGCTACGCAGACTGGTTGATCACGGTGCCGCTCTTGCTGATCGAGCTAATTGCTGTCCTGGGTCTCGCCAAGGCAGTGTCCGGTCCGATGCTGCGCAATCTCTCGATCGCATCGGTCGCCATGATCGCTCTCGGGTATCCCGGTGAGGTCGCCGCAGATGCCGGGACGGCGTGGATCTTCTGGTTCCTAGCGATGATCCCGTTCCTCTACATCCTCTACGTCCTTTTCTCGCAGCTTCGGTCGACCATCGAGTCGGAAAGCGGCGAAGTCGCGACGTTGTTCAAGCGGGCCCGTTCGGTCATCGCGATCTCTTGGTGGGTCTACCCGATTGCCTTCGTGCTGCCTATTCTCGGCATTCTCTCCGGCGCAGTCGGCGAGGTCGGGCTGCAGATCGGCTACAGCATCGCCGACATCACCGCCAAGGCCTTCTATGCCGTCGTGATCTTCCAGATCGCCCGTGCGAAGTCGGAGGCTGACGGCTACCAGCCAGCCTGAAGCTTCGAGAACATCGGCGCTTGTCCAACGAGGAGCGGGCCCTCTGCCGGTCGCGGATCGCCCGCTCCTCCCGGCTTCTCAACCCACGACGTTGATCGACTGACTTCGCTGCCCGGAGGTTCGCATGGCGGTTTCTCATGCTCTCGTGATCGGTGCCGGCTTCGGCGGCCTGGCAGCGGCTCTGCGTCTGCGCGCGCGCGGCTACGAGGTCACGATCATCGACCGTCAAGATCAAGCGGGCGGGCGCGCTGGGGTCTATCGGCGGGACGGCTACACCTTCGACGCCGGGCCAACGATCATCACCGCGCCGTTCCTTCTCGACGAGCTGTTCGGACTCTTCGGCCATCAGACGTCGGACTACGTGTCGCTCCAGGCACTCGAACCTTGGTATCGGATCCGCTTCGACGGTGGCGAGACCTTCGACTACAGCGGGCATCTGGACACGATGCTCGACGAAATTGGTCGATTCGAGCCAAGAGATTCCGCTGGCTATCGAAGCCTGCTGAACCAGACCGAGAGCATCTACCGAGAAGGCTTCGAGCGTCTTGGGGACCAGCCGTTTCATCAGCTGCAAACGATGTTGAAGGCGGCGCCGAAGTTGGCTCGACTTCGCAGCGACCGAAGCGTCTACCGCCAAACGGCGAGCTTCATCCGCCATCCTCTTCTGCGGCAAGCTCTGAGCTTCCACCCGCTTCTCGTTGGCGGCAATCCATTCACGACCACGTCCGTCTACTCCCTGATCCACTATCTCGAGCGCGTCGGCGGGGTGCATTTCGTGATGGGAGGAACTGCCGCTCTCGTCGATGGTTTGGTCCGCCTTCTGCAGGAGCAGGGCGTCGTCTTGCGTCTCGGCCAATCGGTGAAAGAGATCGTTGCTGAAGGCCCGGAGGGTGGAGGACGCCGCGCGCGGGCGCGAGGGGTTCGGCTGGAGTCCGGGGAGATGCTCGAAGCCGACGTGGTGGTCGCCAACGCCGACGCGCCGTTCGTCTATCGACATCTCGTGCGCCCTGAGCATCGATCGAAGTGGAGCGACCGGCGGATCGGGCGGCAGCGCTACTCCATGGGGCTCTTCGTTCTCTACTTCGGCTCTCGCCGAACCTACCCACATCTGGCGCATCACGAGATTCTTCTCGGTCCCCGCTACCGCGGCCTCATCGACGACATCTTCGAGCGTCGGGTCCTGGCCGAGGATATGAGTCTGTATCTGCATGCACCGACGAGAACAGATCCGTCGTTGGCACCGCCCGGGTGCGAGTCCATGTATGCCCTCGTCCCGGTGCCGAATCTCCAGGCTGGCATCGACTGGGCCGACGCCGCGCCCAGGCTTCGTGATCGGCTGGTAGCGCGCCTCTCGGAAACCGTCTGCCCGGACCTCAGCAACGACATCACTGCGGATTTCTACGTCACCCCCCAGCATTTCGAGGATCGTCTCCTTTCCATGCACGGTGCCGGATTCTCGATTCAGCCGACGCTGACGCAATCTGCGTATTTCCGCTACCACAACCGGTCCGAGGAGCTGAGGGACCTCTACCTCGTTGGTGCAGGGACGCATCCAGGAGCCGGAGTTCCAGGGGTGTTGAGCTCGGCGAAGGTTCTGGATCGGCTTCTCGACGAGGAGCGCGAAACCCTCGCGCGCCAGCGCAGCATCTCCATTCCCGCTGCGCCCGCCGACAGAGTCGACCGCCAGTCCCCCGACGTTCGGTCGGCCGCACGGCTCCTTGGCGAGGGCGCTGGAGGGCCGGCTGCCGCCCTCATGTCGCGTCGCGCCAAGACGTTTTCCTTCGCCACCGCACTGCTGCCGAGGGCCGTGCGCGCCGACGTCGCCACGCTCTATCGGTTCTGCCGAGTCGTCGACGATCTGGCGGACGATGTGGAGGATCCTCGAGTTGGTCGCCTCTGGCTCGACCGTGTCTACGGTGATTTGGAACGAGGCAGTTCAACCCTCGAGCCTGTGGCGGCCTTCCTCGATCTGGCGCAGCGGCGAAGCATCCCGACAGAGTTCGCTCGAGAGCTGGTGCGCGGTTTGCGCACCGACCTCGGCCTCGTTCGATTCGAGTCGAGAGACGACCTTGTCCGCTACTGCTATCAGGTGGCATCGACCGTCGGAGTCATGATGTGTCGTGTGCTTCGGACCGAGGCTTCGGATGCTGTTCTCTATGCCGTCGATCTCGGCATCGCGATGCAGCTCACGAACATCGCCCGAGATGTCGCCGAGGATTTCGCGGCCGACCGGATCTACCTGCCGCGCTCCTGGGTCGATGCCGGCGCGGTCGAACGAGGAATTCGAGGCGAAGCGGAGGGGTCCGAACAGCTGTTCGGTGCGGTTGAGCGGGTGCTCGACCTGGCGGCTGATTATTACCGCAGCTCGGACCTCGGGATCCCGCTGCTGCCAGCGGGCGCCCGCTGGGGCATTCTCACCGCGAGCCGGAGCTACGAGGCGATCGGATCTGGCATTCGGGCAGCCGGCACCGGCTACTGGCGCCGGCGCGTCTACACCTCGAAGCGACGGAAGGCATGGGAGGCGGTTCGCTCGCTCGCTACTCTCGCCACCGGCGGCTTGCAGACAGATCAAAGCAGCCGCCGACACAAAGAGCATCTGCACCGCCCGTTGAATGCCCTACCGAGTGCGACGCTGTGGTTGGGTGGCAGGAACGGCTTCTCCGAGTCGCCCGCTCGCGCGATGCGTTGAGGTCAGCATGGCCCGCCGCGCTCTCCTCGTCGCGGGCGGCGGCTGCGCCGGCCTGAGCCTTGCAGTTCATTTCCTCGAAGCGGGCATCGATGACCGACCGATCGTCGTCATCGAGCCTCGCCGCCACTACGCTTCCGATCGAACCTGGTGCTCCTGGCGGTTCGGGTCGCATCCGTTCGAAGCAGCGGTCGGGCACCAGTGGAACAGATGGGCAGTCTCGAACGGTCCGTCGAGAGCCATCGCCGCGTCGACTCGCTATCCTTATCAATGCATCGCAGCCGGCGATTTCTATGCTCTCGCTCTCGACCGGCTGCGGAACGCACCCAACGTCGATCTACATCTCGGAACGCGGGTCACGGGCTGTGAGCAGACGAGCCACCAGGTCCGGGTCGAAACCGACCGTGGCCACCGGGAGGGTGCCTACCTCTTCGACTCCCGGCCACCCAAAGCGACCTCGGGGCTGACGCAGCTCTTCCATGGCCTCTTCGTGCGGACGTCTGCGCCGGTCTTCGACCCGGAGACGGTGGAGTTGATGGACTTTCGCCTCGCGCCGACGACGTCGAGCCGGCGGCCGGACGAGATTTGCTTTGCTTATCTTCTTCCGTTCTCCACCACCGAGGCGCTTGTCGAGGCGACCTACTTCGTTCGCAGCCCGCACGATCGCCCTCTTGACGTGTCTTCTGTTCCCGAGTCCGAGGCCAAGATCCGGGAGTATTTGGCCGCGCACCACGGCGTTGGGCCGCATCTCGAGATCCAGGGCGAAGAAGTCGGAAGCATCCCGATGACTCCCGAGCTGGCCGCGCCGCAATCGGCGACGGCCCGTGTGATCGACATCGGCATCCGCGGCGGCCATGCTCGCGCGTCCAGCGGCTATGCGTTCGGTGCAATTCAGGCGACGGCTCGGCGGATCGCTCAAGCGGTCCGGAGCGGCCGCTCGCCGGCGGCGGTCACGACCTGGCGGCGGCGGGCGCGGTTTCTCGACCGTGTGTTCCTCGCCTTCCTCGAACGAGAGCCCGGTCTCGCTCCGCTGGCGTTCGAGAGCCTTTTTCGCCGGGTTCCGGCCGACGGCCTCGTCCGCTTTCTCGCCGATCGGGACCACCT